>DAORJC010000097.1:0-10558 GCA_035438885.1 Aquabacterium sp. | reverse complement strand
GGTGGCTGGCAGGGCTTCATGTGGGCGGTCCCGCTGCGCGGGACTGCTCTTCGGCTTTGGTTGCCCCTCTGGTGCCACGCCACGGTCGCGGGCTCGTGGCGTGCCACCAGCGGGGCGCAAAGGGCTGGGCTGACTGCCGGCCGGGCGCCTTGTGGGGGCTGAGGAGCGGAGCGTCGAGGTGGGCGCGCGCAGCGCGCATCGTCATCTGACTTGCGGGAGCTGTTTGAGCGTAGCGGCCTGTGGGCCGCGCAGCGAGTTCTCCCGCACCACCTCGGCGCGAGCACCGCAAGGCAGTCCCGCTGAAAGCGGGACCCCCCACATGAAGCCCGACCGGCAGTCAGCCCAGACCCCAGCCCCGCGCTCCCCCGATCCACGCCTTTGATCTGCATCAAAAACCCCCCTGTTTCGGCCACAGAACCCCTTTTGTGGCCGAAAAGATCAATTTCTGGTGGCGTTCGAGCATGGCGTGAACGCCGCCGCACCAGCACCATGGCATCAGCTTCGGAGACAAGCCGAAACCGATCAATCACCGTCCACAAGGTGCTGCCATGACTGCTCAAAATTCAACGCCTTCTGTCCGCCATGTCGAAGTGGCCATCGCCGGTGCCGGTTTCGGTGGCCTGTGCATGGCCATCAAGCTCAAGGAAGCGGGCGTCCACGACTTTGTCATCCTGGAAAAGGCCAAGGAGGTCGGTGGCGCCTGGCGCGACAACCAGTACCCCGGCGCCGCCTGCGACGTGCAGTCGCACATGTACTCCTACTCCTTCGCGCCTCGCAGCGACTGGTCCAAGCGTTACGCCCCCTGGAGCGAGATCCAGGACTACATCCTGGACGTGACCGAAAAATACGGCCTGCGCCCGCACATCCAGTGCAACCAGGAAGTCATCAGCGCCGTCTTCAATGAAGGCACCGGCCGCTGGACCATCAAGACCGCCGGTGGCCAGACCATCATCGCCCACCACTGGGTGCTGGCCTCCGGTCCGCTGCACGTGCCGGCCATCCCCAACCTCAAGGGCCTGGAGAACTTCAAGGGCAAGGTCATGCACTCGGCCCAGTGGGACCACGGCTACGACCTGCGCGACAAGAACGTGGTGTCCCTGGGCACCGGCGGTAGCGCCATCCAGTACGTGCCCGAGATGGCACCCTTCACCAAAAAGCTGTTCGTGCTGCAACGCACCGCTGCCTGGGTGATCCCGCGCGACGAGCGTGAATACGGCCTGTTCCGCAAGTGGCTGTTCAAGGCCGTGCCCCTGACCCGCACCCTGCACCGCTGGCGCTGCTACTGGACCAACGAGTCCCGCGTGTGGCCCATCCTGAACCCCTGGCTGGCCAAGATGGGCGAGGGCTTTCTCAAGGGCTTCATTGCTTCGCAGGTCAATGACCCGGCCCTGGTCAAGAAGCTCACGCCCGACTACACCCTGGGTTGCAAGCGCATCCTGATCTCCAACAAGTGGTACCGCACCTTCAACCGCAAGAACGTGGAGCTGGTGACCGAAGGCGTCAAGGAGGTGCGTGAGCACTCCATCGTCACCAGCGACGGTGTCGAGCGTCCCATGGACTGCCTGATCCTGGGCACGGGCTTCATCGTCGACCCTCGCATCTACATGAAGAGCTTCGAGCTGCGCGGCCTGAACGGTCACACCGTCCAGGAGGACTGGAAGGTCAGTCCCACCAGCTACTACGGCATCACCACGGCCAACTACCCCAACATGTACCAGCTGGTCGGCCCGCACACCGGCCTGGGCCACAACTCCATCATCTTCATGATCGAGGCGCAGGTGAACTACATCATCCAGTGCATGAAGCTGGTCAAGGACAAGGGCGTGGACTACATCGACGTCAAGCCCGAAGCCATGACACGTTTCCTGGGCGAGATGACGTCAGCGCTCAAGGGCACCGTGTGGTCCTCAGGTTGCAAGAGCTGGTACCAGACCGCTGATGGCATCAACTTCGCGATCTGGCCCAAGTCCACCTGGCGCTACTGGCTGGAGACCCTGAAGGTCCAGACGGCCGACTACCGCTTCGTCAAGTGCGCGGCCCAGTCGGCACCGCAGGGCACTGGCTCAGGTCGGGTCGCACACGCGGTTACGGCCTGAACGCTTGGCCTCGTAGAGCGCCTTGTCAGCCTGCTCGATGAACTGAGCAGGCTGCAGGGCATGGCTCGGCAGCACCGAGTTGTAGCCCACGCTGATCGTGACGATGCCGTGTGAGCTGTCGGCGTGGGGCTCATTGAGCGCCTCCACGGCAGATCGCACACGCTCGGCCACGGCCCGGGTGCCTGCCGCATCGGTGTTGATCAGCAGCAGCACGAACTCCTCGCCGCCATAGCGTGCCACCAGGTCCAGCCCGGCCCGCTGGCCATCGGCCAGGACGCTGGCCACCAACTTGAGGCAGGCATCGCCGCCCTGATGGCCGTAGTGGTCGTTGTAGAGCTTGAAGTGGTCGATGTCCAGCATGACCAGGCCGAGCGGCGTGCCCATGCGCACACTGCGGTGCCATTCGCGCTCCAGCGTCTCGTCAAACTTGCGCCGGTTGGCCACGCCCGTCAGGCCGTCGGTGGCGCTCAGCAGTTCCAGCTTGCGGTTGGCCGCCTCCAGGGCGGCGGTGCGCTCGGCCACCTTGTGCTCCAGCGAGGCGTACAGCAAGGCGTTGTCCAGCGACACCGACAGCTGCCCGGCCACCAGCGTGACCGCATCGAGCCGGTCGGTCGAGAAGGCCGATCGACTCTGGCGGTTCTCCAGCACCAGCATGGCGCGCAACTCGCCCTTGCTCAACACCGGCAACAACAACATGGAGCAGTGCGGCAAGGCCTGCACATAGGGGTCGCGGTTGAAGCGCTCGTCCCGCAGCGCCTCGTTCAGCAGCAGTGGCTCGCGCGTGCGCTCGGCGTAGCTGAAAGCCGATCCGGCCAGACGCTTGGCAGTCATGGCCTCTTCCAGGGTGATGGTGCGGTAGTCATCCCCCTCGGCCACAAACACCTGCCAGGGCGCGTTCTCATCGGCACGCAGGGCCAGCAGCACCGTCTCGGCACCGGTCATGGCCCCCAGCACCTTGCCCACCCGCGCGTTCAGGCGGGTCAGGCTGGTCTCGGAGCTGATGGCCTGCGAGGCGCGCAGCACCGACAGCAGATCGACCATGTCCTTGGACACGATGGAGCTGCGAATGCTGCTCTCCGTGCCGTTCTTGCGGACGCGTGCGCGCAGTTCCGGGAAGGTGGTGCGCAGGTGCCGCGACTTGCCCAGGGCTCCCCAGCGTTCATACAGGTCGTGCGCCGCTTGCAGCAAGGGGCGACCACTGTGGGCCAGGCCCTGTGCCTGGTGGCAGCGGCCGGCCCGCTCGGTGATCAAGGCCTGCAGCCAGGGGCGCGAGCGCAGTTGCGATTCGTCCATGGCGGTGTTGAAGCCCGACAGCGCCGTCCACACATCGCCCAGCGCCCAGGCTTTTTCAGCCTCGATCCAGCGCTGCATGGCGCCAAAGTTGAACGGCGCATCCTTGGCCCGACGGGTCAGCCAGCGCAGGGACTTGTCCAGGTCGGCCAGCAAAGGCGCCTGCGCGTCGGCAGGCGTGGTATGCAGGCGGATGCACAGCGACAAGGCGCGCAGCAGGTGCACGTGCGAGCAGATGTACCAGCCCGGTGTGCGGCTCATGTGCGGGAAGGCCAGCTCCGCGTGTCGGTGCAGTTCGGCATCGTCGGCAAAGATGGCGGCCGACAGGCCCCGCATGGTATGGAAGTAGGTGGTGGCAATCGTGGGGGTGACCACGGAGGCCTCGTGCGCCGCCTCGTCAAAGCTGTCATCGCCAAAGGCGCCCGGCGGGGTGTCCGGCGGCAACTCACCGCGCAGCGTCTTGTAGAGCTGCATGCTGGGCCGGAAGATGTGCAGGAAGTTGTGGTCGCCACTGCGGGCGCACACGCTCAGCGCGCCATTGATCTCTTCGATGCAGGGGTCCAGGTTGGGTGCGGTGTCCAGCAGGTTGGTCCACACCCCGTAGGTGAAGATGCCGTACTGCAGGTCACCGGCCTGGAACAGGCCTTCGCGAGAGCGCCGGTAGTGCTGCACGGCGTCTTCCAGGGGCTCGAACCAGTGGAGCTGGCTCATCGCAAACAGGAAGCGCGCCACCGAGGTGGAGGGCTCGTAGCCACGCACCTCGCCCACCTTGAGCAGGTGCTTGCCCAGCGTGTAGGCGCCCTGGTAGTCCTCGCCGATGGCAATGAGCTGCATGGGGGTGGAGCACAGCGTGGCCATCAAGGACGGGCAGGGCCCGTGCTCCACCCACAAGCGGTGGCTCTCCATCGTCAGCCACGAGCCGATCTTGGCCGCGCAGAAGAACGCCGCCACCTGCGTCTTGCTCAAGATCTTGGCCAGGGCCAGCAGGCGCGGATCCGACAACTCCGGTCGGGTCAGGTCCTGCTCTTTGTCAGGCCCGGCAATCCATGTCGACATCTGCATCAGCGCCATGCCGATGGCCATCTTGAGGTCGGTCGGCTGCGACAGCCCCAGGTCCTCCAGCAAGGCCAGGCCAATGGCCACGGCGTCCTTGTGGCGGCTGCGGTTGCTCAGGCTGGCGATCTGAACGGCGGCCACGTCCACCCGTTGAACGGGGTCGGGCTGGTTGGCCACAATGGCTTCGTAGACCCGGTCGGCATCGTCCAGCCGACCCAGGCCGTACAGCGCAGCGTGCTGCTCGGTCTGCAGTCGCCTCAGCAGGTCCGCATTCTGGGATTCGCCGGGCAGGCGGGTCATCACCGCAATGGCCGCGTCCAGGAAGCGTTCGCACAGCTCGTAGTTCACCACCCGCGAGATCTGCGCCGAGTGGTGGAACACCGTGATCACGCGCAGGCATTCGTCGGTGTCGGTCAGCTCCTCGTGCACCTGCAGGTACTGCTTGGCCGCCAGTGCGCTGAACTTGGGGTGGGCGGCCAGGCGCCGCGCCAGCGTCAGCTGGGTGCGAGCCTCCTGGTCAGGGGCCATGCGCTCGTGCACGGCCTGCTGCACCCGGTCGTGGCGGAAGTGCAGCTCCTGGGCGTGCCCCTGGTGGCTCACCACCAGGCCATCTTCTAGGGCGGCCGACAGGTGCAGTTCGATCTCGGCGCTGGTTGTTGCGCAGGCCACTTCCAGCAGGGCCATGTGGGCCTCGCCGCCCAGGCAGGCCATGACATCGAGCACCTCGCGGGCCTCGTTTGGCAGCAGGTCCACCCGGCGGCCCAGCAGGCCCACCACATCGCAGTCGGCCACATGCTGGCGAATGGCCACATCGTCCCACTGCCAGTGGTTGTCCTGGCGGGTCAGCAGGCCATCTCGCCGCAAGGCATTGATCAGCTCGACCGTGTCAAAGGGATTGCCGTCGGTGCGGTCGTACAGGGCTTGCGCCAGCCGCTCGGCGTCCTCGCCGGGCAGGCGCAGCATCTTGCCGATCATGGCGCCCAGGTCCGGGGCCGGCAGGTTGCCCAGCAACATCACGGGAGGCGAGACCCCCAGCGAGGCCCAGCGGTCCAGCATCACCTGCATGGGGTGGGCGGCGTCGACCTCGGCCGACCGGTAGGCGCCCACGATCAACAGCCCTCGCAAGCTGCGCTCCTGCGTGAGCAGGGCGTCCAGGAAGCGCAGCGACACGGCCTGTGCCCACTGCAGGTCGTCCAGCACCATCACCACCGGCTTGTCGGCAGAGGCCACCCCCCGCAGCAGGTCCACGGTGGCCTGGATCATGCGGGATTCGGCCTCCACCGGGTTGTCCACCTCCACCTTGGGCATGGAGCCCAGCAGCAGCGCAAACTCGGGCAGCAGGCAGGGGCCCAGGCCCAGGTTGGCGCCCAGGGTCTTTCGCATGCGCTCGCGCAGGCGGTCCAGCTCTTGTTGGGGCTCGGCCAGCAAAAGGCGACCCAGGGCGCGCAGGGCTTGCACCGAGGCCGATGAGCCGTCGCGCTGGTACTGCTCGAACTTGCCGGTCACAAACCAGCCCCGGCGTGCGGACACCAGGGGTTGCAGCTCGTTGATCAGGGCGCTCTTGCCCACGCCGGGCGCGCCGGCCACCAGCAAGGCCCGGCTGCGTCCCTGCCCGGCCTGGATCAGCGAGTCGCTCAGCGTGCTCAGCTCGGCTTCGCGCCCCACCAGGGCCGAGGGCGGCACCAGCCGCAGCGGAAAGTCATCCTGTCCCAGCACAAAGGGGTGCGCGTGGCCTTCCTGGATCTGCTCCTGCAGGCGGACCAGGTCCCGGGCCAGTCCCTCGGCGCTCTGGTAGCGGCGGTCGGCCTCTTTTTCCAGCAGGCGCAGGATGATGTCCGACAGCGCCTCCGGCAGGTGCGGCGCCAGGGCGGCCGGTGGCAGCGGCTGGCGCACCAGGTGGTCGTGGATCATCTCCAGCAGGTCGTCGCTCTCGAACGGCCGCCGGCCCGTGGTCATCTCATAGAGCGTGGCGCCCAGGGCGTACAGGTCCGATCGCTGGTCAATGGCCCGGCCGGTGCGCCCGGTCTGCTCGGGTGACATGTAGGCCAGCGTGCCTTCGATGTTGCTCTCGTGCGAAAAGCTCAGCCGCTCCTGCACAAAACAGCTGGCAATGTTGAAGTCGATCAGCACCACCTTCAGGTCGGGCCCGGTCACCAGCACATTGCTGGGGTTGATGTCCTTGTGCAGGATGCCCAGGTGGTGCACGCGCGCCAGGGCTTGAGCCATGCCGATGGCCAGGGTCAGGATCTCCTCGATCGTGGGAGATCGGTCCGCCAGCCATTGCCCCAGGGGTTGCCCATGGACATCTTCCAGCCGCAGCCCCTCCACGCCCTGCTCGGGCGCCAGCTGCACCACGCCTGGCACCCCGCGCAGGCGCTGCAACATGCTGGCTTCGTGGTTCAGGCGCGCCTGTCCCTGCGTGCTGAACGCACGTTTGATGATCACGGTCTGGCCATCGGCCAGTTGTTGCCGCACCACCAGGGTTCGTTCGTTCCGAGAGAGCAGCCGGTCGTCCTGAAGCTCTTCGTTACTGACAGGAGTGGTTGTCACGCGAGTGTTTTAAAAGGTATGTCTCTGGTTGTCGGACGATTCTCAGGCTTTCTGAAGCCCTGATTTCCCTAGGGGGATGCCCTCGGTTGGCTCGCCTGGTGCCACCCCCTGCGCCCGCACGCCCGCCGGGGTCAGCCCCGTCCAGCGGCGCACGGCGCGGTGCATGGAGCTCGGTTCGGCATAGGCGGCTCGCTCGGCCACGGCGCTCAAGGGCAGGCCGGTGTGCCGCAGTTCATGCAGCACCTGGTCCCGCCGCACCGACTCCACCAGGTCCTTGAAGTTCAGGCCCTGGTCGGCCAGGCGGCGCTGCAACTGGCGGGCCGACACGCCCAGCGTGGTGTCCACCCGCTCGGTCAGGGCCTCCAGGGTGGGCACCTGCCCTTGCTGCAGGCTGTGGCGGATGTGCTGGCGCAACTGGCCCACCAGCTGGTCACCCTCCTGGCTGGTCTGTTGCCACTGCTGGTGCGTCATGGCACTCATCACGGTGTGCACGTGCGGGTCGGCGTTGGGATTGGGCAGCATCAACCAGTCGGCCGGGGCTCGCTCGCAGGCCACCGGGGCGTCAAACCGCAAGGGCGCGCCCAGGTAGGTGCTCAAGGGGCGCGGGTCGGCCGGGGCCGGGCAGGGCAGCTCGACCTGGTGCGGCACCAGATACCGCCCGGCCACCCAGCGGGCAAACGCCATGCGCGAGACGATCACGAAGCTCCAGAACAGGTAGTCACGCGGCACATCGCCGATGACCTCGTGGTGGCTCTCGATCTGGTCGCCCACCACCCGGTGGTGCACATGCACTTCGGTGCAGATCAGGGACTGCAGGCGCTCGAACTGCGCCAGGCCATCGACCAGATCGGCGCAACTGGTCAGGGCATAGCCCAGGCTGCCCATGTGGGCCGGTCGCACGCTCTGGCCGATGGTCAGGCCGATGTGCGGGTCCTGGCACAAGGCGCTGGCCAGCCCCAGGGCCTGGGTCAGCCGCCGGGCCGGCACCCGCAGCGTGCTGCTGCTCAGATCTGCCTCGCGCAGCCCCAGGGCCTCGAGCACGCCCTCGGTGGCCAGCCCGTGCGTGCGCACGTGCTCGAACACCAGCCTGGCATAGCTGGCGCTGAAACCACCGTTGGCAGAGGGAGCTGAATGGGCCACGGGCCAATGTTAGCTGGTGTTTGCCCTGAGCTGGTATCCGCGGCCAATGGTGTGGCGTGCGGCGTCACTGACGGGTCACCGCGACGGCCCCACAGTGGCGCGCATGAACCCTGCACTTGCCACTCCCCCGTCCCCTCAGGCCCCCGCACGGCCGCTGCGCCAGTTGTCCGACCTGCCCGGCCCCAAAGGCTGGCCGGTGGTGGGCAACACCTTGCAGGTCAAGCTGTCGCAGTTGCACCTGGACATGGAGCGCTGGTTGGCCGAGTACGGCCCCATGCTCAAGGTCCGCCTAGGCCGCAACGACCTGATGGTCGTGTCCGACCACGAGATCAACGGCCAGCTCTTTCGCGACCGCCCCGACGGCTTTCGCCGCCCCTCCCAGTTGCTGGAGACCGTGGTCGAGATGGGCATCAAGCCCGGCGTTTTCTCGGCCGAAGGCGAATCCTGGGCCAACCAGCGCCGCATGGTCATGGCCAGCTTCTCGCCAACGCATGTGAGGGCTTACTTTCCTGCATTGCTGCGTGTCACCGAGCGTCTCAAGAAGCGCTGGCTCCAATCCATGGGTCAGCCCGGGGGGCTGGACCTGCAGGCCGAGCTGATGCGCTACACGGTGGACGCCATCTCCGGCCTGGCCTTTGGCAAGGACACCAACACCCTGGAGTCGGACGACGACGTCATCCAGCAGCACCTGGACAAGATCTTCCCGGCCCTGTGGCGGCGCACCAATGCCGTGATCCCCTACTGGCGCTACTTCAAGCTGCCGGTGGACCGGGAACTCGATCGCAGCGTCAAGTTCGTCAACGAGGCCATCAAGGGCTTTGTGGGCGACGCCCGCGAGCGCCTGCGCGACCCTGAGCGCCGCGCCCATCCGCAAAACCTGCTCGAAGGCATGATCGTGGCGGCCGACGAACCGGGCAGCGGCGTCAATGACGACGACGTGGTGGGCAACGTCTTCACCCTGCTGCTGGCCGGGGAGGACACCACCGCCACCAGCCTGTCGTGGATGCTCTACCTGCTCACCCGCAACCCCGAGGCTCTGCAAAAGGCCACCGCCGAGGTCGACCGCGTCATGGGGCTGGCCAACCAGGCCCTGCCCTGGACGCCTGAAAAAATGGCCGACCTGGACTACATCGAGGCCTGCGCCAACGAGGCCATGCGCCTCAAGCCCGTCGGCCCCTTCCATGTGGTCGAGGCGCTCAAGGACGGCGTGGTGGGCGATGTGGCCGTGCCCAAGGGCACCGTGATCTTCATGATCCTGCGCCACGACAACCTCAACGAGCGGTGTTTTCCCAACGCGCAGGATTTCCGCCCTGAGCGCTGGCTGGCGCAAGACGGCGCGGCGGGTGCCATGAACCCCAAGCGCGTCTCCATGCCCTTTGGCGCCGGCCCCCGCGTGTGCCCGGGCCGTTACCTGGCGCTGCTGGAGATCAAGATGGCCATGGCCATGCTGCTGCAGAACTTCGAGATCGAGGGCATCGACACCCCCGACGGCGGCGAGGCTCAGGAACTGATGTCCTTCACCATGATTCCCGTAGGCTTGAAGATCCGCCTCAAGCGGCGCCCAGCCGCCACAGCGATGTGATTTCGGCGGCCCGCGCCTGGTGCAGCGGGTCGCTCGCATCGTTGGCCTTGGGATGCCGTGGGCGCGCATCCAGCCGGCCCAGCACCTGCAAACCGGCCTGCTGCACCCAACCCAGCAATTCTTCACGGGTGCGCAGGCCCAGGTGCTCGGCCAGGTCCGACAAAATCAGCCAGCCCTCGCCGCCCGGGCTCAGGTGCTCGCGCAGGCCCTTCAAAAAGCCCTTCAGCATGCGGCTGTCCGGGTCGTAAATGGCGTACTCGATCGGCGCGCTGGGCTTGCCCGGCAGCCACGGCGGGTTGCACACCACCAGCGGCGCCTGCCCGCTCGGGAACAGGTCCACCTGCTGCAACTGCACCTGCGCGATCAGCCCCAGTCGGTCCAGGTTCTCCTGGGCACAGGCCAGGGCGCGCGGGTCCTGGTCGGTGCCGATCACCCGGGCCACGCCCCGGCGGGCCAGCACCGCGCTCAGCACGCCTGAGCCCACCCCGATGTCAAACGCCAGGCTTCGGTCTGCGGGCAAAGGGGCCTGGGCGACCAGGCCCACGTACTCGCCCCGCACGGGCGAGAACACCCCATGGTGCGCATGGATGCGCCCGCCCACGGCCGGGATGTCCACCCCGCTCTTGCGCCACTCATTCGCGCCAATCAGGCCCAGCAGCTCGCGCAGCGAGGCCACATAAGGCACCGTGCCCGGGCCCCAGACGGCCTCGCACGCCTCTTTCACGTCCGGTGCACGGCGCAGCGGCACCGTGTGGTCCGCCTCAAAAGGCAGCAGCACCAGGCCCAGCACGCGGGCGCGTTGGGCCTGACGTTGCCGGTGTTGATGAAACGCCGCCTGCGGGGT
>DAORJC010000096.1:0-10660 GCA_035438885.1 Aquabacterium sp. | reverse complement strand
TCCATGTTTATTTCAGCCCCAGCACGTCGTCCATGCCGAACAGGCCATGGGGTTGGTGCGCCAGGAAGCGCACGGCGCGCAGGCTGCCTTGCGCGTAGGTGGAACGGCTGGAGGACTTGTGGGTGATCTCGATGCGCTCGCCGATGCCGGCAAACAGCACGGTGTGGTCGCCCACGATGTCGCCGCCACGCACCGTGGCAAAGCCGATGGTGCTGGGGTCACGCTCGCCGGTCACGCCTTCGCGGCCATAGATGGCGCATTCCTTGAGGTCACGCCCCAGGGCATCGGCCACGACCTCGCCCATCTTCAGTGCAGTGCCACTGGGCGCATCGACCTTGTGACGGTGGTGGGCTTCGATGATCTCGATGTCATAGCCCGTGGCCAGGGCCTTGGCCGCCTGGCGCAACAGGCTGAAGACCACGTTCACGCCCACGGCCATGTTGGGGGCCATGACGATGGCAATGTCGCGGGCGGCATCGGCAATCTCGGCTTTTTGCTCGTCAGAGAACCCGGTCGTGCCGATGACCACCTTGATGCCGTGGTCGCGGCAATGGCGCAAGTGCGCGATGGTGCCTTCGGGACGGGTGAAGTCGATCAGGAACTGCGCCTGGGCCAACCCCTGTGCCAGGTCAGAGGCGATGTGCACGCCGCTGTTGTGGCCCATGTAGGCCGAAGCGTCCAGGCCCACGGCCGGACTGCCCGGGATGTCCAGGGCACCTGCCAGGACGCAATCGTCGGTGGCCTGCACGGCCTCGATCAACATGCGGCCCATGCGGCCGGAGGCGCCAGCCACGCCAATGCGGTAAGGGGTGTCGTTCACGATGGGATGGGGAGTCATGATGAATCAGGGGCGCCCGGCTTCGAGCGGGGGGTAGTCGCGGTTGGCGCCCTGAGGCACCTTGGGACGGGTGTCGACCTTGGCTGGCACCGGCAAGGCAGCGACCTGCTCAGGGCTCAGGTTGGGCGCCACCGGCTTGATCTCGGTCTGGCGGTCGATGGCGGCCACGAACTCACGCTCGGTGGGCAAGGCATCGGCCTCAAAACGCTCGACCAGGTCGTTCTTGAAAAACACCGACACACGACGCTGCTGGGCCGGCACGCCCTGGCGGGCGATGGTGAAGACATAGTCCCAGCGGTTCTCGTGGAAGATGTCGGTCAGCAAGGGCGTTCCGAGGATCTCCCGAACCTGAGCGCGGCCCAGGCCAGGCTGGATCTGGGCCATGACTTCCTGGGTGACCACATTGCCCTGCACGATCTCCATCCGATACGGCTTGAGCAGACCGAACATGGTTTCGGGGCTGCTCAAGGCGGAGGGCGTGGCATTGCGAATGGTGCTGCAACCGGCCAGCCACAGGGGCGCCAGGGCCAGCGCCAGCAAAGGCAGTCGACGAGAAGTGCGAGACAGCATCAGGGCCGTGTCCTTTCGGGTGTATGGGCGTTCGCGATGGCCCCGGGGCATGTGTCCCCATGGCGATCCCGATATCATCACGCATTCTAGCGGTGCCCACCACTGCCCGCCCGTCCTGAGAAAGACCACCATGAACAACTCCGAAGAGCTCAAGAACAGTGGCCTCAAAGCCACCTTGCCCCGCATCAAGATTCTGGAGGTGTTCCAACAAGCCCGGGTGCGTCACATGACGGCCGAAGATGTCTACAAGGTTCTGCTTCACGACGGCTCGGACATCGGGCTGGCCACGGTCTATCGGGTGCTGATGCAGTTCGAGCAGGCGGGCATCCTCAGCCGCAACCACTTTGAGGCGGGCAAGGCGGTGTTCGAGCTCAACGAGGGCAAGCACCACGACCACCTGGTCTGCGTGGTGTGCGGCAAGGTCGAAGAGTTTTACGACGCCGAGATCGAAGCGCGCCAGCAGGCCATCGCAGCAGAGAGGGGCTACACCCTGCAGGACCACGCCCTGGCGCTGTATGTGGTGTGCGACAAGCCCGAGTGCCAGAAGGCCCAACCGCGCTGAGCCAGCCCACCCGGCCGCGGCTCAGGGCTCACAGGGTTCAGTCGAGCGAGCCGCGCTCCATGGCCCGCTGGTGGCGGGCAATGAATTCTTTGTAGGTGTCGATGCCGCGCAGTTGCAGCACGGTGTTGCGCACCGCAGCCTCCACCAGCACGGCCAGGTTTCGGCCCGCATCCACGGCGATCACCACCTTGCGCACCTGCACGCCCAGCACCTCTTCGAACAGAGGCTCGTAAGGCAGGCGCTCGAACTCGCGCTCCATGGTTTCCTTGCGGACCAGGTGCACGATGAGCTTGAGGCGCATCTTGCGGCGCACCGCCGTCTCGCCAAAGATGGCCTTGATGTCGAGCAGACCGATGCCGCGAACTTCCAGCAGGTTCTGCAGCAGCGCGGGGCAACGCCCCTCGATGGCCGAGCGCGACACGCGGTACAGGTCCACGGCATCATCGGCCACCAGGCCATGACCACGCGAGATCAGCTCCAGACCCAGTTCGCTCTTGCCCAGACCGGACTCGCCCGTCAGCAACACGCCCAGGCCCAGGATGTCCATGAAGACGCCATGGCGGGTGGTGCGCTCGGCAAAGTGCTGGGTGAGGTAGCTGCGCAGCACGTCGATGACGTGACCGGCGGGCTCGCGGGTGACAAACAGGGGGATGCCGGCACGGCCACACATGGCCACCAGCCGGTCCGACGGCGACTGACCATCGGCCACCACCACCACCGGCGGCTCCAGCGTGACGATGCGCTGGATGCGGCGCTCCTGGTCGTCAGGGGCGGAGTTCTCGAAGTAGGCGCTCTCGCGAATGCCCACGATCTGCACCCGATAGGGGTGGATGTAATTGAGGTAACCCACCAGATCGGCGGCCGACTGGGCCGACTTCACGGCCTCTTCGTCGAAACGGCGTTCCGGGTGCGCGTGCCCGGCGATCCATTCCCAGCGCAAGGCCTCACGGTTGGCCTCGAAAAGCACTTCGGCGCTGATGATGGCGAGGTCTTTGGCGCTCACTGTGTGACGGCTGAATCTGCTCGGGTGGATCGGTCGGGGCTCAGGCCACGGACTTGAGCGGCTGCCACCGCTCGATCATCTCATGGACCTTGGCCGCATCGGTTTCGGTCTTGAGGCGCTCACGCAACTCCCGATCCGACAGCAATTCGGCAATTTCGGACAGGATCTCGAGGTGGCGCTGCGTGGCGGCTTCGGGCACCAGCAAGAAGATGAGCAGGTTGACAGGTTCGTCGTCCGGCGCATCAAACGGGATGGGGTGGTCCAGCCGCAGGACGGCTGCCAGCGGGTTTTTGAGACCCTTGAGCCGCCCGTGCGGGATGGCCACGCCGTGACCCAGGCCAGTCGACCCCAATCGTTCGCGGGCAAACAGGTTGTCGGTCACCGTGGCCCGTGCAATGGCATGGTGATTTTCGAACAAGAGCCCCGCGTGTTCAAAGACGCGCTTTTTACTGCTGGCGTCCACACCGACCAGCACTTGGCTGGCAGGCAGGATGGCGGATAGTCTGTTCATCATGTTTCAGCGGGGACGACGGTGAGACCTTGATCCCCACTCCAGGACGGATGAGCGGCGGATTATAAAAATCCAGAACCTCCGGAACGGTGCCCAGGCACCACCGGTTCAGGGGATTCTGCACCCTTTGCTGCAGCGCAGCAAGTGGGAAATGCTGCAATCGCAGCAATTGTCGACGACAGCTGTCACAAAACCCACGGTGACCTCACCACCTTGTGAAAGATCCCATGAAAAACGGCCCCGAAGGGCCGTCAACTTGGTGCCACGCTGCGCGGGCGACCCGCACTCAACACGCACAAAGCAAAGATGATGGGTGCGACAACGTGAAAGTCACTGAGGTTGTTCCCAAACGGCATCCCCCTGGCGCTTCAAAGGCGCATGTTGATGGTTCTGCAGTCGATCCTTGTGGCGGCAGACCTGACGGTCCAGCCTGTCCATCAGCTGATCGATGGCGGCGTACAAGTCTTCGTGAGCATTCTCCACAAAAATGTCCTTGCCCTTGACGTGCAAGTTGACTTCAGCCTTCTGACGACGATCCTTTTCCTTCTGCTTTTCAACACTGAGTAGAACCGTCACATCCACCACCTGGTCAAAGTGTCGGGTGACTCGATCGAGCTTGGTGCGCACATACTCGCGCAATGCGGGAGTCACCTCCAGATGATGGCCACTGATCGTCAGATTCATACCGCCTCCTTTCGAGGGCAGAGGGTTGAGACAACCGGTTGAAAGTTCGGAAGAATTGTTCAACCGGAAGACCAGTCTGCTCCCGTTTCGAGCGTGTGACAAGTCCATGACATCAGTGTTTGTGTGGATTCGATTCAGGTTCGTGAGGGATCCACGCTTGGACTTGATCTGGTGCAAAAAACGCTCAACTCACGGGAACTTTGGACGAGCCGAACCCTCTCAGGACAGGCTCAGGGCAAGGGCTGTGGCCTCGCCGCCGCCGATGCACAAGCTGGCCACCCCGCGGCTCAAACCCTGACGCTGCAAGGCCGCCAGCAGCGTCACCACGATGCGGGCTCCGGTGGCGCCAATGGGATGCCCCAGCGAGCAAGCCCCGCCCTGTGCGTTGACTCGCTCGGGGGGCAGGCCCAGCGCCTGGATGGCCGCCAGGGTGACCACGGCAAAGGCCTCGTTGATCTCCCAGAGGTCCACCTCCTGCGTGCGCCAGCCCAGCTTCTGCATCAGCTTGGTGATGGCTGCGGCTGGCGCCGTGGTGAAGTGCGCCGGCGCCTGGGCATGGGTGGCATGCCCACACACCGTGGCCAAGGGCGCCAGGCCGTGCTGAAGGGCCGTGGAGCGCCGCATCAGCATCAGGGCCGCCGCTCCATCGGCAATGGCGCTGGCATTGGCCGCCGTGACGGTGCCATCGGGCCTGAAGACGGGCGCCAGCGAGGCCACCCGCTCCAGTTGCACCTTGAACGGCAACTCATCCCGGCTGACCTCGCGAGACTGGCCTCGCTGACTCACGGTGACCGGGGCGACCTCGGTGTCATACGCACCAGCCCGCCAGGCCTGGCGTGCCCGCTCGGTAGAGGCCACCGCCCAGGCGTCCTGCTGCGCCCGGCCAATGGCCAGGTCGGAGGCACAGTCCTCGGCAAAGGTGCCCATCAGGCGGCCTCGATCGGCGGGGCTGTAGGCATCTTCCAGGCCATCGAGGAACAGGTGGTCCAGCATCTGGCCGTGTCCCAGGCGCTGCCCTCCCCGGGCCTTGGGCAGCAGGTAGGGCGCCTGGCTCATGGATTCCATGCCGCCCGCGAGCACCACCTGTGCGCTGCCGGCCAGCAGTTGGTCGTGCGCCAGCATCAAGGCTTTCATGCCCGAGCCACACACCTTGCTGATGGTGGTGCAAGGGGTGGCCTGGGACAGGCCGGCCAGCAAGGCGGCCTGTCGGGCGGGGGCCTGGCCCTGCCCGGCCGTCAGCACACAACCCATGAGGACCTCGTCCACGGCATCAGTGGGCAGACCTGATCGAGCCAAGGCGGCCTGCAAGGCCGCCGCGCCCAGCTGAGGCGCGCTCAGGGACGACAACTCGCCCTGGAACGCACCCAAGGGGGTGCGCGCCATCGACACGATCACGACGGGGTCTGCCTGAGTGTTCATGGGGTACGACCTTTCCGGGGGTCAGCGAGCGGCCATGCGCAAGGCACCGTCCAGGCGGATGACCTCGCCATTGAGGTAAGCGTTGGTGATGATGTGACCGACCAGAGCGGCAAACTCGGCCGGGCGCCCCACGCGCGGCGGAAACGGCACCGTGCGGCCCAGGGACTCCTGCACGTCGGAGGGCAGCCCCTGGAGCATGGGCGTCTCGATGATGCCGGGAGCAATGGTCATGACGCGGATGCCGTGACGCGCCAGTTCGCGAGCCAGGGGCAAGGTCATGGCCACCACGCCACCCTTGGAGGCGGCGTAGCCCGCCTGACCGATCTGACCATCAAAGGCAGCCACCGAAGCGGTGTTGATGATCACCCCCCGCTCACCGTCAGGCCCTGGCTCCTGCAGGCTCATGGCGTGGGCTGCCAGGCGCAGCATGTTGAAGGTGCCGATCAGGTTGACCTCGATGGTGTGGGCAAAGTGGGTCAGTGGCTGTGGGCCATCGCGGCCGATGACCTTTTCAGCCGGGCCAATGCCGGCGCAGTTGATCAGGCCATGCAGGCCATCGGCATGCCTGACAGCCGCCGTCACGGCCAGTTGGGCGCTGGCCTCGTGGGTGACGTCGGTGGGCAGGCACACGGCAGCCACGCCCAGCTCATCGCACAGCGTTTGCGCTGCAGTTTCGTTCTGGTCGGCAATCAGGACGCGCCCGCCCTGCGCCACCAGGTGGCGCGCCACCGCCGCCCCCAGTCCGGACGCCCCGCCGGTGATGAGAAAGCCTCGGTCCTGAATCTGCATGGGATGTCCTTGTGAAGTGCCGATGAGACATCATGCCTTCTTCAGAGCGATCCGGCTTGGGGTGAGGAGCACCCCAAAGAACCTTGAGCATGAATAAAAATTGTGCAATAGTTGATCTATGAAATCAACAATTTATGATTTTTCATTCAAAGCACTGCTTTCGGTTCTCCCTCGGGGCGAACCGCTGGACGTCTCATTTCTGAGGGGAAAAGGCCTGAGTGCGTTCCATGCCTCACACCTCGCTTCGGCGGGCTGGCTGACGCATGTTGGCCGGGGCGTCTACATGCTGCCCGGCGACACCTTGAGCCGGGATGGATGCCTTGCCTACCTGATGCGCCGAAATGCCGGTCTGCATGTCGGAGGCAAAACAGCCCTCGCATGGCGCGGCGTCAAACACAACATATCGTTCCGGGAAACGGTTTCGCTCTGGGGCGAACAATCGCTACGCCTTCCTGAATGGCTGGTGAGCCGCTATCCCTGCACCTACCAAACCACCCATCTCTTTGATGCCAAGCTCCCCCCGAACTTCGGCCTGCAACCGCTGCCTGCTGGCCATCCATCCGTTCTTGTGTCTGTACCCGAACGCGCTCTTCTTGAACTGCTGAGCGATGTGGGAAAGACAGAGTCGCTTCAGGATGCACGGCAGATCGTCGAAAGCGCCCGCAGCCTTCGGACTTCCACCCTTGAAACCTTGCTCACGCATACAAAGCGCATCAAGGTGGTCAGACTGGCCCGCGCCTTGGCTGAAGAACTTGATCTGCCATGGGCAGCCCTCGCCAAGACATGCAGCGAAGCCAAAGGCGGCGGATCACGCTGGATCGCGGTTTCCAAAGACGGAGAAAGGCTGGACCTCAAGCAATGAAGCAGGAATATATCGACACGGTTCGGCTCTTGGTCGACATTGCGCCGGACGTCTTCACGTCAGCCCGCTTCGCCATGAAGGGCGGCACCGCCATCAATCTCTTTGTGCAGGACATGCCCCGCCTGTCCGTAGATATCGACGTGGTGTTCACCGATCACACCTTGGCGCGTGACGATTCTCTTCAGGCCATTCAAAGTGATCTGAAGGACGCGGCTGCGAAGCTGGAAAAACGCGGCCTCACCGTCACGTTACCGGAGAAGCCCAACGGCGAAGACGTGAAGCTCTTTGTGAACAATGACCTGGCCGAAGTGAAGGTCGAGGTCAATCACATCTTCCGGGGCACTCTCCTACCAACCGAAGCTATGCCACTTGCACCGGCAGCGCAGGACTTGTTCACCGCTGGAATTTCCGTCCCCATGCTGGCAACCGCAGAAATCTACGGCAGCAAACTCGTCGCGGCCATGGACCGCCAGCACCCACGCGACATCTTCGATGTGATGAAGATGTACGAGAAATTCGGGATGGATGCAGCCTTTGTAGATTGCTTCGTCGCTTATCTGGCCGGACACAACCGCCCTGTGCATGAGGTTCTGTTCAGCGCCGATGCGACCCTTGGAACCATCTACGAAAATCACTTCCGGGGAATGACCAGCAAGGAAGTCTCGCTTGAGGTCTTACAACAAGTGCGTGCAGACATGAAGCGCGACCTTGCTCGTGCATTGACCGCCGATCACAAAGAGTTTCTGCTATCGCTGGTGAAGGCCGAGCCGCAATGGGACCTGATGCCCTTTCCTCACCTGAAAGACCTGCCCGCCCTCAAATGGAAGCTCGCCAATCTCGCCAAGCTCAAGGCAGCAAAGCCTGACATCTTTGAGCAGCAATTCATCCTGCTGCAAGAGCGTTTCAGCACCTAAGCCAAGGACATGCGCGTTGGATTTTTCGTCTCACGACGTTGCAAAAAACCCCAAAAAGCTGATCGCCCGACCTTGGTTGCCATGCCTTGTCTCGCCTTGACTCGGCTCAAAAACAAGGGGGGGTACAAAGGGCGGGTAGAAAAGCAAAAACGGGCCGCAAGGCCCGTTTTTACTTACTTCATGGCGGAGAGGGTGGGATTCGAACCCACGGTACCTTGCGGTACGCCTGATTTCGAGTCAGGTACATTCGACCACTCTGCCACCTCTCCGAAAAACTGGTGCGCGCGTGGTCAACGGCGTAGCCCGCTAGTATAGCAGGACTTGTGGCCGTTGACGCAAGGCGGCGGGCTCAGCCGCGCAGGACCTCAGCACCCCCGAGGTAGGGGCGCAGGGCCACGGGCACACGGATCGAGCCATCGGCCTGCTGGTGGTTCTCCAGCACGGCCACCATGGCGCGGCCCACGGCCAGCCCCGAGCCATTGAGGGTGTGGACCAACTCGTTCTTGCCCTGGGCGTTCTTGAAGCGCGCCTGCATGCGGCGGGCCTGGAAGGCTTCGCAGTTGGAGCAGGAGCTGATCTCGCGGTAGGTGTTTTGCGCGGGCAGCCAGACCTCCAGGTCGTAGGTCTTGGAGGCGCCAAAGCCCATGTCGCCCGTGCACAGGGACATCACGCGGTAAGGCAGCTCCAGCTTTTGCAGGATGGCCTCGGCGTGGCCGACCATTTCTTCCAGCGCGGCGTAGCTTTGCTCAGGCGTGGTGATCTGCACCATCTCGACCTTGTCGAACTGGTGCTGGCGGATCATGCCGCGCGTGTCGCGCCCGGCACTGCCCGCCTCCGAGCGGAAGCACGGCGTGTGGCCCGTGAGCTTGAGAGGCAACTGCTCCATGGGCACGATGGTGTCGGCCACGGTGTTGGTCAGGGTGACCTCGGAGGTGGGGATCAGGTACCACTTGTGGCCGGCGGCATCGCCATCGCCCGAGGTGACGTGGAACAGGTCCTGCTCGAACTTGGGCAACTGGCCCGTGCCTTCCAGGGCGCGGGCCTGCACCAGGTAGGGCGTGTAGCACTCGGTGTAGCCATGCTCTTGCGTCTGCACGTCCAGCATGAACTGGGCCAGTGCGCGGTGCAGGCGGGCCATGGGGCCCTTGAGGAAGGTGAAGCGCGAGCCCGACAGCTTGGCGCCCATTTCAAAGTCCAAGCCCAGGGGCTCGCCCAGGTCGACATGGTCCTTGGGGGCAAAGGCGTAGGTCTGAGGCGTGCCCCAGCGGCGCACTTCAACGTTGCCCGATTCGTCCGATCCCACGGGCACGCTCTCGTGCGGCAGGTTGGGCACGGCCAGCAGCAGGGACTGCAGTTCGGCCAGCAGCACGTCCAGGCGCTCGGCACTGGCCTTGAGTTCGTCGGCAATGCCGGCGACCTGGGCCATCACGGCGCTGGTGTCTTCACCTTTGGCCTTGAGGTGGCCGATCTGCTTGGACAGGCTGTTGCGCTGGCTTTGCAGCTCTTCGGTGCGGCTCTGGATCTGCTTGCGCTCGGCTTCCAGGGTGCGGTAGGCGGCTTCGTCCAGGAAGGGCTGGGGGTTCTTGCGCAGGGCCAGGCGGGCCAGGGCGCTGTCCAGGTCTTTGCGCAGCAGGGCAATGTCAAGCATGGTGTGTCTTGTGGGAGTGTTCGGGGATTGTAGGGATCAGCCTGCGCTGCGCTCGGTCGGCAGGGGGCGGTCCAGTCCGGTGCCCCCCAGGCCCTTGGGCAGCGGAAAGCGCACGTGCTCTTCCACGCCCTGCATGCGGCGCACGGAGACGGCGCCCAGGGCCTTGAGTCGCTCGATGACCTGCTGCACCAGCACGTCGGGGGCCGAAGCGCCGGCCGTCAGGCCCACACGGGGGTGGCCCTGGAACCAGGCCTCCTGAAGGTCATCAGGGCAGTCCACCATGTGGGCGGGGGTGCCCAGGCGTTCGGCCAGCTCGCGCAGGCGGTTGCTGTTGGAGCTGGTCGGGCTGCCCACCACGATGACCACGTCGACCTGGGGCGCCATGATCTTGACGGCGTCCTGGCGGTTCTGGGTGGCGTAGCAGATGTCCTGCTGCTTGGGCTCGCGCACTTGCGGAAAGCGGCGCTTGATGGCGGCCAGGATGGCCGCCGCATCGTCCACCGACAGGGTGGTCTGCGTGACCACGGCCAGGCGGGTCGGGTCCTGGACCTGCACGTGCTCGACATCGGCCTCGTCTTCGACCAGGTAGATGCCTTCGGTGACCTGGCCCATGGTGCCTTCGACCTCGGGGTGGCCCTTGTGGCCGATCATCAGAAATTCATACCCTTCGCGGTGCAGCTTGGCCACCTCGACGTGCACCTTGGTCACCAGCGGACAGGTGGCGTCAAAGACGCTGAAGCCGCGACGATCGGCCTCGCGGCGCACCTCCTGGCTGACGCCATGGGCACTGAAGACCAAGGTGGCACCGGGCGGCACGTCGGCCAGGTCTTCGATGAAGATCGCGCCCTTGGCCTTGAGGT
>DAORJC010000095.1:0-10790 GCA_035438885.1 Aquabacterium sp. | reverse complement strand
CCGCTGGCTGCACGGTATGCGGGGTTTTCATCCCGCAAGGCCTTGTGGACGGCGTTGCTGATCTCTGGTGGCATGGCCGGCCTGGCCGGGGCGCTGGACGTGGCCGGGCCACAAGGCCAGCTCACGCCTTATGTGCCCATGGGCTACGGCTTTGCGGCCATCATCGTGGCCTTTGTCGGGCGCCTCAGCCCGGTGGGCATCGTGTTTTCGGCCATCCTGATGAGCATGTTCTACATCGGGGGCGAACTGGCCCAGTCCCGACTGGGGCTGCCCAAGGCCATCACGGGGGTGTTTCAGGGCCTGCTGCTGTTTGCGCTGCTGGCCTGTGACACCTTCATCCATCAACGTCTGCGCTGGGTGGCCTCCAAATGACCGGCATCAGTCCTGAATCCCTGGCGCTGCTGGTTGCAGCGACCCTCAACGCGGGCACCGTGGTGGGCCTGGCCGCCCTGGGCCTGTTGATCAACGAGCGATCCGGCGTGGTCAACCTGGGCGCCGAAGGCATGATGCTGGTGGCGGCCTTTGCGGGCTTTGCCGTGGGCGTGAACACGGGCAGCGACTGGCTGGCCTTTGGCGCGGGGGCCCTGGCCGGCATGGCCATGGCGGCGGTCTTTGGCGTGCTGGTCATCTGGCTCAACACCAACCAGTACGCCACCGGGCTGGCCCTGACCATGTTCGGCACCGGCCTGAGTGCCTTTGCCGGCATCCGCTACACCCAGGAAAAGCTGCCCGAGCGGCCACACTTTGACATCCCCTGGCTGTCGGACCTGCCGCTGGTGGGGCCCGCCTTGTTCAAGCACCACCCGCTGGTCTACCTGACCATCCTGCTGGCCATTGGCATGACGTGGGGCCTGATGCGCTCCCGTGCGGGCCTGGTGCTGCGCGCGGTGGGCGAGTCGCCTGAATCCGCCCACGCCCTGGGCTACCCCGTGCGCTCGATCCGCCTGCTGGCCGTGGTGGCCGGTGGCGCCCTGTGTGGCCTGGCAGGCGCCTATCTTTCTGTGGCCTACACGCCACTGTGGGTGGAAGGGATGGTGGCCGGCAAAGGCTGGATCGCCCTGGCCCTGACCACCTTCGCGACCTGGCGCCCGGCACGGGTATTGCTGGGTGCCTACCTGTTTGGTGGCGTGACGATGCTGCAGTTTCAGTTGCAAGGGCAGGGGGTCGACATCCCCAGCCAGTGGTTGACCATGCTGCCGTATCTGGCCACCATCGTGGTGCTGGTGCTGATTTCGCGCAACCCGACCTGGATTCGCGTCAACATGCCGGCCTCACTGGGCAAACCGTTTCACCCTGGCGCCTGAGGGCGCGGGGCTTCACTTTTCTACCCCTGGAGATGACATGACCATTCCTTTGTCCAAGCGTTCCGCGCTCAAGTTGGCCGGTTGGGCCAGCCTGGCAGCCACAGCCGCCCTCGTGGGCTGCGGCAAGAAGGATGCAGCCGCTGATGCTGCATCGGCCGCCTCCGAAGCAGCGCCGGTGGCCTCGGTGGCCGCTGCCCCGGAGCCCTTGAAGATCGCCTTTGCCTACGTCGGCCCAGTGGGCGATGCGGGCTGGACCTACGCGCACAACGAAGGTCGCCTGGCGGTCGAGAGAGAGTTTGGCGACAAGGTCAAGACCTCGTTCATCGAGAACGTGCCTGAGGGCCCGGAAGCCGAACGTGCCATCCGCGACCTGGTGGGACAGGGCGCCAAGCTGGTCTTTGGCACCACCTTTGGCTACATGGAGCCCATGCTCAAGATCGCAGCCGATCACAAGGACGTCAAGTTTGAACATGGAACCGGCTACAAGACGGCCGAGAACATGCGCACCTACGACTCGCGCACGTACGAAGGCGCCTACATGGCCGGCGTGATCGCCGGCACCATGACCAAGTCCAACACCCTGGGCGTGGTCGGCTCCATCCCCATCCCTGAAGTCATCCGCAACATCAATGCCTTCACCCTGGGCGCGCAAAGCATCAACCCCAAGATCAAGACCAAGGTGGTCTGGGTCAACAAGTGGTTCGATCCCCCGAAGGAAACCGAAGGCGCCCAAAGCTTGCTGAACCAGGGCGCAGACGTGCTGTTCCAGAACACCGACTCCAGCGCCGTGCTGCAGACCGCTGAAAAGGCGGGCAAGTACGCCTTTGGTTGGGATTCGGACATGAGCAAGTTCGGTCCCAAGTCGCACCTGGCCTCGGCCGTCATCAACTGGGGCCCGTACTACATCAAGGCCACCAAGGATGCCCTGGAAGGCACCTGGAGCACGGGTGGCGTCTGGTGGGGTGTCAAGGAAGGTGCCATCGACCTGGTCTCTGTGTCTGATGCCGTGCCAGCCGAGACCAAGGCCAAGGTGGACACCATCAAGGCGGGTCTCAAGGATGGCAGCTTCGTGATCTGGAAGGGCCCGATCGTGGGTCAGGACGGCAAGGAAGTGTTGGCCAAGGACGCCGTCGCCGACGACAAGTTCCTGGGCGGCATCAACTTCTACGTCAAGGGCGTGGAAGGCTCCATCCCGACCGGCAAGTGATCAGGGCCTGATCAAGGCGTGGTCGCAGGCACCTCAAGGCGCTCGATCCGGGCTTTTTGCCGGAGCACCTTGAGAGCCTCGGCCTGCCGTGCCTGATGGGCCGTGTTGGTCAGGAACAGCTTGATCATGGGCTGCGCGGCCTCCCGGCTCAAGGGTGCGGGCCGCGTGGCCATCACCGCATAAATGGCCGTGAGAGACGTGCCGGGTCGGGTCTTGATGTAAGGCTTGCCCTCCTTGGCCTGGGCCAACTCGCGCAGTTGATCCAGCGGCAGGTTCTCTGCGGGCTGCGTGACCTGGTTGGGCTTGAAGTTCACCCCCTCCTTTTTGAGAGACTCCGCCAGCGCCGTCATGCTCGTGGCCTTGGCCACCAGGCGGCGCAGTTCTGGCGCAGGCAGGGTGGTGGGGGCCAGGATCAGCTCCTGGATCATGTAGACCTTGCGCTGGCTGAACAGCTCCGGGTGCGCATCGTGGTAGCTGTCCATCGCTTGTTGCGTGGGCTCCGGCACCGATGCACGCGCCTGATCGTTGTACGCCCGTGCCAGCACCTCCTGCCTGGCAATCTCGATCAACTCCTGCACCCTGGGGTTCTGCTCCAACCCCAGCAACAACGCCTGCCGCGCCTGCAGTTGCAGGTCGATGGCCTGGTCCAGCGCTTGCGCCTGGGTCAGGGGCACCTGCCCCGGCTGGCGCACGCTGGCCTGCCAGGCAATCATGTCCAGGCGCGTGGCGCTGATGGGCTCACCGTCCACACGGGCCATGACGAGCGGCGCCTGCGGTTTGGCCGGGGTGACCTCGCCGGGCACGGAGGCCCAGGCAGGCGCCGGTGCGGTGGCGATCCCGGTCAGGGCGGTGGCGAGCAGCAGGGCGCGCAGGGTGTGATGTGTGGCGTTCATGGATGCCAGCTTAAGCCAGTCCGGTGACGGTGCGAAAAATCCTGGGTCTGTCAGGGCATCCCCGAAGCTGGTATCTTGGTGGGGAATGTCTTTTCAAGCCCATTTGAAAGCCCAGCAGCCATGACCCAACTCAGCTTTGACGCCATCCCTGTCAGCCGCCTGCCGGCCCTGCTCCGCGCCATGCCCAAGGCCGAGTTGCACATGCACATCGAGGGCTCCCTGGAGCCCGAACTGATCTTTGCCCTGGCCCAGCGCAATGGTGTGACGCTGCCCTATCCCAGCGTCGAGGCCCTGCGGGCGGCGTACGCCTTCACGGACCTTCAAAGCTTTCTGGACATCTACTACGCGGGCGCGTCGGTGCTGCTGCAGGAGGACGATTTCCACGACATGGCCTGGGCCTACCTGCTGCGTTGCCGCGACGAGAACGTGCTGTGCACCGAGATGTTCTTTGACCCTCAGACGCACACCGACCGGGGCGTGCCCTTCGAGGTGGTCATCCGAGGGCTGAGCCGCGCCTGCGCCCGTGCCCGTGAGGAGCTGGATGTGCATGCCACGCTGATCATGTGCTTCCTGCGCCATCTGTCCGAAGAAGCGGCGTTCAAGACCCTGCAGGACGCCTTGCCCTATCGCGACCACTTCATCGGCGTGGGCCTGGACTCCAGCGAGCGGGGGCACCCCCCGGAAAAATTTGCCCGGGTCTTTGCCAAGTGCCGTGAGCTGGGTCTGCGCCTGGTGGCCCACGCGGGCGAGGAAGGCCCTCCCCAGTACATCATCGATGCGCTGGATCTGCTGCATGTCGAACGCATCGACCACGGCGTGCGCTGTGTCGAGGATGCCGCCCTGGTGCAGCGCCTGGCCCAGGCTGGCACGGCCCTCACGGTGTGCCCGCTGTCCAACGTCAAGCTGTGTGTGTTCAAGGACATGGCGGCGCACAACCTGCGCACGCTGCTCTCCCACGGCCTGAAAGTCACCATCAATTCCGATGACCCGGCCTACTTTGGTGGCTACCTCAATCAGAACTACCTGGAAGCCTTTGCGGCCCTGGACCTGAGCGCCCGCGATGCCTACACACTGGCACGCAACAGCTTTGAGGCCAGCTTTGCACCCGAGGCTGACAAGGCCGCCTGGATCGCCAGGCTGGACAAGGCCTTTGTCATGGCGGCCACCCCGATGGCGGGCCACGCATGATGGTGCAGCCCTGGGTGTGGCGGATGGTCTGGCGGGATTTCCGCTCAGGCTCGCTCCGGTGGCTGTGGCTGGCGGTGGCCCTGGCCGTGGCCGCGCTGTCATCGGTGGGTCTGTTTGCCGACCGCATCGAGCGGGGCTTGAGCCGCGATGCCGCCCAGTTGCTGGGCGCCGATCTGGTGGTGGTGGGCGACCAGCCTTTGCCAGCCACCTTGTCCGAATCGGCCCAGAAACAGGGCCTGCGCGTGGCCCAGACGGCTGTTTTTCCCAGCATGGCACGTGCGCCGGACGAGCAGGGCGGCGAGACCCGCCTGGTGGCCGTCAAAGCTGTGGCGGAGGGATACCCGCTGCGGGGTCAACTGACCCTGGGGCGCCTCTCTCCCGAAGGTGTCGTGCTGCCGACCGGTCCTGCGCCGGCAGGTGGCCCCCAGGCTGGCGAGGTCTGGGTCGATGCCGGCGTGTTGCAGAGCCTGCGCCTGTCCGTGGGCGACCGGCTCTGGCTGGGTGATGCGGCCTTTCGCATTGCCTCGGTGATCGCGACCGAGCCTGATCGCGGCGGTGGCTTTGTGAGCTTCTCGCCCCGGGTCATGTTGCGCTGGTCCGACCTGCCATCGACCCAGTTGATTCAGCCGGCCAGCCGCGTGACCTGGCGCCTGCTGATCGCCGGTCCTGCCCGGGTGGGCGATGCTGGTGGCGTGTCCAGGGCGGCACCTGCCGCCAACGTGGACCTCAATGCCTTTGCCGGCACCACGCGCGACAAGGTCAAGGCCCTGCGCGGCGTTCGCGTCGAAACGCTGGACGATGGCCGCCCGGAGATGCGATCCACCATCGACCGCGCCAGCCTGTTCCTGCGCCTGGTGGCCTTGTTGGCCGCGTTGCTGGCTGCCGTGGTGGTGGCCACCGTCTCGCGTGACTTTGCCATGCAGCGCCTTGACGATTGCGCCTTGCTGCGCGTGCTGGGCGTGTCTCAGCGCGACATGGTCAAGGCCTACCTGGTGGAGCTGGTGGCCGTGGGCCTGCTGGCATCCCTGCTGGGGCTGATGGCCGGCGCCGCTTTCCATCAGGTGTTTGTGGTCCTGCTGGCCGACTTCGTCAAGGTGGACCTGCCTTGGCCCGGCATCTGGCCGGCCGTGCTGTCGGTCGGTGTGGGCCTGACCCTGACCCTGGGCTTTGGCATGCCCCCCTTGTTGCAACTGGCGCAGGTGCCCGCGCTGCGCGTGCTGCGTCGCCAACTGGGACAGCCCAGGGCCTGGTCCGTGGGTGTGTTGGCAGGTGGGGTGCTGGCCCTGGTCGTGCTGCTGGCCCTGGTGGTCAGGGATCCGTTGCTGGCCGTCATTGCCCTGGGCGGCGTCCTGGCGGCTGTCATTGTGCTGGTGTTGGTGGCCTGGGGCGTGCTGGCGCTGCTGGCCCGCTGGCTTCGCTCCGAAGGTGCCGCCCGTGCGCCGGTGGCCTGGCGTCAGGCGGTGCGCTCCACCGTGGCCCAACCGGCCTCCACCTTGACGCAAGTGGCCGCCTTGTCGCTGGGCTTGTTGGCATTGTTCCTGTTGGTCCTGATCCGCACGGACCTGATCGCCAGTTGGCGCAGTGCCACGCCGCCTGATGCGCCCAATCGTTTCGTGATCAACATCCAGCCCGACCAGGTGCAGGCGTTCCGCCAGACCCTGGCCGACGGCGGCGTCAAGGACTACGACTGGTACCCCATGATTCGGGCGCGGCTGACCGAAATCAACGGCCAGCCCGTCAAACCCGAGGACTACAAGGAAGAGCGTGCCCAGCGCCTGGTGGACCGGGAGTTCAACCTCAGCACCACCGATCAATTGCCCGCCCGCAACGAGCTGGAGGCCGGGGTGTACCGCACCGGCAGCGGGGAGGGCGAGTTCAGTGTGGAGTCCGGGCTCATGAAGACCCTGGGCCTGAACCTGGGCGACTCGCTCACCTTTGACCTGGCCGGGCAAGTCACCAAGGGCCGGATCACCAGTGTGCGCAAGCTGGACTGGGGATCCATGCGGGTGAACTTTTTTGTGATTGCGCCGGTGGCGAGCGTGCCCGACTGGCCGGTCAGCTACATCTCGGCCTTCAAGGTCAAGGAAGACGGACGTCTGGACCGCGCCCTGGCCAGCCAGTTCCCCAACGTCACCATCGTGGACGTGACCATGTCGATCAATCAGGTGCAGAAGGTGCTCAACCAGGTGATCACGGCAGTCGAGTTCCTGTTCCTGTTCACGCTGTCGGCGGGCATCCTGGTGCTGCTGGCGGGGCTGTGGTCGTCCAGAGAACGTCGGGCCGCCGAGTGGGGCATCATGCGCGCGCTGGGCGCCTCCCGGCAGCAACTGGCGCATGTGCAGCGCCTGGAGCTGTGCGGCATGGGGTTGTTGTCGGGGGGGCTGGCCGCCGGTGCCGCCATGTCCATTGGCGGCCTTCTGGCCAGCCAGGTGTTCGACTTTCCGTGGCAACCTCCCTGGTGGGGCCCGGTCGGCGGGGCCCTGGTGGGCACGGCGCTGGTGATGCTGGCGGGCTGGTGGAGCCTGCGCGGCCTCTTGCAGCGACCGGTGCTGACCACCTTGCGGCAGCAGGATTGAAAAAGGCGCCCCGGGGCGCCTTTTTCAGAGTCAGCAGGTGTCAGCTGGCCGCGATGCTGTTGATCAGGCCCATCTCGGCGCTGCTCATCAGCGATTCAATGTCCATCAGGATCAGCAGTCGCTCGTTCACATTGGCGATGCCGGTGATGTAGGACGTGTCGATCACGGCCGAGCTCATCTCGGGCGCAGGCTGGATGGTCTGGTCGTTGAGCTGCATCACGTCGCTGACCGAGTCCACCACAGCGCCGACCACACGGCCCTTGACGTTCAGCACGATCACCACGGTGAAGCTGTTCATCTCGGCTTCGCCCATCTCGTTCACGCAGTTGAACTTCACGCGCAGGTCGATGATGGGAACGATCACGCCGCGCAGGTTGACCACGCCCTTGATGTAGGCGGGGGCGTTGGCGATCTTGGTGGGGGGCTCGTAGGAGCGGATCTCCTGAACCTTGAGGATGTCGATGCCGTACTCTTCGGTTCCCAGGCGGAACGTGAGGAATTCACGGCCTGAATTGGCTTGCCGGGTGCCTTGCTTGGGGGTCAGACCCCGTGCGCTCATGCCGAAAGCCGGGTTGGCCGGGCGGCTGGTGGTCGCAGGGGCGGAGGATTCTTGAAGGGTTTCCATGCGCGTGGTCCTCGGTTGTCAGTGGTCTCGGCCCGGAGCCGCTTGGCCCGTGGCTGGGCCCTGATGCAGTTATCGGACGGAGGGGCAAAAACTTGAAGGCCTGCTCAGAAACTCAAGCCGTACCAGCCCAGCCCCACGGTCACCGTGGTGGATTGCCGCACGGCGTTGGTCTGACTCACGGTCACATCCAGCCCGAGCTGATCGGTCACCAGCCAGTAGCGCATGCCCGCACCCCGGGTGGCCGGCGCGTGTTCGCTGGCCGTGATTTCCAGAAATCCCATGCATTTCTCATGGGGCGTCCAGACCAGGGCCAGGCCCGTTTGTGCCGTGGTGTCACTGGGGTCGCCGCCCGCATCCACGCCCAGGTTGGCGTGCAGCGTCCAGTCAGGTGCCAGGGGTCGGCTGGCCATGCCCAGCACCGTGAAGATGCCGTCCTGCCAGCGGCCGGATCCCGCCGGTTTGCCTTGTCCCCAGGACGCCTTGGCGCCCATTTGCCAGCCCGCCCATTGAGCGGCCTCAGGGGCCCATTTCAGAGCCAGGCCTCGGCGCTGGTCGCCCTGGCTTGTGCGTGAGGGCATGCCCAGCTCCACGCCCACCTCCAGGCCGTCAGCCACCCCACAGGCCGGTGCCAGGGTGGCCACTTGGCTGGTCTCCGGTGCGCGGCTGCTTTCCAGCCAGGCTTCGACCTGGCATTGGCCCTTCGGGGTCACGCCTGCGTCTTCCACGGCCAGGGGGCGCCCGGCATGACCGGTGCTGTGCAGCGCCATCAGGATCGTCGCCATCGAGAGGGTGTGTGCATGCTTCATCCTGGGGCCCTCAGGCTTTCAAACGTGAAAGGTCTGAATGATCTGTGCCAGCCGGGTCGCCTGATCTTTCAGGCTGGTTGCTGCGGCGGCGGACTCCTCCACCAGTGCAGCGTTCTGTTGGGTCATCTGGTCCAGTTGGGTGACCGCCATGTTGACTTCATTGATGCCCACGCTCTGGCTGCTGGAGGCGGTGGTGATGTCGCCGATGATGTGGCTGACGTGTTCCACGCTGCGCAGGATCTCGTCCATGGCCTGGCCCGCATCATTGACCAGGCGGGCGCCGGATTCGACCTTGTCACCCGAATCCTGGATCAGTTGCTTGACTTCCTTTGCGGCCTCGGCACTGCGTTGGGCCAGGCTGCGAACCTCGCTGGCCACCACGGCAAAGCCGCGGCCTTGCTCACCGGCACGGGCTGCCTCCACGGCCGCATTGAGCGCCAGGATGTTGGTCTGAAAGGCAATCCCGTCGATCACACCGATGATCTCCGTGATGCGATGGCTGGACGTGCGAATGTCTCCCATGTTGCTCACCACCTGAGCCACGATCTTGCTGCCTCTCTCGGCCGCGACGGCGGCCTGACCGGCCATGCCGTTGGCCTGGCCGGCCGACTCGGCGCTCAGGCGCACGGTGTGGGTGAGTTGCTCCATCGAACTGGCCGTTTGCTCCAGGCTGGAGGCCGCGTTTTCAGTGCGGCTGGACAGGTCCATGTTGCCCGAGGCGATCTCGCTGGACGCAGTCGAGATGTAGTCGGCCGATTCTCGAACGTTGCCCACCAGGTGCCTCAAGGCGCTTTGCATCTCCGCCAGAGAACCCAGCAGCGCCGCAGGCTCGTCCTGGCCTAGCTGATGGACGGTGTTCGTCAGGTGGCCCCTGGCAATGCTTTGGGCCAGCAGGCGCGCTTCATCGATGGGGCGGCAGATGGAGATCTGATTCCAGAGGGTGGTCGGGATCACCACCAGCACAGCGAACAGCACCGCAACACCGAACGCGATTTCGATGAAGCGCACCGCGGCTTCCTGTTCTGCCACGCCGGAGGCGACTTCTGCCTTGAGGATGACCTCGATCTCGGTCATGCGAGCCTCCATGCCTTCGGTCAGCTTGATCACGTCCCCCAATGAGGCCAGGGCTGTCGCGCCACTCAAAGCCCCGGATGCCAGGTCACCTTTGGCTTTCTGGATCTGCTGGGCATATGACTCCAGGTCTGGCGCCATCCTGGCCAGCACTGCGTTGTCCTCGTCGGCTTCGCCCTCGGTCATGTGGGCACTGAGTGATCGAACCTTGCCCAGCGCCTCTTGCCATTTCTGTTAGGCCGCCTCGACCTGATCGGCCTGACCGGCCACCAGCAGCATGTGAAGCGAAGCCCTGCGCATGGCGCCCAGGGCCGACTGCAGCTTGCCAAAGGTCTCGGTTTCTTCCAGCGAGTGGTGGATGAATTCGTCACCCAGTTGCTTGATCGTCAACATGCCGTACAGGCCGGTGCCACCCACCAGGGTCAGCAACAGCAGCACGACGGCGATCGCGCCCCGCATGCGTGTCTTGATCGAAAACTGCCGCATGGCTGTCTGCAAGTTCATGGCACCCCTCCCTCTGACTGAATGGCTTGATGGGCCCATTCATTCAGTGCAAATGGGCCCTTGTCTGAGCCTTATCGGAGGCAGGGCGGCTGACTTGAGTCAGAAAATCTGGAGGGCCGTCAGGATCCACAGGGCCACCAGCACGAAGTTGCTCAGTGCAAACGCCAGCAGGCGGTGGATGACGTGGTTGTAGCTCAGGTGGATGACGCTGTGCACGATCCGCAGCGCGACATACACCCAGGCGACCGCAGTCAGCAGGGGTGTTGTTGACGCGGTCACGTACAGGATCAGGCACACCACATAGAACAGCAGGGGCAATTCCAGCAGGTTCATGTAGTTGCGGTTGGGCAGGCCCACTCGGTCGGGCACGGCCGCTGACTCGCCGTACTTGAAGTCGTCGGCCACCACCTCCCGGCGGCGTGCGGCCCGAATCCGGGTGATCGGGATCAGCAGCAGGACCCAACTGGTCCACATGGCCAGCACAAAGACAGGTTTGAGGATGTCGAGGGTGGGTGTCATCAGGGCCTTTCGGTTGGGAACTGCCTGGAAATGTAGCAGTGTGGCTATGCTTGGGCGCTCTCGGCTGGCTTTTTGCAAACAGAAAATGAAATTGGGC
>DAORJC010000094.1:0-10963 GCA_035438885.1 Aquabacterium sp. | reverse complement strand
TGAACTGGGACCCGGTCGACCAGACCGTGCTGGCCAACGAGCAGGTGATCGACGGTAAGGGCTGGCGCTCGGGCGCCACGGTGGAAAAGCGCGAGATCCCCGGCTACTACCTGAACATCACGAAATACGCCGAAGAGCTGCTGGGCGCCGTGGCCAACCCCGAGGACAAGAACTACCTGTCAGGCTGGCCTGAGCGTGTGCGCCTGATGCAGGAAAACTGGATCGGCAAGTCCGAGGGTGTGCGCTTTGCATTTGCGCATGACATCCAAGGCGCCGATGGCCAGTTGATCAACCACGGACAACTGTGGGTGTTCACCACGCGGGCCGACACCATCATGGGCGTGACGTTCTGCGCCGTGGCACCCGAACACCCGCTGGGGGTGCATGCCGCGGCGTCCAAGCCTGAGCTGCAGGCGTTCATTGACGACTGCAAGAGCGGCGGCACCACGGAGGCCGAGCTGGCCACGCAAGAAAAAAAGGGCATGGCCACGGGCCTGTATGTCACCCACCCCTTGACGGGCGATCAGGTCGAGGTCTGGGTCGGCAACTATGTGCTGATGTCCTATGGCGACGGCGCCGTGATGGGCGTGCCCGCGCACGACGAGCGTGACTTTGCGTTTGCCAAGAAGTACGGCATCGCCATCCAACAGGTCATTCAGGCCGAGGGCGAGGCTTTCAGCCTGGAGGCCTGGGCCGAGTGGTACGGCGACAAGCAACGCGGGGTGTGCGTCAATTCCGGCGTGCTGAACGGCCTGAGCCACAAGGAAGCCGTCGGCCAGGTCGCCGACCTGCTGACCGCCAAGGGCGTGGGCGAGAAGAAAACCACCTGGCGCCTGCGCGACTGGGGCATCTCGCGCCAGCGCTACTGGGGCACGCCCATCCCCATCATCCACTGCGCCGACTGCGGCCCCGTGCCGGTGCCAGAGAAGGACCTGCCTGTGGTCCTTCCCGAAGACGTGGTGCCCGATGGCAGCGGCAACCCGCTCAAATCGCGTCCCGACTTCCTGAACGTGGGCTGCCCGAAGTGCGGCGAGCCCGCCCAGCGCGAAACCGACACGATGGACACCTTCGTGGATTCGAGCTGGTATTTCATGCGCTACACCTGTGCGGACAACACGTCGAGCATGGTGGACGAGCGCACCGACTACTGGATGGGCCAAGGCGGCATGGACCAGTACATCGGCGGCATCGAGCACGCCATCCTGCACCTGCTGTACGCACGCTTTTGGACCAAGGTCATGCGTGACCTGGGCCTGGTCAAGGTGGACGAGCCGTTCAAGCAACTGCTCACCCAGGGCATGGTGCTCAAGGGCGCGTTCTCGCACAAGCCCGAAGGCGCAGGCAAGGACTACTTCTGGGAGTCCGAAGTGGACGTCGAGCGCAACGCGCACGGGCAGATCATCGGCGGCAAGCTCAAGTCCAACGGCACCGTGCTGGACTACGAGATGACCACCATGTCCAAGTCCAAGAACAACGGCGTGGACCCGCAGGCCCTGATCGAATCGATGGGGGCCGACACCGCCCGCCTGTTCGTGATGTTTGCCTCGCCACCCGAGCAGACCCTGGAGTGGAACGACGCCGGCGTGGAAGGCGCCCACCGCTTTGTCAAACGCGTTTGGAACTTTGGCGCCCGCAACGCCGACGCCCTCAAGGCGGCTGGCGCGGTCGTGCAGGCCGAACTGAGCACCGATGCCAAGGCCCTGCGCCGCGAGGTCTTTGTGATCCTCAAGCAGATCAGCTACGACTACGAGCGCATGCAATACAACACCGTGGCCTCGGGTGCCATGAAGTTGCTCAATGCGCTGGAAGCCCACAAGGGCACCACCCCGCAGGATCTGGCCGTGCTGCGCGAAGGCTACAGCGTGCTGCTGCGCGGCCTGTACCCCGCCTGCCCTCACCTGACCCACGTGCTGTGGCAAGACCTGGGCTACGCCGACCAGGCCGGCATGGGCGACCTGCTGGATGCGCCCTGGCCCGCTGTGGTCGAAGAGGCCCTGGTGCAGGACGAGATCGAGCTGATGCTGCAGGTCAACGGCAAGCTGCGCGGCTCGATCAAGGTCAGCCCCACGGCCGACAAGGCCGCCATCGAAGCGGCCGCCCTGGCCAGTGAAGACGTGGCCAAGTTCAGCGAAGGCAAGGCACCCAAGAAGATCATCGTGGTCCCTGGCCGCCTGGTCAACGTGGTGGTGTAAGGTCTGGACATGAACCGTCGCGCCCTGCTGCACACCGCCGTGCTCACGTCCGCCCTGCTGCTGGCTTCAAGCCTGGCCGGGTGTGGTTTTGCGCTGCGCCAGAGCCAGCCCATGCCTTTTCGCACGATCGCCTTGAACGGCTTTGCCAGCAACTCGCCCATGGCGGTGGAGTTGGCACGGGCGCTGGAGGCCCAGGGCGTGGCCGTGGTGGAGAGTTCGGCCCAGGCGGTCGCACGCGCGGGAGACCTGCCCGCAGGTGCGGCGCCCCTGAGCGGTCATGTGATCCTGGAGGCTCAGGCGGACCAGCGTGATCAGGCCGTGGCCACCACCACCGCCTTTGGCCAGGTGCGCGACATGAGCCTGCGTACACGCCTGAAGTTCCGCCTGTTGCGAGCCGATGGTTCTGAGTTGTTGCCCGTGACCGACCTGCTCCTGACCCGCGACCTGCCCTACAACGAGAAAGACGCCCTGGCTCGCCAGGACGAGTTCGAGCAGACCCACCGGGCCATGCAGTCCGATCTGGTGAGTCAGGTACTTCGCCGCCTGGCTGCAGCCCGCCCCTGAGTCCATGCAACTGCGACTGGACCAACTCCAGGCTCACCTGCAGAAGGTGGGGCCCCAGGGGCTCAAACCCGTCTACACCCTCTACGGTGACGAGGCCTTGCTGGCGCAGGAGGCCGCCGACGCCCTGCGCGCCTTTGCACGGGCCGGCGGCTACACGGAGCGGCAGGTGTTCACCGTCGGTGGTGCCCATTACGACTGGGCCAGCTTGCTGGGCGCTGGCAGTGCCCTGTCGCTGTTTGGTGATCGGCAACTGATCGAAATCCGCATCCCCTCTGGCAAACCCGGCAAGGAAGGCTCGCAGGCCTTGCAGGCCTATTGCGAACAGGCGGCCAGCAACGAGGGCATGGTCACGCTGGTGACCTTGCCCCGGCTGGACAAGACCCAGATGTCCAGTGCCTGGTTCACGGCACTCGACCAGGTGGGCATGACGCTTCGCTGCGACCCGATCGAACGGCAGGCACTGCCCTTGTGGATTGCACAGCGTCTGGCGGCCCAGGGGCAGTCGGTCGAGTCCGGTGAGGCCGGGCAGCGCACACTGGCCTTCTTCGCCGACAAGGTCGAGGGCAACCTCCTGGCCGCTCATCAGGAAGTGGTCAAGCTCGGCCTGCTCTACCCACCCGGGGTGCTGACGTTCGATCAGATCGATCATGCCGTGGTCGATGTGGCGCGCTTTGATGTGTTCAAGCTCAGTGAAACCGTGCTGGGCGGGCAGACCGCCCGGGCGCTGCGCATGGTCCAGGGCCTGGAGGCCGAGGGTGAAGCCGCCGTGCTGGTGCACTGGGCCCTGAGCGAAGACATCCAGGGCCTGCACCGAGCCCGACAGGCCCTGGACCAGGGCAAGCCTCTCCCCATGGTGCTGCGCGAACAACGCATCTGGGGCCCCCGCGAGCGCCTGTTCGAGCGTGTGCTGCCCGGCCTCCTGGTGGGCCACACGGCGCGGCTGGTGCACGCCGCCAGCATCGTCGACGGCATCGTCAAGGGCCTGCCCCATCCCGCCTGGCCACGCGACCCCTGGCAGGCCCTCAGCCGCTTGACGCTGATGGTGTGCAAGACTGTGAGCAGACCAGCCAAACCCTGAGGCCCCGGAGGCCATGCCGCATGACAAAACGCCAGCCCCTGCCCTTGTCGAACGACCCCGTGCTGCCGCTGAACCGATCCGAGTGGGCCTACATTGCCATCGATGGCCCAGCCGGGGGGCTGGCTCAGACCTATTACTTCCGCTTCCAGGGCCCGCTGGCCGAGCGTGAGGTCCGGCAGGCCGTGCGGCAACTGCTGACCGCCGCACCCCGTCTGCGGGCCGTGCTGGAGCCCACCCGTCGTCGCTACCAGCTGCGCATCCTCCCGGACAACGAGCAACTGGACGCGCTGCTCGAGCAGGCCTTCCGCACCGAGGTGATCGAGCTGGACGATCCCGCGACCGTCCGACGCTGGCAGGAACTGGCGCTCAATGAGCCCTTGCCCCTGATGCGCGGCTTGGGCATTCGCGTGCAGTTTGCCCCGCACCCGACCCGCGCGGGTCTGCTGCTGAGCGTTCACCACGTGCTCATGGATGGACGCTCCCTGATCCACTGCATCGAATCGTTGATGAAGCTGCTCAACGGACACGCCGTCGACCCTCTGCCCATTGAGAACTCCAGCATGCTCCCGGCGATCCTGCCCGAGCATTGGTGGCAATGGCCCCAGAAGCTGTGGCGCTCCTGGGTGCAAGAGCGCGAACAAGCCCGGGAGCAGGCCCGCTACGAGATCATCGAGCTGCCTCGCCAGCGCTCTGCACGCCATGTGTCCACCGGGCTGCATCACCACCCCACCGGCCTGGCGGCCAAGGATCTCTCACGCGTGGCCAAAGCCATGGGGGGATCGGCCAACTCCCTGATGAACGCTGCTTTGGGCACGGCCTTGCTGGCACAGGCGGGCAACCGACCAGGCACGGCGGCGCTGATCCGGATGGGCGTGGACCTGCGGCGCTACTTTCCGGCGGGGCAAGCCCCCACCATGGGCAACCATGTGGCCGTGTTCAATGTCCTGCTGCCCCAGGAGGTGCCAGAGGCCGATCGGGTGCGCTGGATCGATGGACGGGTGAGGCAGGCATTGGCGCGTTTTGAGCGTCGTGAAGTGCTGCTGCCCTTGCTGCCCTATGAGCTGCTGGGCCTCATCCGGCCACACGACTACACCCGCCTGTACCTGCGCAGCAAACGGCTGGACCGCCTGAACCCGCCCAGCGGGCACACCACCAACATTGGCAGCGCCGATGCCTTCAATGCCCCGGACGCCCAGGTTCGCCTGGACGAGTTGCAGGCATCGGTGGTCAGCGTGGCCCCGCTGCTGGTGCTGGCCGTGGCGAACGGGCAGCAGATGGTCGTGACCTGTCACCCGCGGGATCAGTACCGGGACCCGGATGTGCTGGCGCTGATGGCCAGCATGAATCAGGTCATGGCACGCTGGCTCAACGCTGGCGCTTGAGTGCTCGACACACCCGGCATTCGCGGTCGAAGATCACGAATACCGGGGCATCCCAGGGGCTTTTCCGCCGCCCTGGGACTTGAGTCTGCCCGGTTCATGGCCGATAACCCAAGGATCGAGGCCTCACCGGGAGCAGCAGTCATGCCCACGCCGATTTCCTTTGCCGATGTGCCCGCGGAGGCGCCTGGTGCGCCTGTGCCGCCCCAGCTCAAGCGGACGGAACCTGTGCCCGCAATGCCGGTGCCGGCGGCCCCAGGTTGGCTAGGGCCCGCGTTGTCGCTCTGGCAACGCCAACCTCAAGCTCGCGAAATTTCGCCCGATACCCTGTTGTCGGGTCACTGACATCCACCCGAGATTCACCCATCTGCGTTTCATGTTTTCATCCATCCTGAGCCCCAAGCGCCTGCAGGCCCGCATCGTCGCGGTGTACCTGGGCTTGCTGGTGGTCATCCAGGCGACGTCCTACTGGTTCATTGGCGACAGCGTCGATCGCAACGCCCGCGCCTCGATCCGCACCGAACTGCAGACGGGCGAGAAGGTGTTCCTTCGCCTGCTGCAACAAAACACCTACAACCTGGAGCAGGCCACCAAGGTCCTGGCCTCGGACTACGGCTTTCGCGATGCGGTGGCCAGTGGCGACCGTGAGACCCTGAGCTCGGCCCTGACCAACCACGGCGAGCGCATCAATGCCGGCGTGGCTGTGTTCACCAACGCTCAGTTTGAACTGCAGGCCAGCACCGAGCGCAATGCCCCCCCCTTCGTGGCGGCCGTTCAACGCTACGCCCGCCAGAGCCAGACCGGGGGCGCGAACAACAACAAAGTCGAGGTGATCAACGGTCAGCCGTACCAGATCGTGGCCGTGCCCGTTCGCGCCCCGCTGGTCATTGGCTGGGTGGGCATGGGCTTTCCGATCGGCGACAAGTTGCTCAAGGACATGCAAAAGCTCTCCGGGCTGGACGTGGTCATGATGCTGCGAACCCCCAAGGGCAACTGGTCCGTCTCCCAGAGCAGCCTGGAAAAATCACGCTGGGCCCCGGTGGTGCAAGCCTGGGAAGCCCCGGCCGGCGGTGACGGCGCTTCGCCGGACCTGACCTTGCTGGTCGCGGGCGACGAATTCAGCGCCCACCAGGTGGTGTTGCCTGGCACCGCAGACCAACCACCCGTCACGGCCCTGCTGCTGCGGTCGGTCGATCAGGCCTTGGCGCCCTACGCACAGCTCAAGACCACGCTGCTGATCCTCACGGCCCTGGGCGTGGCCGCCTTCGGCATCGGCGGCTATGTCACGGCCCGGCACATCACCACCCCCATCCGCATGCTGGCCGGCTCGGCCCGGCGTCTGGAGCGGGGCGACTACGGGGCCGAGGTCCGCGTCCCTTCGCAGGATGAAATTGGCGACCTGGCTCAATCTTTCGAGACCATGCGACAGGCCATCCAGGCCCGCGAAGGCGAGATCCGACGCCTGGCCTACCAGGATGCCCTGACCGACCTACCCAACCGCGAGCAGTTCCGACACGACCTGCGCCAGGCGATCGAGCGCCACAAGTCAGACGGCCAACCCTGCGCCGTGCTGCTGCTGGACATGGACCGCTTCAAGCACGTCAACGACGTGCTGGGCCACCGCTTTGGCGACCGCGTCCTGCGTGCAGTGGCCGATCGGTTGCGCACCGATGCCCTGACCGGCAACGGCATCCTGGCACGACTGAGCGGCGATGAATTTGCCATCCTCCTGCCTCGCACCGACGCCAGCATGGCCAAGGACGTGGCCGGCCGTGTGCAGATGTCGTTCGAGCGCCCCATCAAGCTGGACGATCACACCGTCGACCTGGGTGCAGGCGTCGGCATTGCCTGCTGCCCCGAGCATGGCCTGGAGGCCGACACCCTGCTGAGCCGGGCCGAGGTGGCCATGTACGCCGCCAAGCAACAGCAGGCGGGCACCGTCGTCTATCACCCTGGCCTGGACTCCACCAGCGAAGAGTCACTGACCCTGCTGAGCGAATTGCGCTACGCAGTCGACCACGAACAACTGCGGCTGTACCTGCAACCCAAGATCAGCCTGAAAACCGGCAAGGTCATCGGGGCAGAATCTCTCGTGCGCTGGGAGCACCCGGACCGGGGCCTGGTCCCCCCGATGCGGTTCATTCCCTTTGCCGAGCAAACCGGCTTCATCCGCGTGCTGACCGCCTGGATGATCGAGCAGACCGCCCGCATGAGCAGCGAGTTCACAGCCGCAGGCCACCCCATGAAGCTGGCCGTCAACCTGTCCACCCGCGACCTGATGGACCAGGAGCTGCCGCACAAGCTCGACAAGGTCCTGAGCCACCACCAGGTCGACCCCAGCACCATCGTGCTGGAGATCACCGAGAGCGCGATCATGGACGACCCGCAGCGCGCGCTGCAGACGCTGGAGCGACTCCATGCCATGGGTGTCAAGCTGTCGATTGACGACTTTGGCACGGGCTACTCATCGCTGGCCTACCTCAAGCGCCTGCCCGTGGACGAGCTCAAGATCGACCGCTCTTTCGTGATGAGCATGGAGAGCGATCTGCAAGACGCCAAGATCGTGCGATCCACCGTGGACCTGGCCCACAACCTGGGCCTGAGCGTGGTGGCCGAAGGCGTTGAAAACGCCAAGTCCTGGAAACTGCTGGCGGGTCTGACCTGCGATGAGGTGCAAGGCTTCTTCATCGCTCGGCCGATGCCCGCGGCTCAGTTCTCGAACTGGGTCAAGAACTGGGTGCCACCCGACACCACCGACGAGTGGCTGAGCACCGAATTTGCGGCCATGATCTGACGTGAACTCAAAGCCTTGCCGCCAGGTCTTCAAACGCCTTGAGCTGCTCTGGCGGCAGTGCCAGCGGCATGCGGTCACCCCGTTGAGCGGCCGACACCTGGGCCTCCAGCATGCGTTGCGCGTCACTCTGACGAGGCAGCACCGGGCCCGCAAACAGCACCCGCCCCTGATGCGCCACCAACCACGTCGGGAAGGTCTCGACGTCCACCTCTCCGACCAGATCGGCCTCGTCCTCGATGTCGATCCAGCGAAAGCGATGACCCGGCCAGGCCTGCTGAAGCGCCTGGAAAACCTGTGCATATGCCCCACAAGTGCCGCACCAGGCGGCACACAGGCAGACGATGTCAAGCACGGGCGGGTTCATACTGCCATTGTCCCCCATCCGTTGCGAAGACTCAGGTGATGTTCCGGGATCCCACCCCTCCGTTTGACCGACGATCGCACCGACTGGCGAGGCGCCTGAACGCCCCCACCATGCCCGTCGAGTACGACGACGATGAGGTGGACGAACCCCAAGAGCTGGCCAGGCAAGTGGCCGCCCAGGCGCAAGGGCTGCAAGGCCCAAGCCTGAAGAAGCACCTCAACCGGCTGCGATTCCCCCCCGCCCTGGAGAAGGCGTTTGACGACGCCCTGTTGCCCGCCCGTCGCCGACATGCGACCCTGTGCGTGGCCGTGGGCATGATGCTGGTGATGATGGGCGCACGCACCGACGCCCGCATGTTCCCGGGCATCGAGGACACCTTGTGGGCGCTGCGCCTGATCATGGGCGGCGTGCTGTGCGCCATCGCCCTGTGGACCGCCCTGGGCATCGGGGTCTCGCATCGCGCCCTGGAGAACACCATGGCCGCAGGCACCCTGATGGTGGTCAGCTTCATCTTCTGGACTGCCCTGAATGGGGGAAGCCTGACCGCCTACACCCACTCGGTCTGCCTGTTCCTGGTGCCGATCTACATCGGCGTGGTCCTGTTTCAGCGCTTTGAGCGCTCCTTGTTGCTGATCCTGGCCTGCATGCTGGGCTACCCGGTGCTGGTGAAGGGGCGCACCCCGGAAGAAGTGCTGATCGTGGGCAAGAACCTCAAACTGATCTGGATCTCCGGCATCCTGAGCCTGCTGGGCAACTACGTGTTCGAGCGCCACGAACGGCACATGTTCTGGCTCAGGCAACAAGCCCTGCACCACCGCCTGCAGTTGGAGACCCTCAAGCGGCGGCTCAAGCGCCAGTCGACCCTGGATGCGCTGACCGGACTGCACAACCGCCGGCACTTCGACGAGGCCCTGCACACCTGGAGCCAGGCCGCGCACCGCCCCTTGAGCCTGCTGATGATCGACGTGGACCACTTCAAGGCCTACAACGACCATCACGGCCATGTGGACGGCGACCAGTGCCTGCGCATGATCGCCGGCCTCCTGGAGGACCATGCCAAACGTCTGCAGGGCCTGGCCGCTCGCGTGGGTGGCGAGGAGTTCGCCATCCTGCTGCCGCACTGCCCGGTGGAAGACGCCGTGTTCATGGGCCAGGCCCTGTGCGCGGCCGTGCGTGGCGAAGGCATGCCCCACAAGGCCTCACCGGTGGCGCCCGTGGTGACCATTTGCGTGGGCGTCAGTGCCCTGTCAAGAGACAGCGTGGGAGGGGCGGCCGCGCTCTACGCCCAGGCCGATGCGGCGCTGTACCAGGCCAAGGGGCGCGGCCGCAACCAGTGCGTGCAAGCCAGCGATCATCTGCTCAAGCTGACCGCCGGGACCCGGCCACAGGCCTTGCTGTCCGACCCCACCCACCCCCAGTCCCGACCCGCACGCCCCGACGAAGCAGAGCTGGCCCTGATCGATCAGGCCCTGACCCGCCCCGGCATGCGCCTGAGGCTGCCAGGCTCTCTGGAGCGAACCTATCGCCTTGCCCACCAAAGCAGCCGCCAGAAGCATCTCATCCTGATGGGCGCCCTGGGCCTGATGGCCTATGCCCTCATGACCCACAAGGCCAGCGCCCTGCTGCCCGACATCAGCGCCTCCTTTGTCGCCCTGCGTGAGGCCTCATTGCTGGCCATGGTGCTGGCCATTGCCGGTCTGCTGTTGCCCATGTCGCCACGTTTGAGGGAATGGCTGTTTGCCGTGTATGCCTCGGCGCTGAGCGTGAGCACGCTCTACATGTTCTCGACCAGCCACGTCAACACGGTGTACAGCTACGTGGTGGCCGTGGCATTGATCCCGGCCTTCTCGGCCATCGGCGCGCGCCAGGCGCCTGGCGTGGCCTGGCTGCCCGCGCTGTCCACCGTGGTCGCCCTGCTGGCCTGGATGAAAGGCATCACCCCGCTCCAGCAAGTCCTCGTCTTTGACAGCACCCTCATGGTGGTCCAGGCCGCCATCCTGACCCTGGTGGGCAGCTTCACCCTGGAGCATCGCCACCGGCAATCCTTCCTGCTGCACCGCAAGGACGACCTGGAGAGCCAGACGCTGCAACGCATGTCCGACGAGCTCCAGCGCATGGCCCTGACCGACTCGCTCACCGGCATCAACAACCGCCGGCAGTTCGTGCTGGACATGGATGCCGCCTGGGCGCAGGCCGTGGAGACGCAAACCCCGCTGGCTCTGCTGATCATCGACATCGACTGCTTCAAGGCCTACAACGACAGCCAGGGGCATGCCCAGGGCGACCTGTGTCTGCGACAGGTGGCCCAGGCCATTGCGCGCCAGGCCCGCCAGAACCACGGCCTGCCCGCCCGCTTGGGGGGCGAGGAATTTGCCGTCATCCTCAGCGGCGAGGCGGCCCTGCAGGCCCTGCCACATGCCCAGGCCCTGTGCGCCGCGGTGCAAGCCTTGCAGATCGCACACCCTCAGTCGAGCGTTCGGCCGGTGGTGACCATCAGCATCGGCGTGGCCCAGATCCTGCCGCATCAGAGTGACCGACAGGACACCGAACTCATGGCCTGGGCCGACGAAGCCCTCTACGAGGCCAAGACCC
>DAORJC010000093.1:0-10990 GCA_035438885.1 Aquabacterium sp. | reverse complement strand
CCCTGCCCCACACCGGCGGCCATGACATCGAACTCGCCCGCCGCGGGCATGGGCAGTTGCCGCGATGCACTGGTCGACCACAGCAATGGCAAACAGGCGGGCACGGCCAGCAAGCGCCAACGCCAGGACACCGGCGCCAGCATCCAGGCTCCCGACAGCACTGCCAGGGCCGCTGCCCAGGTCGACACCGCCGGCACCTGCCAGACGGACCAGGGCCAGGTGGCTGCCCACGTCAGGCCATCGAGGGTCCAGCGAGCCACGGGCTCCAGCACGCGCCACAAGGGCGCGATGCCCAGTCCCAGCAGGGCCAGCGGCGTCAGCAACAACGTGAACAGGGGAATGCACCACAAGTTGGCCATCAGGCCGATCACGGAGAAGGTCTGAAAGAAGACCATCGACAAGGGCGCCAGACCCACCGTGGCCAGCGCCTGAGCGCGACTCAGCTCCCGCAACGCATGCCGGATCACCGCCCCACGGGACGCGCCAGGCGCCACCCAGGCATCGCCGCCGCCCCACATCAACACCCCTACCGCCACAAACGACAACCAGAAGCCCGGCGCCATCAAGGCCCAAGGGTCCAGCGCCGTCACCACCACCGCGGCCAGCAACAGGGTCAGCAGCCAAGGCCAACGCCGCCCCGACAAACGCAACAGCACCACCACGGCCAGCATCCAGACCGTGCGTTGCGCGGGCAGGCCCCCACCTGCCATCCAGGCGTAGAGCGTGGCCCCCAGCAGGCCACCGACACCGGCCGCCACCGGGGCCGGCCACCATCGCATGAGCCTGGGGGAGCAGCGCCAGAGCCCGCCCACCACCCCACTGAGCAGCGCCCCCATCATGGTCACGTGCAATCCCGAGATCGACGCCAGGTGCGCCGTGCCGGTGGTGCGCAAGGCATCCCAATCCGAGGCGCTCAAGGCGCCCTGCTCGCCAATGGTCAGCCCGCGGATCAAGCCCGCCACCCGGGCATCGGGCACATGCGCCTGGATGCGGGCCCTGCAGGCCGAGCGCCAACGCTCCATCCAGCCGGTCGTCCCCCAGCCTGCGGGCTGGACCAGGAGGGGTGCAGCCGCCTTGTCATCGAGCTTGCCGGCCACCCGAATGCCCTGCTCCCACAACCACAGTTCCAGGTCAAAGCCACCTGGGTTGCGCTTGCCCGCCAACGGCCTCACCACCACCGGCCAGCGCCACACATCGCCCGGCACAGGCTCCGCCATGTGCAAGGGCAGGCTCAAACTGATGCGCCTGGGCGTGGCGGCCTCGGTCGGCAACCCCGGCAAGGACCAGGGCGATCCCGCCTGCCATTGGCACACGGCCCCCGAGGCACACGCGCTCGAGCGGACCTCCCACTGCTGAACATCCACCTGAACCGACCAGCCCCAGTCCTGCCGGTCGGCCATGCGGGAGACGCGGCCGGTGAGCCACACCGTGGCGACCTCATCGGGCGCCTCCCCCGTTGCCGCGTGTGGCACAGGGCTCAGTTGCTCGGGCCACACCTGCGATGCCAGGCGCTGCGCCTGCCCTTGGACCACCGCCCATGACAACAAGAGGGCCGCGGCACTGGCCACGCACACGCCCCACGGACACCCGGGCGCCCACGACTGCAAACGCATGCGCAGTCGGGCCGATCGCAACCACAGGCCCCACAACCCCAAGGCGAAAACTCCGGGCCACCAGGGCGACACCTCCGGCAGGGTGCTTAGCTGCAGGTGCAAGGCCACCCCGGCCAGCCATGCCAGCATCACCACCGCCCCATGCCAGGCCATGTTCACTCCCTTCGTTCTTGGATGGCGCAGATTCTTGTCAAAGCGGCGACCTGTTTCAAGACGCCCTTGATGGGGATGCGTCGGACGATGTCAGAGGCTTTGCCACGCCGCACTTGCAAAACATCAAATAAAACAAGCGAAAGACGCATAAAGCGAGTACCATGCGCCTGTAGCTATGCACAAGACGGTCCTTCATTAAGGTCTTTTCTGTCTTTTGTCCTGCGTGAGCAGGTCAGAACCGTCGAGTTTCCTCCCAGGTGATTTTCTTGCGTGTTTCTGCAGTGTCCTGACATGTGTCAGGGCAACACTTGGATAAATAGGAATTCCAAATGACGACTCAAACCGGTACCGTGAAGTGGTTCAACGAAGGCAAGGGCTTCGGCTTCATCGCACAAGACAACGGTGAAAAAGACCTGTTCGCTCACTTCAGCGAAATCAAGGGCAACGGCTTCAAGACCCTGGCTGAAAACCAGCGCGTCGAATTTGAAGTGACCCAAGGCCAAAAGGGCCTGCAAGCTTCGAACATTCGCGTGGTCTGATCCCGCGACGGCTCCAAGCCTGAACAAAAACCGCGGCTTCGGCTGCGGTTTTTTTTTGAAAGCACGCTTGAAAAACCTTCAAGAAGCCACTGAAAAAATCTGTGACCTCAAGGGCAGCATCCTCGCCCTGGACACCCTGCTCAGCGCCTTCACCTATGCCCTGCCCCTGGAGGCCCGGGCCGAACTGATGCAGCGGCTTCAGATGCACGCCGAGGTGGCCCGAACCGCCTTGTTGCTGGCTGAAATCTCCGAGCACACCATCACCGCCTTCGAGCGTGACGTGCACCGCAGCATGAAGATGGTCGAGGCCTCCCTGCGCCCCCGTCCTGTCACCGACGACACCCTCACTCAATCCCCACTGGAGACCCTCATGCCCAAAGGCCAACAACGCACCAACAAGGAATCGCGCAAGCCCAAGAAGGACTCGTCGCCGCCCAAGCCCATCTCGGCTGGCATCGTCACGCCCACGCGCACCACCGTGGTCCCTGACCGCAGCAAGAAGAAGTGATCCGAGGGGACAAAGGCTTGCGTGTACGATCAGCATCCTGATCGACCTTTGCCGCCTTCTGCCCCATCATGACCATCGCTGACCGACTGCAATCCCTGGGCATCACCCTGCCCGCCGTGGCCACCCCTGCCGCGTCCTACCTGCCCTACATGCGCACCGGCAACCTGGTGTTCCTGTCCGGCCACATTGCCAAGAAGGACGGTCAGGTCTGGGTGGGCCAGTTGGGCAAGAACCTGACCACGGCCGAGGGCCAGCAAGCCGCCCGCGCCGTGGCCATCGACCTGCTGGGCACCCTGTCGGTGGCCGCCGGTGGCCTGGACAACGTGGTCCGCATCGTCAAGGTCATGAGCCTGGTCAACAGCACCAGCGACTTCACCGAACAACACCTGGTCACCAACGGCTGCTCCGAACTGCTGGCCGAGGTGTTTGGTGAGCCCGGCCGCCACGCCCGCAGCGCCTTCGGTGTCGCACAGATCCCGCTGGGTGCCTGTGTCGAGATCGAACTGATCGCCGAAGTGCGCTGAACCCCCACACCCGCACCGCCATGACATTCCCTCCTCGCATTGCCCTGGTGCTCGTGGGCCTGGCCAGCTCGGCCTCGGTGGCCATGGCCCTGTACGCCCAACACCGCATGGGCATGGAGCCTTGCCCCTGGTGCATCCTGCAACGCATGGTGTTCATCGTGATCGCCGTCGTGGCGTGGCTGGCTGCACTGCAACCCTGGCAGGGCCTGCGCCGTGCGCTCTCGGGGCTGGTGGTGTTGCTGTGCGGCGCCGGTGTGGCCGCTGCCTGGTGGCAGCACGCCGTGGCCGCCAAGAGCAGCTCGTGCGCCCTGACGCTGGCCGACAAGATCATCTCGGCCGTCGGCGTTGACACGCGCTGGCCCGATGTCTTTGAAGTGCGAGCCAGCTGTGCCGATGGGGCCGTGGACCTGTGGGGCGTTCCCTTCGAACTCTGGAGCCTGGCCTTGTTTGCCGCACTGGGCCTGATCGCCGTGCTGTGCACCGTGACCAGAAGCCGCCGCGCCTGAGGGCCCCATGACCGACACGTCCGTCGACGCCTGGCCCACGGCCATCGTCGACTTTCCGCGGGATCCGACCGCACCCGGTTCTGACGCCCTGGCCGCAGCCTCGCGCCAGCGCCTGCGCTTTGGTCAGCCCATCCGCTGGCTGGTGGCACACGACCCCAGCCAGGTCGCCCGCCTGCTGGACGACGCCCATGACCTGTCGCGCCAGGGCCACTGGTGCGTGGGCTGGGTGGCCTATGAAGCGGCCCCCGCGTTTGACCCCCACCTGCCCGTCAAGGCCCTGCCCCCCGGCGTGCCCTATGCCGTGTGGGCCGTGTACGACCAGGCAGAGGCACTGCCGCCTGCGCCACACCTGAACCTGGGCACCGACGAGGCCCGCTGGCACACCGGCCCCTGGAGCCGCCTCACCGATGAGCCCAGGCTGCACCAGCAGGTCGAGGCCATTCGCGAGCTGATCCGCCAGGGCGAGGTCTACCAGATCAACCTGACCAGCCAGCTCCAGGCCCCGATTGCACCGCAAGCCGATTCCGGCGACGCGCTGGACACCGCGGGCCTGCTGGCCTTTTTTCAGGCGCTGCACCGCAGCCAGCCGCTGGGCTACAGCGTGTTCCTGGACACGCGCGCCGTGTGCCGTGGTCCTGGCGCCGTGCTCAGCGTCTCGCCCGAGCTCTTTGTCGACTGGCACGACGGCCTGTTGACCACACGCCCCATGAAGGGCACCTCGGCGCGGCAGGACACCCCCCAGGCCGACGAAGCCGCTGCAGCGCATCTGCGCCACAGCGCCAAGGAGCGCGCTGAAAACCTGATGATCGTGGACCTGCTGCGCAACGACCTGTCCAAGGTGGCGCAACTGGGCACCGTGCAGGTGCCGTCGCTGTTTGACGTGCAGGCCCTGCCCACGGTCTGGCAAATGACCTCGACCGTGCAGGCCCGCAGCCGCGAGGGCTTGCGGCTGAGCGAACTGTTCACGGCCCTGTTCCCTTGTGGCTCGGTCACCGGCGCCCCCAAGCGCCAGGCCATGCACCACATTGCCCGCCTGGAGCCCACCCCGCGGGGCGTGTACTGCGGTGCCGTGGGCCTCATGGCGCCAGGCGGTCGGGTGACCCTGAACGTGCCGATCCGTACGGTGTGCGTGCAAACGCCACCGCCCATGGCGCCGTGGCAGGCGCGGTGCGGCGTGGGCAGCGGCATCACCCTGGACGCCACCCCCGCCGGTGAGGCCGACGAGTGGCGCCACAAACAGGCCTTTCTGCGGCGAGCCGACCAGCCCTTTGAGCTGCTCGAATCCCTGCGTCTGGAAGGGGGCCAGATGGCGCGACTCGATCGGCACCTGGCCCGCCTGAGCCGCAGCGCGGCCCACTTTGGCCATCGCTTTGATGCCGAGGTTCGCTCATCGGCCGTGAGTGCCTTGCTCGCTCTGGGGCGGCAACACCCGGACGGGGTTCACAAGGTTCGCCTGCTGCTGAGTGCCCAAGGTCACATCAAGGCCGAAGCAGCACCCTTGCCCCCTTCTGCCACGCCAGCTCGGGTGGTTCTGGCAGAACGCGCCATGCCCATGGCCGATGACTTCATCCGCCACAAGACCACCCTGCGCAGCGCTTATGAAGCCTTCAAGGCGCCACCGGGATGCCTGGACATCTTGCTGTTCAACGCGCAGGACGAACTCACGGAATTCACCATCGGCAACGTGGCGGTGTGCCTGGAAGGCCAATGGCTGACCCCACCGCTGCGCTGCGGGCTGCTGCCCGGCGTGATGCGTGAGTCGTTGCTGGCCGATGGGCGCCTGCAGGAGGCTGTGATCACGCGCAGCGACCTGTCTCGCGCGCAAGGCCTGGCGCTGCTCAACAGCGTTCGCGGCTGGGTCGACGTTGAGCTGACGCGCTGACGGACCGTTGCCCGCGGCCTGCCGCCCGCCCGGCAGCACCCCTATCAAGACCCCTTTTTTCACGTGGATTTGTGCACAGCATCACCAAAGAGTGCAAAATAAATACCGATCAGTCACAATAAACACTGATTAGTAAATCAATCAACACACTTTCCGGAGATCCACATGCGCACCACTGTCAAACCCCTGTCTTCCCGCCTGAATTCGTGGACCCTCGGCGGCGTCCTGCTCGCAGCGGCCGCGGCCCTGGCCCCCATGCAGGCACAAGCATCGGGCGTCTCCGCCGCAGCCTATCTGCAGTGCCGCAACGCACCCGTGACCAACTTCCCCGGCACCATCGTGGACGCCGCCATCGCCACGCCCGAGCTCAGCACCCTGGTCAACCTGGTGGTGGCCGCCGATCTGGTCGGCCCACTCTCCGGCAAAGGCCCCCTGACCGTGTTCGCCCCCACCAATGAGGCTTTCGGCAAGGTTCCTCCCGCCCTGCTCAGCCTGATTGGCAGCGACACCAGCCTGCTGACCTCGGTGCTGACCTATCACGTCACGCCTGGCACGGTCGATCCCCGTCGCTCGCTGCTGCCCCACCAGGTCAAAACCCTGCAAGGCCAGAGCGTGTTCGTGGGCTTTGACGCCGATGGCGCTTCGGTGAACCAGTCGGTCGCAGCCTGCAAGGGCGTCAAGACCACCAACGGCACCGTGTGGATCATCAACAGCGTGCTGCTGCCCCAGTTCAAGTGATCTGAGCGGCTCAAAGGGTTGACTGCGCCTGGCCTCGCGCAGGCCGGTCAACCCTGGCAGACTGTCGCTCTTGTCACTCAGAACCTCGTGATCACCATGCGTCTGCTGCACACCATGCTGCGCGTTGGCAACCTCCAGCGCTCCATCGATTTCTACACCCAGGTCATGGGCATGACGCTGATTCGCAGCACAGACCGCCCCGAACAGCAATACACCCTGGCCTTCCTGGGCTACGGCCGCAACCCCGAACATGCCGAGCTGGAGCTGACCTACAACTACGGGGTTGAGCGCTATGAGCTGGGCACCGCCTACGGCCACATCGCCCCTTCGTGCGCGACGATGGCCGCGTGGGTTACGCTGACAAGGCCACGACCCTGGACGCAGCGCGTGCCCGCGCCGGTCGGCTGAAGGCAGCACTGGAAAACCGCAACGTCCATGTCGAAGTGCTCAACTACTGCCGCGCCGAACTGCTGGATGAAAACTACTTCCATGCCGTCTTCGAGTCGACCAAAGGCGTCGCCGAGCGCATCCGTTCCATGTCGGGCCTGACCATGGATGGAGCCGAGTTGGTGAACCGGACGTTTTCGACGCAAAACCCGATCCTGGTTCTCGGTTCTCTCGCCACCGAATCTGAGAAGAGCGAGCAAAAAGGCTTCGCCCATCTGCTGGTAGGCCTCTTCGGCGCCGTGCGCAACCCACTCGCCCATGCCCCCAAGACAAACTGGCCGATGTCCGAACAAGATGCCCTGGACATCCTGACACTGGTATCACTCATTCACCGCAAGCTGGATCGCACGCTGAAAGCGAATACCGCGGCGTTGTAGCGGCTCCCCGTGTCTCCAGAGGATGGGGGTACTACTCTTTCGCGGGTGATCGGCCGGCGCCAAGACAGCCATCACGTAAGCCGTCAGTGCAACTGCTCGACAAGCTCTTCCAACTCGACGAGCCCTGCAGCGCGGCATTCCAGATCCTGCGCAATGGCGAGCATGTCGGTGAGCACGCAGGCCACGCGCCATGTCTGATTGAAGCTCTCGCTCATCTCCGCCTCGCTGCAGTACCCAGCGTGAACTGCGGCCCGATCGATGGGCCGAGGCCATCGGCGCAGATCGAGCGCCGGGTGGCTGAAATACGCATCGCCGAAGTCGATGATGCCAGTCAACTGCCCGGTCTGCGGATCGACGAAGACGTGCTCGAGGCCGGGGTTGCTGTGCAAGGCCACCCAGGCGTCTGCGTCCGGCAAGGCGCGCATCGCGAGGCGCGCCAACTGCAACGGGTCGACCGCAAATGGCCAGGGCTGGGCCGCCCGAGCCACGGCTGCGACAGCGTCGTCGAAGAGGCCGCCGAACCGTGTGCGAACGTCGGCCGCCGTGTGGTCGCCGGGGATCAGGCGCGCCTCGAACACGGGTTGCTGAGGGATTGCGTGAATGCGACGCAACATGCGCCCCAGGTCAACCAGCGTACGCCGGCGGAGGTCACCGTCGAGCCTTGCCGAGTGTATCGGCTCGCCGGGCATGCGCGTCATCAAGGTGTACTCGATCCCGGGCTTGGCAACGCCCCCACCGAGGACTCGTGGAACGCATACGCCCTCCAGGCCTGCCAACTGCTCCAAAAGGAAACGCTCCTTCGCCAGGCTCGTTCGCGCGCGCAGCTGTTGTGGTCGCTGAACCTTCAGGATCAGGCCGTTGTCGATGGCATAGGCGCGCGCTTCGCCGCCGCTCTCGTCGACGGCCCTGACGGCCTTCGCGCCCGCCGCATGCAAGCGCACGATCGCGAGCACCGCGTCGGGATCGAGCACCGGGTCGGCCGCGTCGGGTTGTATGTAGAAGTCCTTGCCCATGTCTGTCCTCCAACGTCAACGTTGATGCCAATCCCAGCCTGCCGTCTCCATGGCCAGCAGCGCGGCGAAGCGACCCCGGCACCGAATCAACTCGTCCGGCGCGCCTTGTTCGAGGATGCGACCGTCCTCGATCACGATGATGCGATCGGCCTCCAGCGCCGTTGACAGCCGATGCGCCACGATCAGAACGGCACGGCTCGAGTCGTGCGCGTCGCGGCGAAGAGCGGCGCGGAACGCAGCGTCGCTGGCGTGGTCGATCGCGGCTGTCGCTTCGTCGAGCAGCAGCACGCGAGGCTGGCGCACCAGCGCGCGCGTGAGCGCGAGCAATTGCCGTTGGCCCGCGGACAACGCGGCGCCGGCCTCACCCGCGTCCAGGGGCGTGTCGTAGCCCTGCGGCAGTGCCCGGATGAACGCATGCGCGCCCGTTGCCTTGGCCGCGGCTTCGCAAGCAGTCCGGGTCACGAGGACGTCGCCCATCGTGAGGTTGTCGAGCACGCTGCCGCTGAACAGTTGCAGCGTCTGCGGCACGACGCCCAGGCGCTGACGGCGTTCCTCGTCCGTCATGGCGCGTGGATCCGCGCCCGCCACGTGAATTTCACCGGACCAGGGCGCATACAGGCCACCGGCGAGGTGCATCAGGCTGCTCTTGCCAGCGCCGGTGCGTCCGACCAGCGCGACGTGCTCGCCTGCGCGAACGCTCAAGGAGACGCCTTTCAGCACGAGGCGATCGGCGACGTAGCCGAAGATCACATCCTTCAACTGGATCAACGGCTCGGGTTCGCTCCTGGCCTGTTGCACGGAATGGGCGGCCGGTGTTTCCTCGACCGGCAGCGCCAAGACCTGGAACACGCGCTCAGCCCCGGACAGCGCGCTCTGCACGGTCTGCCATTCCTCGCCCAGCGTCGTTATCGGCGCGAAGAAACGGCGAAACAGCAGCACGAAGGCCGTGAGCGTACCGATGGAGACACCCGAGTCCGTCAGCGCGCCCTCGGCACCTGCCCACAGCAGGCCGCAGACGATCAGCGACGCCAGCACGGCCATCAACGGCGTGTAGACCGCCGAATAGCGTGTGGCCGCGAGATAGGCGTATTGCGTGGCCTGCAGGGCGCCACGGAAGCGGTGCTCGAAGAATTCCGTTTGCCCGAATGCACGAATGACCTCCGCGCCACCGAGGGTCTCCACGAGTGCGGTGTTGACGCTTCCAACGGCCTCCCGGCTGGCCCGTTCAGCGGCCAATACCCGCAGTTGGAACCGGCGCGTGAACCACAGCAGAGGCGGCGCGGCCAGGCCGCAGAGCAGCGTCAGCGAGGGACTGAGCACGAGCATCGTCACCGTGATCGTGACCAGTCGCACGAGGTCGGCAACAAGGCTCGCGATGCCCGACGAGAAAAGGCGGTCGATGGTGTCGATGTCGGCGGTGCAGCGACTGACGGTGTCGCCCAACGGGGTCGTGTCGAAGTAGCGCGCAGGCAGCCGTTGCAGATGGCCGAACAGGCGCGCGCGCAGGTCGCGCAACGCCCGTTGGGCTGCGATCGCGGTGCCGTACGCAGACGCGAAGCCCAACGCCTGCTGCCCGGCTACGACCAGCAGGTAGAGCACGCCCAGCAGCATCAGGCCGTCGCCACGGCCCCCGGCCAAGTGCGCGTCCACGGCCTGCCGTACGAGGAGCGGCGGCAGCACCTCCAGCGCCGCACCGGCGAGCACGCAGGCTGCGATGGCCACGAGCAGGCGTCTCTGCGGCGCCAGCAGCGAGCCCACCTGGGCGGTCGTGAGTCCTTGGCGTGCTGTCGGTGCCCGCGATGACTGTGTTGCCGTCATGCCTCCTCCGGCTGCGCCATCGCGGCCTGCGCCGCGTAGATCCGCGCATACAGGCCGCCCGCCAGCATCAGCTGTTCATGCGAGCCTCGTTCGACGATGCGTCCTCCATCCAGCACGACGACGAGATCCGCCTGCGGGAAGGCCGCCAGCCGGTGCGAGCACAGGACGATGGTGGCCTGTCGCGCGGCCGGCGCCCCGCGGCCGAACTCCGAGCGCAGGCTGGCAATGATCTGTGCTTCCGTCGCGACGTCGACCGCCGAGAACGGATCGTCCAGCACCAGCAGCCGGGGCCCCGCCGCCGCCGCGCGCGCCAGCGCAACGCGCTGGCGCTGCCCGCCGGAAATGCGGATGCCGCGCTCGCCGATCTCGGCATCGACGCCGTGCTCGAAGCCCGCTACGTCCTTCGCAAGCGCGGCGATTTCCAGGGTGCTCATCGTGGCGAGGTCGGCCTGCTCACGTCCCATGGCGATGTTCTCGCGCACCGTGCCCGAGAACAGGAAGGGCTCCTGCGGCAGGTAGCCGATGTCACCGCGATGTCGTGCGGGCGCGTCGCCGTCCAGGGAAACGGTACCGCCGGCGAGCGGGTACAGCCCCAACAGAGCCTTCGCCAGCGCACTCTTGCCCGAGCCGACCGGCCCGGTTACCGCCACGAACGCGCCTGCCGGAATCTCGAGCGAGACCTGGTTCAGCGCAGTGAGGGTGGCGTCGGCGTTGCCGTGAGAGAAGCTCACGTCGTGCAGGGAGACGGCGATCCCTCGTTCGGCTCGTGACGCCGGCTGGGTGAGGGTCGAGCGCGGAGTCGTTCCGGCCAGGTAGCCGGCGCGAAACGACGCGAACCGATGCTCCACGCGAGCAGGCACGGCCGCAGCGAG
>DAORJC010000092.1:0-11016 GCA_035438885.1 Aquabacterium sp. | reverse complement strand
AAGCCCGAGCGCCCTGAATACCCCGATTTGCCCCTGGAAGACGGCGACAACATCACCATTCCCACGCGCCCGGGCTTCGTGAGTGTTTTCGGGGCTGTCTTGGCAGAGAACGCCTTCATTCACCGGCAAGACGCCACGGTGGACGACTACCTGGGTCGTGCTGGCCTGTTGCGCGAGGCAGACATTGATGCTGCGCTCATCATCCGCGCCGATGGCTCCGTGGAGGGCAATACGGCACATCGCAGTTGGTTTGGTGGTAGTGGCTTCATGGGCAAAGAGCTGCATCCGGGAGATGCGATTTTTGTGCCCGAGAAGTTCGATCGTCGCTCGGCCTACACCCAGTTCATTCAGGGTGCCAAGGACTGGACGTCCATCTTCTATCAGTTTGGCCTGGGCGCCGCTGCCATCAAGACCATTCGCGATTAAGGCCGGACATGAGCGACATGCGTGAAGAGACGGAAGACGAGATCAGCCTGCTGGACCTCGCCATCACCATCAAAGAAAACATCAAACTCCTCGTGTTGGCGCCGATAGCCGCAGGCGTGGTGGCCTTGGGGGGCAGCTTCCTCATTCCCCCTACGTTCACGGCCAGCACCAGTTTTTTGCAGCCTCAACAGCAGCAAGGGGCTGCGGCTGCGATGCTGCAAGGACTCGGTGCGCTGGGGGGCTTGGCGGGCGCCGCGTCGGGCTTGAAGAACCCAGCCGATCAGTACGTGGCGTTCATCAAAAGCCGCACTGTGCAGGACGCCTTGGTCAAGCGCTTCGCCTTGCAAAAACGCTATGAGGCCGAGCTGCATGAAGATGCCTTGCGGGCCTTGGAAGGCGCGGCCCGCATCAGCGCCGGCAAGGACGGACTGATCAAAGTGGAGGTGGACGACCGCGAGCCTGCGTTCGCTGCCCAACTGGCCAACGCCCACTTGGAGGAGCTGCGCAAGTTGCTGGACCGTCTGGCCGTGACCGAGGCGCAGCAACGCCGCGCGTTTTATGAGAAGCAGCTAGAGCAAACCAAAGCCAAGCTCGCCGTGGCGCAATCGGCCTTGCAGCGCAGTGGCATCAACGAAGGTGCTTTGCGTGCCGAGCCCAAAATGGCCGCTGAGGCCTATGCAGCGTTGAAGGCCGCAGTCACCGCCTCGCAGGTGAGGCTGCAGTCCATGCGCAGTTACTTGACCGAGCAATCGCCCGAGTTCAGGTTGGCGCAATCGGAGCTGGGTGCCCTGCAGTCCCAGTTGTCAAAAGCCGAATCGGCGAGCACTGCAGCAGCGGACGATGACTACATCGTCAAATACCGCGACTTCAAATACCAGGAAACGCTGTTTGAGATGTTTGCCAAGCAGTTCGAGTTGGCGAAACTGGATGAGGCGCGTGATGGTGCCGTGATTCAGGTCGTGGACATGGCTCAGACACCCGAGCGCAAGTCAAAACCCAAGAAGGCCATGATCGCCGTTTTGGCAACCTTGGCCACCGGCTTTGTGCTGCTGCTGTTTGTATTCGTCCGCCAAGCCTGGCGCAATGGCTTGCAAGATGAGGCCACGGCACAGAAGCTCAAACAGTTGTACTGACGTTCAGTGCGCCTGAACGGCAACATCGACGTCTTCTTCTTCGATTTCGATGGCTGCCATGGTCTGGTAAATCCAGTAGTAGATGACAGCAAAGCTCCCCACACCGATGGCCAGCAGTGCGGTGTGGTCTCGCGCGGTCGTGGCAATCACCTGGCAGAGTGCCACCAAGCCCCAAATGGCAGCACTGACCAAGCCGTGCTTGACCCACTCCGACTTTGCCTTGATGCCTTGGTTGGCCTGAATGCCTCGATACACAAGGTGATGAAGGTGTGTCATGTCAGGCTGGCCACTGTTGACCTTGTCAATGAACTGCCTGCGGTACATGGAATACACCGTTTCCCAGACTGGGTAGATGCAGCACAGCAGCACCGTCCAGGTGGAGATGTCGGGATTGCGAGCCAGCAACAAGATGCCGCACTCCGCAACCCAGAACCCTGCCAGGTAGGCCCCGCCATCCCCCATGAAGAGTTTGCCAAATGGATAGTTCATCAGCAGGAACCCAATGGAGGCAACCGCGCCCCACAGGCACAGTTGCATCACCAGTTGGTCGCCATGTAGCCAGGCCAGGGCACCAAGCCCAGCCAGCATCAGGGCCACGGTGCCTGCAGCCAGGCCATTGAGGCCATCAATCAGGTTGACAGAGTTGGTCATGCCGCTGACGGCAAACACCGTGAACAGGGCCGATACCCAGCCGTACTGGATCAGGTCGTCCAGATATGGCGTATCGAGGTGGGTCAGCTTGGCGTCAAGCAGCCACCACGCCAGTACGGCTGAAAGCCCCGCCGAAAAAAGTCGCGTCCGTACGCTGACGACTTTGGTGATGTCTTCGATGAAGCCGGCGGCAAACACGGGGGCGCTACAGCCCAGCAGGCCCAGAGCCAGTGAGGCTGCCGGGTTGTCCAGGCCATAGGCCACCAACGAAGCGACCAACAATCCGATCAACACGCCGATGCCGCCAATTCTTGGCACGGGGCGAAGGTGCAGCTTCTGGATGCCATCCAGGTCATGGTCCAGCGACAACCCCCCGTGCCAGCGCTGCGTGAGCACGATGACAGCGCAAGCTGCGAAGCTGCTCACCAAGGCGGCGAACAGCACCAACCAGTCAAGATGCGTGAGTGCGGTCATCTGTGGGGTGCCAATCTGAGCGTTTATTCTAGTACGGCGATTCTAGGCATTTGGACGCATCAATGACAGGGTTATGACAGGGGGTACGCCTATACCGGGGGGGGGCTCCCCTCAACCGGGGATGCTCAGTGCTGATTGCAGGGGCACAGCCCACTGCTTGTCCATGGCCATCTGGCTCAGGCAGTGGGTCAGGTGTCCTGCCTGGGCCATTTGTTGCCGAGCGGCGTTGTAGGCTCGTTGGACGCTGTCTCCGTAGGCGGCCTCGGCCTTGAGCCAGGCTTCTGGAGGGATGGCACCCCAGTGGTGCACCATCATGCCCAGGTCGATCAGGTCCCGGCTGTGGGTGCTGCGGTCTGCCCAGCGGTCGGTGTTGGCCAGCAGCTTTTCTGCGTACATGTCGATCCGACTGAGCACGGGGATGGGGAAATCCGGCTCGGTTTGGCCACACAGCGCGATTCGGTCCTCTCTGACCACTTCGAGTTTGATGGGCACGCCATCGACCAGGCAGAACGTTCGGATGCCATAGCGGTCGGCCTTGACCTCGCGCGCCAGCGGCACGGGTTGGCGCAGCAGGTCGCCCAGGCTGTTGGGGCTGACGGTGTTGCGCAGTTCTCGGTAGCCCTCGTGCGAGGCGCACAGAAAGTCGACATCCACCGATTCCCGGTATTCATCGAGCTTGAGCACGATGGCCGTGCCACCGCCAAAGTAGCATTGGGTTCGGCTCAGCAGGTCTGGGTTCAATTGGCCCAGCAGCCATTGGATGCGCTGATGGTGGGCCCGCCGCCAGGTCTTAGACAAGCAGCAACCCCTTGCCCTGCTCGTGCGTCAGCCGTTCGATCAAGGTGGCCTCAGCCGGCGTCAGGTCTGCGGGTTCGATGAGGCGCCAGTTGGCCTCATACAGGGCAAAGGCTTCTGCGTCGTCCACCCAGGCATCTGCCGGCCGGTTCCAGGCCAGAAGGCGCAGTTGCGGGTAGTCGGCCAGCTTGATCATGGTTCAGACTTTATCCGATGGCGGCCGATCCATGTCCAGGTCTTCCAGCAAGTCTTCGGTCGTGGGCTTGGCCTCCACCCGGTATTGCTCGGAGGCCCAGGCGCCCAGGTCAATGGCTTTGCAGCCTTTGCCGCAGAAGGGTCGGTAGGGGTTGTCCAACTGATAGGGGTGCTGCACGCCACAGGAGGGGCAGCGCACGGTGAGCACTTTGTCGGTCGTCATGGCGAGCTCGCGAGGCAGGTCAGCCGCAAAGGGCCAGTTCAAAGCCAGCATCGGTGTCGCTGGCCAGTTTGAGTTTGCCGTCGGTGTCCTGGCGCATGAGGCGCACGGTGACCATCAGGCGGTTGCCGCTGATCTCGGGGATCAGGTTCATGGTGGGGTCGATGCGAAGGCGCAGCAGCTGGTAGGTGCGGCCTTCTTTCATGCTGTGCTGGAACATGCCGCCGGGCGCTGCCACCATGTGGGGGTGACCGGCGTCGCGCAGCAGGCTGAGCATCAGCTCCAGGGCCTGGAACATCGGGGCCAGGGAGGACACCCATTGCTGCAGGTCGGTCTGGCGCTGGGAGGCGCTCAGGTGCTGCCAGGCGTAGTACGAGGGCAGGTCAAATTCGCAGGTGCCCCCTGGGATGCTGATGCGGCTGCGAATGGCCATGAGCCAGTCGTTGGCGGCCAGGGCCTGGCCGGCCTTGCCCACCATCTGGGTCAGGCCGTGGTGCGCGATGTTGATGCGGGTCAGGACCTGGTCCAGCACGGCCTCATGGATGGCGGGGTTGCCGCGGTAGCCTTCGAACTGGTGCTTGTAGCGGTCCAGGTCTCGGAGCAGGTCGTTCTTGAGGTCGGCCCGGGAGGCCACGTCCATGATCTCGAACAGGGTGGCCAGCGCGTAGTGGTGGTCCACGGCGGCCTCACGCCACATCAACGTGGTCAGGCGCTTGAACAGGTGTTCAAGGCGCAGCATGGTGCGCATGCTTTCGTTGAAGGGGTATTCGTAGAGGATCAACAGGTCACCTGGCTGACTCGGGGCAATGTCATCCCGCATTGTTCCACAGGTCCCACAGCTTCGTGACTTGCGCACGCAATTGGGCCAGGTCAATGCCTTCGTTGTTGAGCACATGATCGGCCACGGCCAGGCGTTGTTCGCGCGTGGCCTGCTTGGCCAGCACGGCTTCCACGGCTTGCCGCTCCCAGCCGGATCGGGCCATGACGCGCTGGATCTGGGTGCCGGGCAGGCAGTCGACCACCACAATGCGGTCGACCAGGTCGCGCCAGCGGCGGCCAGATTCCACCAGCAGGGGCACGTCGTAGACGATGCGTTGATCGGGGCGGGCCAGTGCGGCCTGTTGTTGCGACAGCTGGCCGATCAGGGGGTGCAGGATGCTTTCGAGTTGCGCCAGGGCCTGTGGCTGGCTGAAGGCCAGTTGGCGCATGGCGGCGCGGTCCATGGCGCCGCTGGGGTCGATCAAGTGTTCGCCAAAGGCCTGGGCAATGGCCGGGATGGCCGCACCGCCCGGCGCGGTCAGGCTGCGCGAGAGGGCATCGGTGTCGATCAGGTGGGCGCCCAGCTCAACCAGCGTGTGGGCGACAGTGGACTTGCCGCTGCCGATCCCACCCGTCAGGCCGATGATGCGCGGGCTCACAGGCTCCAGCCGAACCAGTCAATGATGGCGGGCGAGCCGATGAACATGACGGCCACGCCGGCTGCGGCCAGGAAGGGCCCGAAGGGCACGTAGCCGCCTTCACGCAGGCCGTTGGTGAGCTTCAGGCCAATGCCGACCACCGCACCCACGATGGACGAGGCCAGGATGATGGGCAGCAGCATGGGCCAGCCCAGCCAGGCGCACAGGCCAGCCAGGAGCTTGAAGTCACCATTGCCCATGCCGTCCACGCCCCGCACCTTGCGGAACACGAAGTTCACGGCCCACAGCGAGAGGTAACCGGCCACGGCACCCCAGAGGGCCGTGGGCAGCGACACCGGGGTCCAGCCCATGGCGGCGGCGATCAGGGCCGCCCACAGGAAGGGGCCGGTCAGGTCGTCATGCAGGTAGGTGGTGTCCCAGTCGATCAGGGAGGCGGCCAGCAGCAGGGCGCAAAAGCCGCACCACAGCAGCACGGTGGGCTCGCTGCCGAACTTGTAGCCGCAGGCCATGAACAGCAGGCCGCTGGTCAGCTCCACCAGGGGGTAGCGCACGGGGATGGGCGTTTTGCAGGCCGAGCATTTGCCGCGCAGCACCAGCCAACTGATCAGGGGGATGTTCTCATACCAGCGGATCTGGTGGCCGCACTGGGGGCAGCGCGAGGCCGGGCTGGACAGGGTCAGCACGTCCTCGGGTTTGATGGGCTCTTCGGGCAGGCCCAGGATGTCCCGGGCATCGACCTTCCAGTCCGCCTCGCTGATCAGCGGCAGGCGGTGGATGACCACGTTGAGAAAACTGCCGATCACCAGCCCGAGGAACAGGAGTCCCCAGGGGGTGAGGGCCACGGCCAGCACGTCGTCAAACACCATGGATGCCTTTGGTCAGACCACGCTGCCGAGTTTGAAGATGGGCAGGTACATGGCGACCACGATGCCGCCAATGAGGGTGCCCAGGAACACGATGATGATGGGCTCCATCAGGCTGGAGAGTGTCTTGACGATCTCATCGACTTCTTCTTCGTAGATGTCGGCCGACTTGGCCAGCATGCCGTCCAGAGAGCCGGATTCCTCACCGATGGAGGCCATCTGCAGCACCATCACCGGGAAGATGTTGGTGGTCTGCATGGCCACGGTCAGGCTGGTGCCGGTGGACACATCGCGCTGGATTTGCTCGGTGGCTTCGGCAAACATGGCGTTGCCAGAGGCGCCGCCGACGGAGTCCAGGGCGTCGACCAGGGGTACACCGGCGGCAAACATGGTTGACAGGGTGCGCGTCCACCGGGCCACGGCCGATTTGTAGAGCAGGTCGCCAAAGACGGGGATTTTCAGCATCAGCCGGTCCATGGTTCTTTGCATCTTCTCGGAGCGCTTCCAGGTCTGCATGAACATGTAGCCACCGATGCCAAGCGTCCCGAACATGGCCCACCAGTAGCTGGTGAAGAACTCTGAGATGGCGATCACGGCCAGGGTAGGCGCGGGCAGGTCGGCACCAAAGGACGTGAACACCTCCTTGAAGGCGGGCACCACCTTCAGCATGATGATGGTGACCACGATCATGGCCACGATCAGCACGGAGATGGGGTAGGCCAGCGCACCACGGATCTTTTGCTTGATGGCTTCGGTTTTTTCCTGGTACGTGGCCAGGCGATCCAGCAGCGATTCCAGGATACCGGCCGACTCACCGGCTTCCACCAAGTTGCAGTACAGCGCGTCAAAGTGCATCGGATGCTTGCGGAACGACTGGGACAAGCTGGTGCCGGTCTCGATGTCGCCACGGATGTCGTTGAGCAGCTTGGTCACGCGCGGGTTGGTCGATCCCCGGGCCACGATGTCGAACGACTGCAGCAGCGGCACACCGGCACGCATCATGGTGGCCAGCTGACGGGTGAGGACGGCGATGTCCTTGGGTTTGATGGCGCTGCCGCCAGAGGTGCGGCGCTTGCGAACCTTCTGCACCAGAATGCCCTGGCGGCGCAGGCTGGCGCTGACCACGGCTTCGCCGCCCGCGCGCATTTCGCCGCGCACCATCTTGCCGACCTTGTCCTTGCCTTCCCATTCGTAGACGTACTCTGGGGGCTTTTTTGCAGCGCTAACCGCCATGTGTTGCTCCGTGTGGGTGTGCCGTGGGCTTATTCATTGGTGCACGCGATGACTTCTTCCAGCGTGGTCAGGCCCGCCTTGACCTTGACCAGGCCCGACTGGCGGAGGTCTCGGATGCCCTCTTTCTGGGCTTGCTGGGCAATGTCCATGGCCGTGCCTTGGGTGAGGATGATGCGTTGAATCTCCTCGGTGATGGGCATGACTTGGTAAAGACCGACCCGCCCCTTGTAACCGTTGTTGCAACTTGAACAGCCCACGGCTTTGTAAGGTTTCCAGCTGCCTTGCAGTTGATCTTCAGTGAAGCCTGCCTTGAGCATGGCTTCTCGGGGGTATTCGGTCGGGACCTTGCAGTTCTCGCACAGACGACGCGCCAGACGCTGCGCGGTGATCAGGATCACGCTGGAGGCGATGTTGAACGGGGCCACGCCCATGTTCATCAGGCGGGTCAGCGTGGTGGGGGCGTCGTTGGTGTGCAGGGTGGACATCACCATGTGGCCCGTCTGGGCTGCCTTGATGGCGATGTCGGCCGTGTCCAGGTCCCGGATTTCACCGACCATGATGATGTCGGGATCCTGGCGCAGGAAGGACTTGAGGGCCACGGCAAAGTTCAGTCCGGCCCGGTCATTGACGTTGACCTGGTTGATGCCGGGCAGGTTGATTTCGCACGGGTCCTCGACCGTGGCGATGTTCACGCCCGGTTGGTTGAGGATGTTCAGGCAGGTGTAGAGCGAGACGGTCTTGCCCGAGCCCGTGGGGCCGGTGACCAGCACCATGCCGTAGGGGCGCTGGATGCAGGTCAGCAGGCGCTCTTTTTCTTCCTTTTCGTAGCCCAGGGCTTCAATGCCCAGCTTGGCGCTGGACGGGTCCAGGATACGAATCACGATCTTCTCGCCAAACAGCGTGGGCAACGTGCTGACCCGGAAGTCCATGGCCTTGGTGCCGAACTTCAGCTTCATGCGGCCGTCTTGCGGCACGCGCTTTTCAGCGATGTCCAGCTTGGAGATCACCTTGATGCGCGAGGCCAGCTTTTCCTTGATGGCAATGGGCGGCTGGGTGATCTCGCGCAATTCGCCGTCCACCCGGAAGCGGACGCGGTAGGTGTATTCATAGGGCTCGAAGTGCAGGTCGGAGGCGCGCATGTTGATGGCGTCGATCAGCATCTTCTGGAGGAACTTGACAACGGGGGCGTCTTCGACGTCACTGGCCAGTTCGGCCGCATCCTCTTTGGGAGAGGTGGCATCGTCCGTGACGTCAAACTCGAATTCTTCGGACGTGAGGGCGCTGAGCTGATCGGCGGCGCTGGCGGTGTTGCCTTCCAGGATCTTGGCCAGCTTGTCGTATTCGACGATGACCCACTCGGGCGTCAGTTGCGTGGCGAACTTGATCCGCTCCATCGCCTCCTGATCGGTGGGGTCGGCACCGGCCACAAACAGACGGCTGCCGCGCTTGGACAGCACCAGCACCTGGTATTGCGAGGAGAGCTTGTTGTCGATCACGCCCTGGGGCAGGCGCTGCAGATCAACGGCCGACAGGTCCATCAACGGGACCGACAAGGCCACCGACAGGGTGTGGGCCAGATCATCGGACTTGATCTTGCCCGTGTTCATCAAGGTGGCGACAAAACTGCGCCGCTGCTCCCGCGCCGTACGCGTGAGCTCTTCTGCCAGTCGGGGATCGAGCTTGCCAGCGTTGACCAGAACTCGGGCAACGCCAGACAAGGTCCCGGGGGTTTCCGCCAAGGGATCGGCCATGGGTCAATTCAAGGTGAGACAGCGCTGAATTATCCGGTCATCAATGACTGACCGGACGGCTGCGCGAACGTTACAAACAATGTAAACCCTGGTGCGTCTGTGTCCACACTGAATTGCCCGCAAAAACAGTGCTTTTTACAACACTGGCAGTCCTGAGGCTCAGGCTGCTCTGACCTCGTTGAGCAAGTCAGGGTGGCGGTCCAGGACTTTGAGCAGTTTGACCAAAGCAAGCGGAGGCTTGGTCTTGCCGTTCTCGTACCGAGAAAAAGCGTTGATCCCACCACCGAAGATTTCCGCCGCTTCGCGTTGGCCAAGATCGAGCTTTTTGCGAACGCTGGCGATGAACGCCGGATCCACAATGGCCGCATTCACTTGCTTGTGGAACGCCAGCATCTCTTGCATGACGCGATCAGTCTCTGCCATGTCGGTGATGGACTCGTCGCAAGCGGGGCAAAAATCAGCGGTGACCGCCAGAATCGTGGTCGTTTCGCCCTTGTAGGTGTAGGGCAGGTCGCGGGTGTCATGGATCAGTTCAGCCGCGCCGCAAACAGGACATTTCATGGTCATAGCTCCTTGAAGGACACGATCAGCACGTCGTCAATGGCCATCCTATTGGAAATTAACCTACTTGGTTTTTTTGGCGAGCCGACTTTGTTGGCTCAATCGGCTGATTGCAGCCGCACCATGCCTGCATACGCCCCGCCCTTGGCCATGAGGGCGGCGTGGTCGCCTTGCTCCAGCACCTGGCCGTCAGACATCACGTAGATGCAGTCGGCGTTCTTGATGGTGCTCAGGCGGTGGGCGATCAGGATCAGGGTCTTGCTGCCACGCAGGGATTCGATGGACTTCTGGACGATGGCCTCGGACTCGGAGTCCAGGGCCGAGGTGGCTTCGTCAAAGATCCACACGGCCGCGTCCCGGTACAGGGCCCGGGCAATGGCCAGACGTTGGCGCTGGCCGCCTGACAGGCGCGTGCCGTTGGTGCCGATCGACATGTCCATGCCTTCGGGCTGGGCCGAGACGTGGGCCCACAGGTTGGCCGCGCGCAGGCATTGCTCCACCTTGGCGCGGTCCAGGCCACCCGGGCTGGCATAGGCCACGTTTTGTGCCACAGAGCCTTCAAACAGCACAATGTCTTGCGAGACCACGGCAAAGTGGCGCCGCAGGCTGGCCAACTTCAGGTCGTCAATGGGCACACCGTCCAGCGTGATCTGCCCCTGGGTGGGGTTGGCAAAACGCAGCAAGGTGTTGACCACCGTGGTCTTGCCCGCGCCTGACGAGCCGACCAGGGCGATGGTTTGCCCCGGCTGGATGTGCACATCAAAGCCCTTGAGGGCGGGCGCGGGTGCGCCTTCGTACTCCAGCCAGACCTTGTTGAAACGGATGTCGCCCTTGGAGGTGGGCATGACCTGCGTGCCCAGGTCGGGCTCTGGTGGGGTGTTCATGATCTCCAGCGCGCCGCGCAGGGTGATCAGGGCGTTGTTGATGGGCTGGTAAACGTCGGTCAGGTGCCTCAGCGGCGAGACCGTCATCAACAAGGCCGTCAGGAAGGACACGAACTCGCCCACCGTTTGGGTGCCTTTGGACGCCTGGTACAGGGCCAGGGTCAGGATGATGGAGATGCCGATGGCGGCCACCACCTGGGTAGCGGGTGTAACCAGCGAGCTGGCGGCGACCTGCTTGAGCGTGAGCCTGCGGTGAAGCATGGCCTGATCGTCAAAGCGCTTGAGTTCAAAGTCGGCCGCATCAAAGGTGCGCACCACCTTCCACGCGCGTGCGTTGTCATCGACCGTGCTGACCAGGTTCTGTTGCGCCAGGTATTGCGCCTCACCTACCTTGGCCAGGCGCTTTTGCACC
>DAORJC010000091.1:9388-11094 GCA_035438885.1 Aquabacterium sp. | reverse complement strand
CATCGACCAGGACAGCCTGGATGTGCAAGCCCACCGCACCCTGGCCACCCTGCCGGGTGGCGCTCTGGACCTCAGCCTCGGCGCTGGCGTGTCCTGGGAGCGCTGGCGTGCACAACCCAGCCTGTTTGCCCAAGGGCTGCTGATCAACCCCGCCACGGGCGAGCTGGCGCCAGATGGCTACGGCGACCTGAGGCTGGGCGACACCTCGACCATTCAACCCGGGCAGGCGGGGCGCCGCGCGCTCCATGTCTTTGCCGAAATGGTCGCGCCGGTGAGCCCGACCTGGACCTGGCAGGCCTCGCTGCGACACGACCGCTACCAGGCCTCCGGCCACGCCTGGAGCGGCAAGCTGGGTGCGCTGTGGCGGGCGGCGCCGCACTGGCTGGTTCGCGCCAGCGTGGGCACGGGCTTTCGGGCGCCCACCCTGGCGCAGCTCAATGCGCCCCTGCAGGACCAATTTCAGACGGCCGAGTCTTACAGCTGTGCCGAACTGCAAGGCGTGGCCGACCGCCTGGGCGTGGACTGTCCGGCCAGCGCTCAGCCGCTGCCCCAGGTGGCCAGCGGCAATCCGGCGCTCAAACCCGAGCGTTCCACCCACGGCGCCCTGGGCCTGCGCATCGAAGCCTCACCCTCGGTCAGCGTGGGCGCCGACCTGTGGGTCGTGGCGTTGCGCAACACCATTGGCCAGGTCGACGAAACCCTGGTCCGCCAGTTCCCATCGACCTACGCCAACCAGTGGGTGACCGTGCCGGATGGCTCAGGCGGGCAACTGCTGGCCCTGTTGATCAATGGCCAGAACCTGGGCCGCAGCCTCTCCAGCGGGCTGGACCTGGACGTGGACACCCGACATGACACCCCTTGGGGACGCCTCAGCAGCCGCACCATGGCCTCGGTCATGATCAAGGAAGTGGTGCAAGGCTACGCAGGAGGCCCTGACCTGAGTGCCCTGGGCAACGGCGACCTGAGCGCGCCGACCCTGCGATGGCGCGGCCGCTGGCAAGGCACCCTCAGCCAGGGCGCCTGGGCCCACACCTTGACGGTCCACCTCCAGGCCGGATACCGGGACCGGGCTCAAACCGTCGAGGTGCTCGACGCGCAAGGCCAACCCACCGGCCAAACCGCCGACGTGCGCTTGAAGATCCCCCACCACCTGACGCTGGACTGGCTGAGCCGCTGGCAACAGCCAGCCACCGCCTCAGGCCGGGGGCGCTGGGCGTTCAGCGCGGGCGTGGTCAACCTGCTGGACCAGGCCCCACCCCTGTCGCTGGCCGCGCCCGGCGGCGGCAAGGCCTTCCAGGTGGGGTACGACGAACGCTTTTTTGATGCGCGTGGGCGCATGCTGGTGCTGGGTGCCCAGCTCGCATTCTGAGTCGGAGGATGGCCGTTTGACGACCTTTCTTGACCTGTGATAACTTCAGCCATGGTCAAGACATCAACCCTCGGCAAAACCTGTCCCACGCGCCCTCACTGGAGCAGCGAGCAGACCGTCGGCATCCTGTCGGTTGACAACATCAAGACCAGCGCTTTGGCGCGACAGCTCTTGCAAGCCAAGTCAGAGGGCACCATTTCGCACCAGGACGCTGTGAACACGATCCTTGCCCGCGCTCAAAAACTGGCCGCTGGCTGACAACAGCCCGCGCGGATCCCCGGCGATCAGCACGACTACATTGCGGGCTACACGGCCGCAGACGATCCGTACTGCCAGC
>DAORJC010000091.1:0-9288 GCA_035438885.1 Aquabacterium sp. | reverse complement strand
GATCAGCACGACTACATTGCGGGCTACACGGCCGCAGACGATCCGTACTGCCAGCGGCACCTGCACCACCAGATCTTCCGGCACGTCTACCCATGGGCGGGTCAGTTCCGCCAAGTGGACATCGCCAAAGGCGAGACGCATTTTGTGGCGCACCAGGACATTGACGCCCGGCTTGAGGGCTTGTTCCACTCAGCCGCTGCAGACCACTTCTACCAACACAGAGACTTGCCTGCTTTCGCAAGGGCTGCGGCAGCGTTCCTCATTGAGCTCAACCTGATCCACCCCTTCCGGGAAGGCAACGGCCGCACGCAACGGGTGTTGCTTTCACAAATGGCGCGTCAGGCAGGTCATCAAATCGGCTGGTCCGGTATCAGCGAAACCAACATGCGGCAAGCCTGCATCGCAGGGCTGCAAGGAGACCCACAGCCCATGACCCGGCTGCTCATGGTCTACCTGAGCGCCATGCAGGGTTGACGCCAAGGGGCTCGAAGCCCCTCATGCGACCGATCAGCCTGACAGGCCAGCCGCTGCACGCAGCGCAGCCGCCTTGTCCGTCCGCTCCCAGCTGAACTCGGGCTCTTCGCGACCAAAGTGACCGTAGGCGGCCGTCTTTTGATAGATCGGGCGCAGCAGGTCCAGCATCTGGATGATGCCCTTGGGACGCAGGTCAAAGTGCTCGGCCACCAGGGCGGACAGCTTCTCGTCAGGGATGACGCCGGTGCCTTCGGTGTAGACCGTGATGTTCATGGGCTTGGCCACACCGATGGCGTACGCCACCTGCACCTGGCACTGACGGGCCAGGCCCGCAGCCACGATGTTCTTGGCCACATAGCGGGCGGCGTAAGCGGCCGAGCGGTCCACCTTGGAGGGGTCCTTGCCCGAGAACGCACCACCGCCGTGCGGGCAGGCGCCACCATAGGTGTCGACGATGATCTTGCGGCCCGTCAGGCCACAGTCGCCTTGCGGGCCACCGATCACGAAACGGCCGGTCGGGTTGACCAGGTAGCGCGTGTTCTGCAGCCATTCCTTGGGCAGCACGGGCTTGATGATTTCTTCGATGATGGCCTCGGTGAAGCTGGCCTTCATGTGGTGCTGGTCTTCGGACTGGTCAGGGCTGTGCTGGGTCGACAGCACCACGGTGTCGATGCTGTGGGGCTTGCCATCCACATAACGCATCGTGACCTGGCTCTTGGCGTCCGGGCGCAGGAAAGGCAGGCGGCCGTCCTTGCGCAACTGGGCCTGGCGCTCCATCAGGCGGTGGGCGTAATAGATGGGCGCGGGCATCAGCTCGGGCGTCTCGTCGCAGGCATAGCCAAACATCAGGCCCTGGTCACCGGCACCGATGTTCAGGTGGTCGTCCGAGGCGTGGTCCACGCCCTGGGCGATGTCGTTGGACTGCTTGTCATACGCCACCAGCACGGCACAACCCTTGTAGTCGATGCCGTATTCGGTGTTGTCGTAGCCAATGCGCTTGATGGTGTCACGGGCGACCTGGATGTAGTCGACGTGGGCATTGGTGGTGATCTCACCGGCCAGCACGACCAGACCGGTGTTGGTCAGGGTCTCGGCGGCCACGCGCGACAGCGGGTCCTGCTCGAAGATGGCGTCCAGGATCGCGTCGGAGATCTGGTCGGCGACCTTGTCGGGGTGGCCTTCAGAGACGGATTCAGAGGTGAAGAGGAAGTCGTTCGACACGTTGCGCTCCAGAAAGATGAGTTTGAGTAGAGACCTCGGCGTCGCCAAGGCTGTGTCGAGTCATCACTCTGCGCAGCGGCGAACGCTTTAGCGGATTTTGTGAATCGCCCCGCAAGTTGTCCTGTTAACTCGGCGATGCGCCAAGTGTAGCGCAAGCCGCCACGCCCCAGCATTGGGTCAGACCATGGCGGCCCCCAGTAAGATCGGGGCATGGTTCGAGTGTTCTTTTTCCTGTCGCGTTGGCCCCTGAGCCTGTTGCATGCCCTGGGGCTGTGCATGGGCTGGCTGGCCTATGCCCTGTCGCCGTCCTACCGGCGGCGGCTGAACGAGCACGCCCGCCAGGCTGGTCTGAGCCTGGGGCAACGCCTGCGGGCCGTGGGCCAGGCTGGCCGCATGGTGGCCGAGCTGCCCCGCCTGTGGGGCCGCCCGCGTGAGCAGGCGCTGGGTGATCGGGTGCAATGGCGCCAGGTGGAGCAACTGGACCAGGCCGTGCTGGAGGGCAAGGGCATCATCATCCTGACACCGCACCTGGGGTGCTTCGAGATCGTGGCCCAAGGCTATGCCGAGCGCCACGGCGCGCTCAAACCCATCACCGCCCTGTACCGCCCCTCCCGCCAGGCCTGGCTGGCCGACGTGATGGTGCACGCGCGCAACCGCCCCGGCATGGTGGCCAGCCCCGCCACCCTGGCTGGTGTGCGCCAGATGCTGCGCGCCCTCAAGCAGGGCCACACCGTGGGCATCCTGCCTGACCAGGTCCCACCCGAAGGCATGGGTGTGTGGGCCCCGTTTTTTGGCCGGCCGGCCTACACCATGACCATGCTGGCCAAGCTGGTGGCCCAGACCGGCTGCGCCGTCGTGATGCTGCGCGGCGAGCGCCTGAGCTGGTGGCAGCGCCACCGCCTGGGCTGCGACTACGTGATCCATGCCCGGCGCATGCCCGCCGACATCGAAGCCCTGCTGCGCCAGGGCGAGGCCGAACCCTCCGCCGTGGCCATCAACCAGCTGCAGCAAGAGATGATCATGGCGTGCCCCGAACAGTACCTGTGGGGCTACAACCGATACAAACATCCCAGGGCCGACATCCTCACCTCGGACAAGTCCGCCTCATGAAGTCCTTCGGCATCCGCGTATTTCTGGGCCTGATGTGGCTGCTGCACTGGCTGCCCCTGCCCGTGCTGGCCGCCTTGGGGCAGAGGCTGGGCGCCCTGCTGTACCGCCTGGCCGGCTCGCGCCGCCGCATCGCCCTGCGCAACCTGGAACTGTGTTTTCCTGACATGCCGCTGGCCGAACGCGAGGCCGTGGCCAGAGAGCACTTTGGCTGGCTCACGCGCAGCCTGCTGGAGCGCTCGGTGCTCTGGTATGCCAGCCCCGAGCGCATCAAGCGACTGATCCACATCGAGGGTGACATTGGCCTGGCCGAGCGTGTCTTTCAGACCGAAGGGCGCCCCACCATGTGGTTGTGTCCCCATTTTGTGGGCCTGGATGTGGCCGCAGCGGCGGTGCTGCTGTGCCAGCCCCGACCCGCGGCCTCGATTTACCAGACCCAGAGCAACCCGGTGATCGATGCAGCCATGCGCCATGGCCGACTGCGCCTGGGCAACGCCGAGATCTTTCCCCGCAGCGACTCGGTCAAGCCTCTGTTTCGTGCTGTCAAGCAAGGGCGCGGATTTTTCAACCTGCCCGACATGGACTTTGGCGCGCGCGACGCCGCCTTCGTGCCGTTTTTCGGGGTGCAGGCCGCCACCCTGCTGGCGCCCTCACGCCTGGCCCAGATGCTCCACATGGTGGTCCAGCCCGTGATTGCCGAGATGCTGCCCCGCGGCCAGGGCTACAAGGTTCATTTCCTGCCGCCCCTGAGCAACTTTCCGACCGACAACGCCGAGGACGACACCCGCAGTCTGAATGCCTACATCGAGTCCGAAATCCTGATGCGACTGCCCCAGTACCTGTGGGTGCACAAGCGCTTCAAGACCCGCCCCCCCGGCGAGGCCGGGCTTTACTGACTGGAGACGGCTGCCAGGCGACGCCATCGGGCCTCAACTCGGCACGCCATTGACCGATACCTTGGTGGACACCTGCGGGAATCCACGTCACCGGCGGACCCAGTGCCTGCTGCACAATCGGTCACACGATTGGCCAAATTGCCAGCGCACAAAACAAGTTACCAGGGGAGATGGCTTTGAAACGTCTGACCGAGCTGGCCACCCAGTTGGCCCTGTTGCACAAACACGGGGCCTCCATCGGCGTGGACTTTCAGACCATTGCCGATCACCTGAGTCTGCACGTCTCGCTCAAGGGCCCGGACCTGCGCTACCGCTACATCAACATGCCCGGCCAGGTGCACCACCTGATGCCCGACACCTTGAGTGGCCAGATCTCGGACGCCGACCTCATGGGCGCCGACACCTCGCAGTGGCGCATCCAGGAGGACCGCAAGGCCATGGCCTGCCGCGAGCCGCAGGTGCTGTGGTCCGAGCCCCAGCGTCAGCCCGATGGCAGCGTCGAGCGCACGCCCCAGATCAAGATCGGCCTGCACGACGACCGCGGCAACCCGCTGGGGGTGATGGACGTCGCCCCGGCGCCATCCCAGTGCACCGACCAGGCCCAGGAAGTCATGCGCATGAACGAAGCGCTGGACCTGATCACCGAGGTGCTGGGCCTGCTCATGCGCCACGAGGACGAGACCGCGCTGCTGGAAAAAGTCTGCAGCAAGCTGGTCGTCAAAGGCCATTACCTGGCCGCCGCCGTGGTGCCCATCGATGCCCTGCGCCGCCTGGCACAGGTGCCGCTGTGCCTGGCCGGTGACCGCGCCGAACTGGCCCTGCCCGGCCCTTTCCGCCTGGACGACCCGGTCTGGGAGTCTCACCCGGTCGCTCGCGCGGCCGAATCGGGCATCTGCGTGGTGCACAAGGACAACGCCCACGACGACCGCTCCAGCTGGCGCCTGTCCTGCCCGATGGACCAGGCACAAGCGCTGATCGCCCTGCCCCTGAAACTGGAAGACGACGTCTTTGCCGTGCTGCTGCTAGCCTGCGACGGGCTGGACAAGTTTGCCCCGTCGCGGGCCATGCTGCTGCAGCGCATGGCCGATGAGCTCTCCATGGGCATCGACCTGCTGCGCTCGCGGGCTCGGCTGGCGTCCGAGCGTCAACAGCGCGAGATCCACCTGCGCCAGCAACTGGCGACCTCCCAGCGCCTGAGCCTGGCCACCGAAAGCGCCGACGTCGGCCTGTGGGAGTGGGACCTGGCCCGTGGCACCGTCACCATGGACAACCGCGTGACGGCCCAGCTGGGCCTGCCCTCCTACGCCCGCACCTTGCCCATGGACACCATCCTGGGCTGGAGTCACCCCGACGATCAGCAAACCGTGCAGGACGCCATCGACCTGGTAACCCATCAGGGCCTGCCGGCCGACCTGACCCTGCGACTGACGCCCCCGGACGGGCGCGAGCGGGTGATGCGCCTGAACACCTCTCCCCTGCGCCTGGACGATGGCACCATCAGCGGGGTGCTGGGCACCAGCCAGGACGTCACCGACCCGACCCGCCACATGCAGCGCCTCCAGGACCTGGGTGCCAAGCTGCAACTGGCCACCGAGGCCACCGGCCTGGGCATCTGGGCGCTGTGCCCCACCGACCACAAGCTGACCTTCGATGGCCGCGCCAGCGAGATCCATGGCATGTCGGAGCCGCAATCGGAGGTGGCCTGGGCCACCTGGCTGCAATGGGTTCACCCCGCGCAGCGCGCCGAGGTGCAAAGTCAGATCGCCGAGGGCCTGCGCCGCACCGGACGGGGCCAGCTGGAATACGCCATCACCCCGCCCGACGGACTGCCCCGCCGGGTGCTCCTGAACTGGGCCAGCCAGGCCGACTCCCATGGCCAGGTCGCCCAACTGGTGGGCACCCTGATCGACATCACCGAGCGACGCCGCAACGAGGCGCGCGTGACCCAGACCCACCAGCGCCTGGCCCTGCTGGCCGGTGCCTCCGGGGTGGGTCAGTGGCGCTATGACCTGCAGGATGGCTTCACCTTTGACGAGGCCATGTGCCGCCTGCTGGGCGTGACCACCACCCCGGCACCGGCCGCCGCCTGGCTGATGGAGATGTGCCTGCCCAGCACCCAGCGAGAGGCGCTGGAGCTGGCCCTGATCACGGCCGACGAACAACTGGAAGTGCCCCTGCACTGGCAGGGCCTCGATGGGGTGACCCGCCAGGTCATCTGGCTGGGCACCGTCTCGCGCGATGCCCGCCGCACCGTCGTCCAGGGTGAAGGCCTGTGCGTGGATGTGACCATGCAGCACCAGCTCAACGAGGCCCTGCGCGTGCCCGCGGCCAATGGGCCCGAGCGCCATGAACGCGCCCTGGTCGCGCGCATCGGCAACGAGCTTCGCTCCCCCCTGAACGCCATGCTGGGTTTTGTGCAGTTGCTGCGCCAGTCGCCCAACAGCGACCGGGCGCGCCAGTTTGACGACTACCTGGGCCAGGTCGAACAAGCCGGCTGGCACATGCTGGAGATGGTCAACGACGTGCTGGACCTCTCCCGCCTGGAGGCCGGCACCGCCCCGATCGACATCGCTGCCGTCTCCCTGGTCGACCTGATGGGCGAGCTGCTGCCGCTGATCGAACAGCTGGCCGCCGTGCAGGAGGTTCACATCGACCTGCAGAACCTGGGCGCCTGGCCCGCCGTCAGGGCCGACCGCCGCCTGCTCAAACAGGCCGTGGTCAACCTGGCCTCGCACGCCATCCAGCGCAGCCACGCGGGCGGGGCCGTGACCCTGGCCTTCGAGCCCCTGGGGCAGGATGTGGCCATCCGCATCCGCGACGATGGCCCGCTGCTGACCGCTCCTCAGGTGGCCGCCCTGTTCGACCCCTTCAACGTGGCGCCGCCCGATGGCACCTCGGCAGAGCTGCAGCACCTGAGCATGCGCATGGCCATCTCGCGCCAGTCCATGGCCTCCATTGGCGGGCGCATCCAGGTCGACAACCAGCCCGGCCTGCCCGTGACGCTCAGCCTGGCGCTGCCGCGCGCCCAGGCCGTTCTGAGCGAGCCCATCCCCACCCCCACGCGGCGAGCCCTGAACGAGACGGTCCATGTCCTGCCGGAAACGCACGGCCGCGTGCTCTACGTCGAGGACAACCCCAGCAACGTCCTGCTGGTGCGCGAATCCCTGGGCCTGCGGCCCAATTTGGAGCTGGTGGTGGCCAGCAATGTGCAGGAGGGGCTGGCCGCCGTGGCCCGCCAGCCCTTTGGTGTCGTCCTGCTGGACCTGCAACTGCCCGATGGCGATGGCTACGAAGTGCTGACCGCCGTGCGCGCCCTGGCCCAGGGAGGCCAGATCCCCTGCGTGGCCCTGACGGCCAACGCCATGATCAACGAGCGCAACCGCGCCCTGGAGGCCGGCTTTGACGCCTTCTGGACCAAGCCGCTGAACCTGCCCGAGTTCCTGGCTGGCATGGACCACTGGCTCAGCCCGGTGCGCGAGGCCACCCGCACGACCTGAGGCGACACGCCCGGCGCGCCAGAAGCGCCCGGGGCTTCATAATCAGGCCCATGAAGCTGCGTTTCACCAAGATGCATGGCGCGGGCAACGACTTTGTCGTGCTGGACGCCACCCGCGCGCCCCTGACCCTGTCGGCGGCGCAGTACCGGTTCATCGCTGACCGGCGCTTTGGCGTGGGCGCCGATCAGATCCTGATCGTCGAGCCCGGCGATGCCAGCCGCGACATCGACTTCACCTACCGGATCATGAATGCCGATGGCAGCGAGGTGGAGCAATGCGGCAATGGCGCCCGCTGCTTTGCCCGTTTCGTGCACGACACCGGCCTGAGCCCCAAGACCACCCTGCGCGTGCAGACCCTCAAGTCCGTGATCGAGCCGCGCCTGCAGGCCGACGGGCGCGTCACGGTCGACATGGGCGCGCCCTTCCTGGTGCCTGCCGAGGTGCCCTTTGACACCACCGGGCTCACCCCCACGATGGTCAACGGCTGCGAACTGTGGACCCTCGAGCTGGCCAATCACCCTGTCGACGTGGCCGTGGTGTCCATGGGCAACCCGCACGCCGTGATGCGCGTGGACAGCGTCGAGCACGCCCCGGTGGAAGAGCTGGGCCCCCAGATCGAAGGCCATGCGCGCTTCCCCCGCCGGGTCAATGCCGGCTTCCTGGAAGTGGTCAACCGGGGCCACATCCGCCTGCGCGTGTACGAGCGCGGCTCGGGCGAGACCCTGGCCTGCGGATCGGGCGCCTGCGCGGCCGTCGTGGCCGGCATCCGCCTGGGCTGGCTGGACCCCACGGTCGATGTCGACACCCGCGGCGGCCGCCTGACCATCCAATGGGCCGGCCCGGGTCAGCCCGTGCTGATGACCGGCCCCGCCGTCAAGGTCTTCGACGGCGACATCGATGTCCCCGAACTCTGAACCCCCTGCCGAAAGCACCCTGCTCCCCATGAACACGCAAGGCATCACCGAAGAAGACATCGCCAACTACCTGATCCACACGCCCGGGTTTTTCGAGCGTCAGGCCCAGTTGCTGGCGGCCATCCAGCTCACCAGCCCGCACGGGCAGCGGGCCGTCTCGCTGCAGGAGCGCCAGATGGAAATGCTGCGCGACAAGATCAAGGGCCTGGAGCGCCGCATCATGGAGATGATCCGGCACAGCCAGGAGAACGAGGCCATTGCCGAACGCCTGCAGCGCTGGGTCCGTGCCGTGCTGCTCACGCACGACGATGGCGCCATGCCCCAGGTGCTGACCAGCGAGCTGCAGCATGAGTTCATGATCCCCCACATCGGCCTGCGCCTGTGGGGCACCGCGGCCCACCCGATCAAGGCCATCCACGCCGACCTGCCCTGCGCCGCCAGCGTGAGCGACGACGCCCAGAGCTTTGCCCGCAGCCTGAGCCTGCCCTATTGCGGTGTGAATGCCGGTTTTGAAGCCGTGCGCTGGCTGGACGACCCCACCACCGTGGCCTCCCTGGCCCTGCTGCCCCTGCACCATGACGGCGACATCTACGGCCTGCTGGTGCTGGGCTCGCCCGATGCCACCCGCTACACCGCCGACATGGGCGTGGAGTTCCTCACGCAACTGGCCGAAGTGGCCAGCGCGGCCCTCGCTCGCCTGCTGGACTGACCCCTCCGGGCCCACCGTGACCGCCGACGCCGTCATCGAAGCCCACCTCACGCACCTGCGGGTGCAGCGCCGCCTGGCCGAGCGCACCTTGGCCATGTACGCCGATGCCTTTGCGCGCATGGGCGCCCTCATGGCGCCCGCCACATCGCTGACGGAGGTCAAGCCTCACCACGTGCGCGGCTGGGTGGGCCGCCTGCATGCGCAAGGCCTGGGGCCCCGCAGCATTGCCATTCACCTGGCCGCCTGGCGCGGCCTGTTCAAGTGGATGAGCCAGGACGGCCTGATCGCCTTCAACCCTGCCGACGGCATCAAGGCCCCCAAGGCACCCAAGCCGCTGCCCAAGGCCCTGGGCGTGGACCAGGCCGTGGCCCTGGCCGAGGCCTCGGCACAGGCCGCTCCCATCCGGGCGGGCGACACCCGAGGCGAGCGCGAGTCACCCTGGCTGACCGCACGCGACCACGCCATGGTCG
>DAORJC010000090.1:0-11136 GCA_035438885.1 Aquabacterium sp. | reverse complement strand
TTTGAAGGCGCTGGCCTGAAGGTTGCCGCTGCCAAGCTGGTGCAACTGTCGCGCGCTGAAGCCGAACAGTTCTATGCTGTGCACGCTGCCCGTCCTTTCTTCAAGGACCTGGTTGACTTCATGATCTCCGGCCCCGTGTTCGTGCAAGTGCTCGAAGGCGAAGGCGCCATCCTGAAGAACCGCGACCTGATGGGCGCCACCGATCCCAAGAAGGCTGAAGCCGGCACCATCCGCGCTGACTTTGCTGACAGCATCGATGCCAACGCTGTTCACGGCTCTGACGCCGCTGAAACCGCTGCTGTGGAAATCGCTTTCTTCTTCCCAGCTCTGAACGTCTACAGCCGCTGATTGCGGCAAGGTAATCCTGAATGAGTGCGGTCAACCTTCTTGACTTTGACCTTGAGGGCTTGACGGCTTATTGTGAACAGCTGGGCGAAAAGCGCTTTCGCGCCGTCCAGTTGTTCCGTTGGATTCACCAGAAAGGCGCGACCGACTTCGATCAGATGTCGGATCTCGCCAAATCCCTGCGCGCCAAGCTGCAGGGCGTCGCCGAAATCAGGCGACTGAACATCATCAGCGAGCACGTCTCCACCGACGGGACGATCAAGTGGCTGTTTGATGTGGGCGGCGGCAACGCCGTGGAAAGTGTCTACATTCCTGAAGATGACCGAGCCACCCTGTGCATTTCGTCACAGGCGGGCTGCGCGGTGGGCTGTCGTTTCTGTTCGACGGGCCACCAGGGTTTTTCGCGCAACCTGACCACGGGCGAGATCACCGCCCAGCTCTGGCATGCCGAACACACCCTGCGCCAGCGCCTGGGCCGTGAAGACCGGATCATCAGCAATGTGGTCATGATGGGCATGGGCGAGCCCCTGCAAAATTACAGCGCCCTGGTGCCCTCGCTCAAGACGATGCTGGACGACCATGGTTATGGTCTGTCGCGCCGCCGTGTCACCGTGTCCACCTCGGGTGTGGTCCCGATGATCGAGCGCCTGATGGCCGACTGCCCCGTGGCCCTGGCCGTTTCGCTGCATGCGCCCAACGATGCCTTGCGCGACGAGCTGGTGCCCCTGAACAAGAAGTACCCGATCGATGAGCTGTTGCAAAGCTGTCACGAGTACCTCAAGGCGGCGCCGCGTGATTTCATCACGTTTGAATACTGCATGCTCGATGGTGTCAACGACACCGAAGCGCACGCGCACCAACTGATTGCACTGGTGCGCAACCGCATCCCCTGCAAGTTCAACCTGATCCCCTTCAATCCCTTCCCGCAGTCAGGGCTCAAGCGTTCAAGTAACGCTCAGGTACAAGCCTTTGCCAAAATTCTCATTGACGCTGGTATGGTGACAACGGTGCGCAAGACGCGAGGCGACGACATTGACGCCGCCTGCGGACAACTGGCCGGCGAAGTTCAGGACCGAACCCGAGCCAGCGAGCGCATGCTTCGTCAGCCCATCGTGATCACCCCTGTGGCGGGTGGACGTGGGCCGACTCAACCGTCATGAGGGTATGCATGCTCGCAAAAAACTGGATGCGCATTGGCTGTCACTGGATGGCCGTGCCTGTGTTGCTGAGCCTGACTTCCATCAGCTCGGCTCAGAACTTCGGTTCGCCTGACTCGTCGACATCGGGCAACACCCGAAGCGTGAGAGGTGGGCAGCAGGACATCACCACGGCCTCGGACGAGAGCGATGTGCGTCGTCGCGCCCGGATTCGCCTGGAGCTGGCATCGGCCTACTTTTCTCGAGGTGACCTGCGCACGGCTCTTGACGAAGTCAAGCAGGTGCTCAACATCGATGGCGATTTCTCAGATGCCCTGGAGTTGCGCGCCCTGATTTACGACGCGCTCAATGAGCCCGGATTGGCCGATGAGAGCTTCAAAAAGGCCATTCAGGCCGACCCCCGCAATGGCAGCGTGTTGCACAACCACGGCTGGTACCTGTGTCGCAAGCAGCAGTACGGCAGGGCCGACGAGCAATTTGCCAAGGCCTTGCAGCAGTCCTTGTCGGTCTCTCCGGCCAAGACCTTGCTGGCTCGCGGTGTGTGCCAGAACATGGCGGGGCAGGTCGAGGCCGCGAGCAAGACCTTGCTTCGCTCCTATGAACTTGATCCCTCCAATCCGGCCGCAGCTTTCAACCTGGCGCGCGTGCTGATGATTCAGGGCGACCTGCAGCGTGCGCGCTTCTACATCCGGCGTGTGAACGGTGTGCCTGAGCAAGCGAACCCCGAGTCTTTGTGGCTGGGCATTCGCATTGAGCAAAAGCTGGGCAACATGGCCGAGCGCGATGAGCTGGCAGCCTCCTTGCGCAGTCGCTTCCCCTCGGCCCGAGAAGTCACGGCCCTGGAGTTGGGGAGGTTCGATGAGTGATGCGGTCGTCATGAGTGGCGATGCGGCCCTGATTCGGCGGGCTCGGCAGGCCAAGGGCCTGAGCCTGGAATCGCTGGCGTCGACACTCAAGGTCACCCCCGCCAAACTGGAGGCGCTGGAGTCCGGTCGCTACCAGGACCTGCCGGATCTGGCGTTTGCCCGGGCACTGGCCAAAACGGTGTGCCGTTATCTCGACATCGATTCCGGGCCGGTCATGGCGACCTTCCCGTCGGCGCAGCCTCCGAATCTGTCGGCCAGTGAGCACAGGGGCGTGCCCTTCAAGGACTCCAAGGCCCGGCTGAATCTGGATGTGGCCGTGGGTGTGCCCTGGAAGCTGGTTTTCAAACCCCAGTGGCTGGCGCCCATCGCCATCTTGCTGGCTGCCGTTGTGGTTTATTTCTGGCCGGCCCAGGTGCCTTGGCTGGACGAATGGACCGCACGTCTTCAGTCGTCGCCGGTGGCGGCGGCTCCTGCGGCTTCTGCCGTCACGGCCTTGCCTGCGGATCTGGCCCAACTCAACGCGTCGGCCACCGAGGTGGCTTCCAGCGAACCGACGGAACCGGTGGCCGCGCAGCCACCGGTGCCCGATGCGTCGGCATCGCTGCCACTGATGCCTGAAGCGGCATCGGCGGCATCGTCCACAGCCGCCTCATCGGCGGTCGCCACGCCCGTGACAGCAGTGCCTGTCGTCAAGGGAGCGCTGCAGTTGCAGGCCACCGATGGCTCGTGGGTCGAGGTTCGCGATGCCACGGGTGCCAAGGTGTTTTTCCGTCAGATGGCCATGGGCGAGCTGGTGGGCGTGGACGGCAAGCCGCCCTTGTCCGTCAAGATCGGCAATGCCGGGGGCGTGCGTCTGAGCTACCAGGGGCAACCCATCGAGCTGGCGGCGTTCACCCGCAACAACGTGGCGAGCCTTCAGCTCAAGTGATCCTTCGTCTGCTGTCATGTCTTCCTCCTGCCTGAATCCGATCCCCATTGCCTCCACCGCCGCGCGGCGCAGCCGCCAGGCCCGGGTGACCTGGGGTGATCGCGTGGTCACCATCGGCGGCGATGCGCCGGTTCGCATCCAGTCCATGACCAACACGGACACGGTTGACGTGATCGGCACCGCCATTCAGGTCAAGGAGCTGGCACTGGCAGGCTCCGAGCTGGTTCGCATCACGGTCAACACCCCAGAGGCCGCTCAGGCCGTGCCGCACATCCGCGAGCAACTCGACCGGATGGGCATTGATGTGCCGCTGGTGGGTGACTTTCACTACAACGGCCATCGGCTGCTGACCGACTTCCCCGAGTGCGCCCGCACCCTGTCCAAGTACCGGATCAACCCGGGCAACGTGGGCAAGGGCGACAAGAAAGACCGCCAGTTCGCCCAGATGATCGAAGCGGCCCTGCAGCACGACAAGGTGGTGCGCATTGGCGTCAACTGGGGCAGCCTGGACCAGGCCATCATGGCCCAGTTGATGGATGAGAACGCCCAGCGTGCGCAGCCCTGGGAATCGCGCCAGGTGATGTACGAAGCGCTGATCACCTCGGCCTTGCAGTCGGCCGCCTTCGCGTGCGAGCTGGGCATGAAGCCCGAACAGGTCATCCTGTCCTGCAAGGTCAGTGGCGTGCAGGACCTGATCAGCGTCTACCGGGCCCTGGCACAACGTTGCGATTACCCCTTGCACCTGGGGCTGACCGAAGCCGGCATGGGCACCAAAGGCACGGTGGCATCGACAGCGGCGCTGGCGATCTTGCTGCAAGAAGGCATTGGCGACACCATCCGCGTGTCCCTGACACCGCAGCCCGGCGAGGCCCGCACGCAAGAAGTGGTGGTGGCCTCCGAGATCCTTCAGTCGCTGGGCATGCGCATGTTTGTGCCCAGCGTGACGGCCTGCCCCGGTTGTGGTCGCACCACCAGCACCACCTTCCAGGAGCTGGCCAAGCAGATCGATGATTTCCTGCGGGCACAGATGCCGGTCTGGCGTGCGCAATATCCGGGTGTCGAGGGCCTCAAGGTCGCGGTCATGGGGTGCATCGTCAACGGCCCAGGCGAGAGCAAACATGCCGACATCGGCATCAGCCTGCCCGGCAATGGCGAGGCACCTGCGGCACCTGTTTTCATTGATGGCGAAAAGGCCTTGACCCTCCGTGGCGATGGCATTGCCCGAGAGTTCCAGACCCTGGTCGAGGACTACATCGCCAAGCGCTTCGGCGGCGCTCGCGTCTGACCCATTTCAGGCCGGGCAGGGCGCTTCGCTCTGATCGGCTCCTGCACCCCCTGTTTTTCGATTGAACTGACACACCCATGGCCGAGCAACTCAAAGCCATCAAAGGCATGAACGACATCCTGCCGCCGGACTCGGCGCGCTGGGAGTGGCTGGAAGAGACCGTTCGCTCGCTCATGCGTCGTTACGGCTACCAGGGCATCCGTTGCCCCATCGTCGAACCCACGGCCTTGTTTGTGCGTGGCCTGGGCGAGGTCACCGACATTGTCGAGAAGGAGATGTACTCCTTTGAAGACAGCCTCAACGGCGACAAGCTGACCTTGCGCCCCGAAGGCACGGCGGGTGTGGTGCGTGCGGTCAATGAGCACAGTTTCCTGTACGAAGGCGGCAAGCGCCTGTACTACATCGGCCCCATGTTTCGCCACGAGCGCCCCCAGAAGGGCCGCTACCGCCAGTTTCACCAGGTGGGCGCCGAGGTCCTGGGTTTTGCTGGCCCCGATGTGGATGCCGAGCTGATCCTGATGTCGGCCGCGCTGTGGCGTGACCTGGGCATCGAGGTGGGCACCGATGTGCGCCTGGAGATCAACAGCCTGGGCCAGCCTGAAGAGCGACGGGCTCACCGCGACGCCCTGATCGAGCACCTCCAGGCCCACGAGGACGTGCTGGACGACGAAGCCAAACGCCGCCTTCACAGCAACCCTCTGCGCATTCTGGACACCAAGAACCCGGCCATGCAGCCTGTGGTGGAGGCAGCCCCCAAGCTGATCGATTTCCTGGGGGAGGCCTCGCTGGCCCATTTCCATGCGGTTCAACAGTCGCTGGATGCCGCAGGCATTGCCTATCGCGTCAACACCCGCCTGGTGCGGGGCATGGACTACTACAACCTGACCGTCTTTGAATGGATCACGGACAAGCTGGGCTCGCAAGGCACGGTGTGTGGTGGTGGTCGCTACGACGGTCTGATCGAGCAACTGGGCGGCAAGCCTGCGCCAGCGGTCGGCTGGGGCCTGGGCATGGAGCGCCTGCTGTTGCTGATCGAAGAGCTCGGCAAGTTCCCGCAGCCTCAGGCACCTGACGCCTTTGCCATCACCCTGGCCGGGGTGCCGGTGGCCCAGGTCATGACGACGCTGGAGGCCCTGCGAGCCCAGGGCGCGCGAGTGGTCCTCAACCCGGCAGGCAAGGACGGCCCGGCCAGTCCCAAATCGCAGTTCAAGAAGGCCGATGCCAGTGGCGCGCAGTTTGCCCTGGTCTTCGGGCCCGACGAGCTGGCCCAGGGCCGTGTGGCCGTCAAGCCGCTGCGAGGCGGTGGCGAGCAGGTCCTGGAATCGCTGGCGGATGCTGCGGTCTGGGCGGCTCGACTGCAATCTCATCGGGCGTGATCGTCCCTGGCCCCCAAGGCCGGTGATAATCACCTCCTTCCCATCTTCTCGCGCTGAGACAAAGAGACCGGCATGGCGACATACAACCTCGAACAACAAGAACAGCTCGACCAGTTCAAGCATTTCTGGAAGACCTACGGCAACCTGATCACCTGGACGCTGGTGCTGTGCGTGGGTGCCTATGCTGCGTGGACGGGTTATCTCTATTGGCAGAACGACCGCGCCACCAAGGCCGCCGTGCTGTTCGAGGAGCTCGATCGTGCCGCCATCAAGGGCGATGTCGACAAGACCACTCGTGTGTTCTCCGACCTCAAGGACAATTACGCGGGCGCCACGTTCACGGAGCAGGGCGCCTTGCTGGCCGCTCAGGTCCAACTGGCCAAGGGCAAGTCTGATGACGCGCGTGCCTCGCTGCAGTGGCTGGCGGACAAGGGCAAGAACGAGAACCTGGCGGCCATTGCCCGCCTGCGCCTGGCCGGTGTCCTGATGGACCTCAAGAAATACGACGACGCGCTCAAGCAGCTCGACGGCAGCATCCCCGCAGAATACAAGGCCCTGGTGGCCGATCGTCGCGGCGACATCCTGCAGGCCCAGGGCAAGAAGGACGAGGCCATCAAGGCCTACCAGTCGGCCTACCAGGACATGGACCCTTCAGTCGAATACCGCCGCTTCATCGAAGGCAAGTTGACGGCCCTGGGCACGCCTCCGGCCGTGAGCTCCTTCGTTCCTGCCGCGGCACCCTGACCCGAACATTTCAACCTACAAACACCCATGACAGTTGTGCACTCCCGGGGACTGAGCATCATTGGCCGTCTGGCTGCCTTGACCCTGGCCGTGGCCACGGTGGCGGGCTGCAGCGGCTCCGGCAAACCCAAGCCCAGCCCGCTCGAATCGTTCACACCCAGTCAGACCGTCCGCACCGCCTGGACGGCGCGACTGGGCGCCGCCGAAGGTCCTCTGTGGATGGCCGTCAATGGCACCACCGTGTCGGCCGCGTCCAGCGATGGGCAGGTGGTGACGCTCGATGCCACCACCGGCGCTGAGCGCTCGCGTGCCAGCGTGGGTGCCAAGCTGTCGGCCGGCACGGGCAGCGATGGCCGTTTCTCGGCCGTGGTCACCACAGAAAACGAGCTGGTGGTCCTGGATGCCGGCCAACCCAGCTGGCGCGAGCGCCTGCCCGGTCGCGTCATCACGGCGCCACTGGTGGCCGGTGAGCGCGTGTTCGTGCAGTCGGTGGATCGCAGCGTGCGTGCCTATGACGCCACCAATGGCCGCTGGCTGTGGCAGTACCAGCGCCCGGGCTCCGACCCGCTGTCGCTGGCTCAGCCCGGTGTTCTGAGTGCCTTCCGCGACACCCTGGTGGTGGGCTACAGCTCCCGCGTGGTGGCGCTGGACCCGACCCGTGGTGCCGTCCGCTTTGAAGCCACGCTCGGGGTTCCCCGTGGCAGCAACGAGGTCGAGCGCCTGGCCGACCTGGTGGGCCCCGCCGCTCGCTCTGACGACGATCTGTGTGTTCGCGCCTTCCAGCTCTCCGTGGGTTGCCTGGACATGAACAAGGGCGCCCTGCGTTGGTCCCGCCCTCAAGCCGGGTATCAGGGCGTGGCCGCCGATGACACCACGGTGGTGGGTGCTGACAGCGCCGATCGCCTGACCGCCTGGCGAGCCGAAACCGGCGAGACTCTCTGGCGTGTCGACCGCTTCCAGTACCGCGGCCTGAGCACACCCGTGTTCTGGTCCGGCATGGTGGCGGTGGCTGACCTGGAAGGTCAGTTGCACCTTCTGTCTCCCCAGGATGGCCGAACGGTGGCCCGTGTGTCACTGGATGGCGCCCTGAGCGGCCCACCCCGTGTGGCCAATGGTTTGTTGCTGGTGGCCACGCGCGCCGGCACCCTTTACGCGTTGCGGGCCCAGTGATCGGGCCCCGCACGCAATTTCTTGTAGAACATACCGAATGAAACCCGTCATCGCGTTGGTAGGTCGCCCCAATGTGGGCAAGTCAACGCTGTTCAACCGGCTCACCAAGAGCCGCGACGCCATCGTGGCCGATTTCGCGGGCCTGACCCGCGACCGCCACTATGGTGAGGGCCGCCTCAATGGCCATGAATTCATCGTCATCGACACCGGTGGCTTCGAGCCCGACTGCACCTCCGGCATCTTCAAGGAGATGGCCAAGCAGACCCGCCAGGCCGTGGCCGAGGCGGATGCGGTGGTGTTTGTGGTTGACGTCCGGGCGGGTTTGTCCGCTCAGGACCATGACATCGCCAAGTTCCTGCGCGGCGCCAACAAGCGCGTGCTGCTGGCGGCCAACAAGGCCGAAGGCATGCAGGAGTCTCCGTTGATTGCTGAGTTCTATGAACTCGGCATTGGCGATCCAATTCCCATTTCGTCGGCACATGGCCAGGGCATTCGCAGCCTGGTCGAGGCCTCGCTGGAGGGCTTCTTCCCTGAAGAAGACGCTGAGGAAGAAGAGGTCGACCCGACCGACCGTCCGATCCGGCTGGCCGTGGTCGGGCGCCCCAACGTGGGCAAGTCCACCCTGATCAATGCCTGGCTGGGCGAAGAGCGCCTGGTGGCCTTTGACATGCCCGGCACCACGCGCGATGCCATCTCTGTGCCCTTCGAGCGTGAGGGTCAGCGGTACGAGCTGATCGACACCGCCGGCCTGCGCCGCAAAGGCAAGGTGTTTGAGGCGATCGAGAAATTCTCGGTGGTCAAGACCCTGCAGGCAGTCTCTGATGCCAACGTGGTCGTGCTGCTGATCGATGCCACCCAGGGCGTCTCTGACCAGGATGCCCACATTGCCGGCTATGCGCTGGAATGCGGACGCGCCGTGGTGATCGCGATCAACAAATGGGATGCGGTCGATTCCTACCAGCGCGAACTGCTGGCCCGCTCGATCGAGACGCGCCTGGCATTCCTGAAATTTGCCCCGGTGCTGCACATCTCGGCCACGCGCCGTCAGGGTCTGGGCCCGCTCTGGAAAGCCATTGCTGCAGCCTGGGCGTCTGCCACGCGCAAGATGCCCACGCCGGTGCTCACGCGCCTGCTGCAAGAGGCGGTCGAGTTCCAGCAGCCCAAGCGCGCCGGCATTTCGCGCCCCAAGTTGCGCTACGCCCACCAGGGCGGGCAGAACCCACCGGTGATCGTGATCCACGGCAATTCGCTGGAACACGTCACCGAGGTTTACAAGCGCTACCTGGAAAGCCGTTTCCGCGAGCATTTCAAGCTCACGGGCACGCCTTTGCGGATCGAAATGAAGCGCTCGGACAACCCGTTCAACGAATGAATGTGCCAAAAGGGTGGGAAACCACCCTCCCGGCACCTTTGTTGACAAGCCCTTGCCGCACAGGTTGACCCTGTGTGTGATAAGGTCCACTTTCCCAAACTTTTCCTATCACGGAGCATATCGTGAGCAATAAAGGGCAACTCCTACAAGACCCGTTCCTGAACCTTCTGCGCAGAGAACATGTGCCGGTGTCCATTTACCTGGTCAACGGCATCAAGCTTCAGGGCCAGATCGAGTCCTTCGATCAGTACGTGGTTCTGTTGCGTAACACAGTGACCCAGATGGTCTACAAGCACGCCATTTCGACGGTGGTGCCAGGCCGCGCGGTGAACTTCCACGCCAACGACGACGTCCCCGAGTGATCGGTTGATTTCGTTTTTCTCCCACCAGCCAAAGCAACACCGACGCCTTGACATCTTCTTCATCGTTAGAGTCGCGTGACCCGAGCCTCCCTCGGGTGGTGCTGGTGGGCGTCGATTTCGGGACGGGATCCTCTTTTGACCCGACCCTCGACGAGTTGGCGCTGCTGGCCGAATCGGCCGGCGACCAACCCGTCGCCAAGGTGGTCGCGCGCCGACGTGCGCCCGACGCCGCATTGTTTGTGGGCTCCGGCAAGGCCGACGAGATCAAGCTGCTGGTCCAGGATCACCTGGCGCAGGCCGTGATCTTTGACCAGGCCTTGTCCCCGGCTCAACAGCGCAACCTGGAGCGTCACCTCGGTGTCGAGGTGCTCGACCGCGTCGGTCTGATCCTCGAGATTTTTGGTGAGCGCGCCCGCAGCCACGAGGGCAAGTTGCAGGTGGAGCTCGCTCGCCTGCAATACCTGTCGACCCGACTGGTGCGCCGCTGGTCTCACCTGGAGCGTCAGCGTGGTGGTGTGGGCCATCGTGGTGGCCCTGGCGAAACCCAGCTGGAGCTGGACCGCCGGATGATCGACCAGAAGATCAAGTCGCTCAAGGCCCAGCTCATCAAGGTCAAGCGCCAGCGCACCACCCAGCGCCGTGGTCGTGAACGCACGGGCACCTTCCGGGTCTCGCTGGTGGGCTACACCAACGCGGGCAAGTCGACCTTGTTCAATGCCTTGACCAAGGCCGGCTCTTACGCTGCCAACCAGTTGTTTGCCACGCTGGACACCACCACGCGCCAGCTTTACCTGGCCGATGCCCAGCGCAGCGTGGCCCTGTCTGACACGGTGGGCTTCATCCGCGATCTGCCGCACACCCTGGTCAAGTCTTTCGAGGCCACCTTGCTGGAAGCCGTGGAGGCCGACGTGCTGTTGCATGTGGTGGACGCCGCCAGCCCGGTGCTGGAGGAGCAGATGCTTGAAGTCCAGCGGGTGCTCAAGGCCATTGGTGCCTCCGACATTCCGCAGATCCTGGTCTACAACAAGGTCGATGCCCTGCCTGAGCAGCAGCAACCCCTGCACGAGCAGGACGTGTTCGAATTGCCCGATGGCGTCCGCGCCGTTCGCGTTTTTGTGAGTGCGCTCAAGGGGCAGGGCCTGGATGTGTTGCGTCAATTGCTCTCCAGCGCGGCTGTCCACGGTTTGAATCCGGATTCATTGCCCTTTCAGGACAATGGCGATCCCAGGGACGTGCACAATCTGCACCACGATATTTCATCAGAGGACATCCCGGCGGTGGATGTTCTCGCATCCACAGTCGTTCGAACATGAACATGAACAATGCCGAGTCCCCCCTGAATGATCAGGGAAGACCCAACCGCCTGACGGTGGCTCTGAGCACCATCGCATCCGCTTCGGCGGTCACTGCGGGGTTCTTGACCGGGGTGGTCACTCGCGGGGTGTGGCGTGCCACTCACCGTTTGTACAAACTGTTGCCCGGTGTGGCAGGTGCCAACGTCATGACCGCAGGTCGTGACGATGGTCCTCCG
>DAORJC010000089.1:0-11178 GCA_035438885.1 Aquabacterium sp. | reverse complement strand
CGCCCACACAGGCGCCCCGCCAGCCACCGACTCGGCTCTGGTTGCCCCGCTGGTGCCACGCCACGGTCGCGGGCTCGTGGCACGCCACCAAGCGGGGCGCAAAGGGTCTGAGGCGACTTCCGGCTGGGCGCCTTGTGGGGGCTGAGAAGCGCAGCGTCGAGGTGGGCGCGCGCAGCGCGCATCGTTCTCTAGCTTGCCGGAGTTGTTTGAACGAAGCGGCCGTCAGGCCGCGCAGTGAGTTCTCCGGCACCACCTCGGCGCGAGCATCGGAGGGCAGTCCCGCTTCCAGCGGGACCGCCCACATGAAGCCTGGCCGGAAGTCGCCTCAGACCCCAGCCCCGCGCTGCTCCCAAAAAGCGATCAACCCCGCCCAGACTCCGGCAGCAAGTCCGCCAGCAGCGCCAGATTGGCCTGGGCCAGATGGCTGCCCCGGCCATGCACCGTGCCCTCCAGGGACGGGTTGTCGCCAATCTGCAGGCAGTTTTCCCAGGCGCCGCGGATCATGGGCACCAGCTCCGGTGCTTGTTCCGGGTGCGCGGCAGCAAAGTCCAGCAGGACATCGCCCAGCACAAAGTAAAAATCGGCCGAATCCGGCCACAAGGGCAGCTCGGCCTCCGCCCTTTGCACGGCTTGCGCCAGCCGGCCCGTCGCCTTGAGCACAAACAGACTGCGCAGCACCAGGTCATGGCGCCATGCCGGGCCTCGACCCGGTTGTGGACCCAGCAGTTGGGAGGCTTGCTCATAGGCTTCCAGCGCCGCCTCCAGACGGTCATGGACCTCATGGTCCTTGCCCAACTGGTAGTGCAGGTAGGCATCGCCAGGGGCGGCCTGAACGGCTTGTTCCAGCAGGCGGCGGTTGCGCTCACCTTTGGTCGCCATCTGTGCCGGCAGGTAACCGTCGTGGGAGAGCGCAACCGGCAGGTCCCGCCGGGGCAGGTCTGAGACAGGTTGCTCATGGATGCGGCCGGTGTAGCGCACGCCTCGGGGCAGCACACGCGCCAGTCGGCTGGAAGCGCTGTGCTGGGCACCACCAGCACCAGCACCAGCACCACCCGCACCCTGTTCTCGGTAATGGCTGCACACCTCGATCCGGCCCACAAACGTGGGTGCCTCGTGCCTCAGGGCAGCCAGCGCCTCGCCACCCAGGCTGAGCAGCTCGTCGGCATCGACCACGATGTTCCAGTCGGCATCACTCAAGTCCAACGCCGCATTGCGAGCAGCGGCAAAGTCGTCCACCCAGGTGAAGGCATGAACCACGGCACCCTCGGCGCGCGCGATGTCCGGGGTGCCATCGCGTGAGCCGGTGTCCAGCACGATCATGTGGTCCACCCACGGACGCAGGCTGCGCAAGCTGCCCGCGATGCAGCGCGCTTCGTCACGGGCGATCATCACCAGGGCAGTTTTGTACAGGGCGGACATGGCGGGCGGCCTTCGCGGGCCTAAAACACCTTGCGGCCTGTCAGCCGCTCGTGCTCGCGCACGGCAAATCGGTCGGTCATGCCGGCAATGTAATCGGCCACGGCGCGGTGACGGTCCTCGCGCTGGGCAAAGTCGGTCTGCATCTCGTGCGGGGCATTCACGTAAGCGGCAAACAGCTCGGAGAGCACCTGCTTGGCATGCGCCGTGGTTTCGTTGACCTGCGGGTGGCGGTACAGCTCCTTGAACAGGAACTTCTTGAGCTGGGTGCTGGCCTCGCGCATGCCTGGAGAGAACCGAACCAGCGGCGGGCACAGCCGCGCCTGATCGCTGGAGACCGGCATGTGTTCGGCAATGCGGGCCCGTGTGGCGTCGATCACGTCGTACACCTGCTGCGAGAGCATGCGCCGGATGCTGTCAAACAGCAGGCGACGGCCTCGGGCCTGGGGGAACTCCTTGAGCGTCTCGTCCCGAAAGTGCACGAACAGTGGCACGGACTCGAACTGATCCAGCGTGACCAGGCCCGAACGCACGCCATCGTCGATGTCATGGGCGTTGTAGGCGATCTCGTCGGCCAGGTTGCACAACTGCGCCTCCAGGCTGGGCTGGCTGCCGTCCAGGAAACGACGCCCGACGCCTGCTGGCTCTTGCGCCTCCAGCACCTCGGCATTGCGGCGCGAGCAGTGTTTGAGGATGCCCTCCCGCGTCTCGAAGGTCAGGTTCAGCCCGTCAAATGCGGGGTAGCGCTCTTCCAGCGAGTCGACCACGCGCAGCGACTGGAAGTTGTGCTCGAACCCGCCGTGATCGGCCATGCATTCGTTCAGCACGTCCTGCCCGGCGTGACCAAAGGGGGTGTGGCCCAGGTCATGGGCCAGGGCCACGGCCTCGACCAAGTCCTCGTTCAGGCCCAGCGATCGGGCGATGGAGCGCCCCAGTTGCGCCACCTCCAGCGAGTGCGTCAGCCGGGTGCGAAACAGATCCCCCTCGTGGTTGAGGAACACCTGTGTCTTGTAGACCAGGCGCCGAAACGCCGTGCTGTGCACGATGCGGTCGCGGTCGCGCTGAAAGTCGCTGCGGGTCGGGGCCTGGGGCTCCGGATGACGGCGCCCTCGGGTGCCTTCGGGCAGACTGGCGTACGGGGCAAGCCACATGGGATGCAGGGTCCTGATCAGGTGTTGGCGGCGATCACGTCGCGCACCATGGACTCGGGCGCCGGGCGCATGCTGGCACGTCCCAGCTCGTCGATCACCACAAAGCGGATCTCGCCGCCTTCGGCTTTTTTGTCGACCTGCATCAGCGCCAGGTAACGGTCGGCGCCCAATTGCGGGCCCTCGACGGGCAAGCCGGTGCGTTCGATCAAGGTGCGAATGCGCAGGGCCGTGCTGGCGTCGATCAGGCCCAGGCGCTGGGACAGATCGGCGGCCATGACCATGCCGCAACCCACGGCCTCGCCGTGCAGCCATTCGCCGTAGCCCAGGCCGGATTCGATCGCGTGGCCAAAGGTGTGACCAAAGTTCAGGATGGCACGCAGGCCTGATTCCTTCTCATCCTGGCCCACCACCCAGGCCTTGATCTCGCAGGACCGCTGGATGGCGTGCTTGAGCGCCACACGGTCACGCGCCAGCAGCGCGTCCATGTGGGCCTCCAGCCAGGACAGGAAATCCGCATCGGCAATCGGGCCGTATTTGATGACCTCGGCCAGGCCGGCCAGCAGTTCTCGCTGGGGCAGCGTGTCCAGGGTGTCCAGGTCGCAGATCACGCGCTGGGGCTGATAAAACGCCCCGATCATGTTCTTGCCGGCCGGGTGGTTGATGGCGGTCTTGCCGCCCACGCTGGAGTCCACCTGGGCCAGCAGCGTGGTGGGCACCTGCACAAAGGGCACGCCGCGCATGTAGCAGGCCGCCGCAAACCCGGTCATGTCGCCGATGACCCCGCCGCCCAGGGCGTACAGCACGGTCTTGCGGTCGGCCGCTTCGTCCAGCAGCTTGGTGAAGACCTGGTTCAGCGCCGGCCAGTCCTTGTACTGCTCGCCATCGGGCAGCTCCACGTCCATCACCTTGGCGTGGTGGGCGCTCAGGGCCTGGCGCAACCGTGCGGTGTACAGCGGGCCCACGGTCGTGTTGGTCACGATCAGGGCGGTGCTGGACTTGGGCAGGCCGGCATAGCTGCGGCTGTCGCCCAGCAGGCCTTGGCCGATCAGGATGTCGTAGCTGCGATCGCCCAGGTCAATGCGGACCGTGGAGGTCGGGACAGTGGCGATGCTGGAGGGAGAAGATGCCATGGGCGCGAGAGGCGTGAGGTGTGTGGACACTCGCCCCGAACTTCGCGGAAGTTCGGTCCCAGCCGCGACGCATGGGGCATCAAAAAATAGGGTGACGAGCCTGAACCCCGGCACTGGAGGCTAACGGTTAGGGCTGCTTCGTTCCCGACCTGACCCGTTTGGCCGCGCCCCCATGCGGGGAGGCCCGTCACGGGTGATTGTATGCTAACCCTGTCATGACGGGGCGTTCGGACGTTCAAAACAACGCGCACATCAACAGGGTCATCGGCCGTCAGATCCCGGATCTTCTGGCCTTCAGTCTGGACCAAGCCCGCCGAAATAGCTGAAGTCTGCGTCATGCACGCACCCCTTTGCCCTTTCAGGAACCGCTCACCATGAAGAAACCGATCTCCTCGTTCATTGCTGCCGCCGTGTTGGGCTTGGCTGCTGTCTCGGCCACCGCCGTCGAAGTTGCTGGAGTCAAGCTGGAAGATGCCACCAAAGTCGGCGGCAAGGACTTGGTACTCAGCGGCGCAGGCGTTCGCGTCAAGGTCTTTTTCAAGGTGTACGCCTTGGGTGTTTACCTCCAGGAAAAGAAGACCAGGGCCGCGGATGTGTTTGCAGCGCCAGGCCCCAAACGCTTCAAAATTGTGATGATGCGCGAGCTGAGCGGCGAAGAAGTCGGCTCCAGCTTCATGGGCGCGCTCGACAAGAACCTGGATGCGGGCGAGAAGGTCAAACTGGCGGCCGAACTGCGCAAGTTCAGCGACACTTTCAAGAGTCTCTCGGGCGTGAAAAAGGGTGATGTGATCCTGGGTGACTGGGTTCCCGGCACAGGCACGGTGTTGACCCTCAACGGCAAGCCCATGACCGAAGCCATGCCCGAGCCTCTTTTTTACAATGCCCTGCTGCGCATCTGGCTGGGCGAAAAGCCAGCCGACGACGACCTCAAAGAGGACTTGCTGGGCCAGTGATTGGCTGCTGGGGCCCTGTGGGGGCCCAACTGACTCGCAACTGACACGCCAACAACAAGGCGGACGCACCCGAAAGTGTCGTCCGCCTTGTTCTTTCCGAGCGCCCAGTGCGCTCGGTGCGGGGCGGTCAGGCGCCGGCGAGCTTCTTGAAGGTGGCCAGCACCGCATCGCCCTTGAACGGCTTGACGATCCAGCCTTTGATGCCGGCCGCTTTTCCGCGCTCCTTCATGATGGGCGAGTTCTCGGTGGTCAACATCACAATGTTGACGTTGGCATTGCCCAGCTCGCTGCGGATCTTCTCGGCCATGGTCAGGCCATCCATGTTGGGCATGTTGACGTCGCTGACGATCAATTTGACGCCGGGATCGCCCTTCATCTTGACCAGACCATCACGGCCATCGACCGCGGTGATGACATCCAGGCCGTTTTTCTTCAAGAAGTCGGTGACTTCGTTACGCACAGTGGCCGAATCGTCCACGACAAGAATTTGCGCCATGATCATTGCTCCTTAAAGCGGGAATTCAGAAAAGCTCCAGTTCGCCAGAATCAAACAACTCTTCCACAGAGGTTTCGTTCTCCGAGAAGTTGTCCGGCGACCAGTTCAGGTTGAAAACGAACCGTTGGTAGATCACGATGGACTGACTAGGGTCGTTTTGGTCCACCAAGGTGTACTTGAAACAAAGCTGCGGGTCCTCCGAACCAAACGAAATGAAGCGGTGAAGGTGGTTCACGATGATCGGCACCTGCGCCAGGTAGCCCGAGCTCTTTTCGCTCGACACAAAGCGGTTCTTGAACGAGCCCCAGATCATGTTGGTGGCCTCGCCCAGCACATTGTTGATGTCGCGAAAACAGGCGCCGTTGGCCTCGATGGAGGTCTTGTCGTTCTTCACGAAGTCCATCAAGGGCTGCTCCTCGGCCTGCAGCATCATGTAGCCGCGACACCAGGTGCTCTCCAGCGGGATCAAGCTGAACAATTCGCCGTAGATGATCCGGTCTCGCACGATGTAGGGCGTGTCAAGCTCGACATGGACCTCCTTGAACTGGCTTTCCAGTGCCACGCGCGTGATCTCGCTGATGCCCCGCACCAGGGCATTGGGGTAGACCAGGCTGAAGATCGATTCCTGGATGATTTGGCCCAGCTTTTCGATGCCCTCTGCGGTATAGGCTGCATAGAAAAGCTTGGCATCCAGTTCGTCGAAGCCCTCGAGCGTTTCCAGACGGTCACGTCTCAAGAAGATCGGCAACTCGGGCCGAATCGCATGGATCTCCCGCGCATAGACCAAGCCGCCGTTGGCCTGTCCGCCGTAGTGCTCCCAGAGCAAGATCCCGCCCAAGTCCACATTGGACTTGAGGATGCCCATGACATTGTCTTCGTGGGCTTTGACGCCCACCAAATTGTGCTCTTCGCAGAAAGTCTTGATTCGCTCGCTGCATGCAGACTCACCGTCCAGCACCAGCACTTTACTGATCAAATCTTTGGCCTCACCCATCTTAAGCTTTCTATGCAAGGGGGTTTAGAACATCTCAAGCTCACCCGTGTCCTCGGTGGACTCCGTCTTGTCGACAGAAAAATCGATGTCTGCGTAGTCGCAGACGCACAAGCTGGCATGCATGATGATCGAGTCGTTGATGCGCACCTCGAAATGCCGGATGTAGCCCGCGTCCAGTGTCGGCAGATAGTCAATGCAGTTGCGATCCAGCACGTTGGGGGTCGACATCCCGATGTGGGGGTAGAACCGCCCCAGCTCTCGGTTCAGCGAGCCGCAGCACACGTTGCCGCACTCGCTGATCACGTCGTAGAAGGCCTGCTCGTCCATGTCGGCCACTTCTGCTCGGGTGATCTTTGCCAGGTGGGCTTTCATCGGTTCATTCAAGGTGAAGTGAACAAATGCCATCAAGCGGAACAAGTAGGAAGAGACGGTCAAAATGACGACCTTCTTTTCCTTGATCTCGCTGGTGTCTTCAATGACACGGACCTCGCACAGGTCATCCGACGAAGCCACGAGTGTGGACTTCATCGCCGTGATCAACAAATGGTCGAAGCCGTCTTTGGCATTGGCACTTATCATGGTCTGATCAGGCGGTTTCAACCACCAACGCCTGCTTGGTCTTGTTGTTGAGTGTTTGGAGCTCCATCACGGCACCGACGATCATCTTGCCGCCGGCTTGGAGGTCCTGGAAGGTGGTGGTCGTGATCAGGTCATTCTTGTACAGGTTGTTTCGGTAGTCCTTGGACAGCTTCTCCGCCCGTCCTGCCAGCACGCGCACTTCATTGGCCACGACGGCAAAACCACGACCTTGTTCACCCGCATGGGCAGCCTCAATCGTGGCGTTGAGCGCCACGATGATGACCTGGCTGACGATGGAGGCAAACTCGTCGTTCTTGCTGTGCATCTCGCGGTTGTGCACCAGCAGGGTGTTCATCTCAGCATGCCAGCGCTCGAACGTCTGGATCAGCCCGTGCAACTGCGTGATGGCTTCTTCCAGGGATTCGCAGCTCTTGAGCGTGCGGCCCTTGGTGTCTTCGGTGCGAGCGACCAACTGATGCAAAGCCTGTTGGTGATCACGCTGCAACTGGCCCATTTGCTCCGACCAGGTGGCCTGGTCTTGCGCCACCCGTTGTTGCTCACGTTGGTGATGGGCCTCCAGCTCTCCGATGCATCGGCGCAAATCGCTTTCGGTTGCATCGAATGCCGCTTGTCGAGCGCTCTCTCGTCGCTCACTCACTCGACGCAGGTGGGTCCATGCACCAGCACCGCCCAGCAACAGACCGGTCAAGAATAAGAGAACTGAGACAAGCATGTCTTCTCCAGCAGTTGCAAGATCAATTAGGCCAAGTCCGGTCAGCTTGCCAAGGCGCCAGGCAGGAGGCTGGCTGACGTTGCCTGGCTGGGGCTGATCGGCTCAGGCACGACCGCGAACTTGTCGGGCAGCGTGATCAGCAACTCGAACGAGCAGAAGTCGGCTTTTGTGTCGCCCAGCAAGCGGATGTTGATGCTGCCACCCTCGTTCTCCAGGAAGCCCTTGACGGCATCCATGCCCACGCCTCGGCCTGAGACCTCGGTGACTTGCGCAGCCGTTGAAAAGCCTGACGCGAAGATCATCATGGCCACTGCTGGCGCCGATTGGGCTTGCTCCGGAGTCATCAGGTTCATGCTCAAGGCCCGCTCGCGGATCTTGCCAAGGGCCATGCCACGACCGTCGTCACTCAGCTTGATCAGCAGCTTGCCATCGACCAGAGACAGATCGATGTCAATGCGACCGGCGGCCGGCTTGTTGGCAGCCAGCCGTACATCGGCCGCTTCGATGCCATGGTCGATCGAGTTGCGCAACAGGTGAGTGAACAGGTTCTTGAGCAAGCCCCTGATCTGAGTGCGGACCACAATGCCATGGTCCTGGATGCGCACAACGGGCGCTTCCTTGCCCAGCTCCTTGGCCAGGGAGGGAAGCGAATCGACGATGCCGCCGATCACATCTTCCATGCGCTCGGTGCCGATCAGGATCAGTGTGCGGTTGACTTGGTTGAGTGCGCCGCGCATGGCGACCAGGTCGGTCTGGTCCACGCCTGACAGCAGACGCAAAGAGTCTTCCACTTTGTCTTTCTCGACCATGAGGTACTTCTCGACGGCGCCGCGGCGACCTGGACCTTTGCGGCCCAGCACGTGTTCGTTGACGCGGGCGTATTCTTCGACCAGCACCTTGACTTCGTTCAGGCGTGTCAGCAGTGACTCGGGCTCCCACACGGCTTCATCGTTCTTGCGAAGCTCGTCATAGGCCTGCTCAGCCTCGTGCACCAGGTTGGTCATGTGGCTCAAGCCGTAGGTCCGCGCATTGCCCTTGATCGTGTGCATGTTGCGGAACAGGAGGTTGATGCGTTCAATGTCCTTCGATTCACCGCTTTCGATGAGTTGGCGGTTGTGCTCGATGAACTTGATCGAACCGTCGGTGAAGTCGTTGAACTTCTCTTGGCTCACGGCCAGGATCTGCCCGATGATCTCCAACTCGCGCTTTTGCGCGCCGGCTTCTCGCTCCAACTGCTTGAGTGTGGTCACGTCGCGCACGCAGACCATCAGCTTCTCGACGGTGTCGTTGGCGTCGCAGATGGGTGACCAACCCAGCTCAAGCGACTTCACACGGCCATCGGCCATGGTCTTGTCGATCTCGGTGACAAACAGGTGCGAGTTGAACTCGAAGTTCATGCTGTCTTCGCCGATGCACGAGCTGGCGGCGGCTTCCACTTGGGACAGCGCGTCGGAGCCGATGTTGGAGTCGGCGAAGAACAGTTCGATCGCATTTTTGCCCGCGATGTCCTTGGTCTCGAAAATCGTCTCCAGATAGGCCGAGTACTCGGGGTGAATCTTGTTGTCGGCCGTCATGGTCAACACGCCCTGTGGCATGTTTTGCAGCATCGACTGGATGTCCAGGGTCTTCTCGCGCAGCTGTTCGGTGCGTTCGGAGACCAGGCCCTCCAGGTTGTCGTTCATGGATTTCAGATCCTTCACCAGGGTCTTGTTGTCCATGAAGGTCTGGGAAAAGATCCGGGTGGCCACCAGGAGCATGGACATCATGAAGAACGCGACACCGTAGGAAATGGTGGGCACGGAGGCAATCTTGCCGAGGGCCAGGCCCACGTCGTTGAAACCCGAGATGATCAGGACCGACGCTGCGAGCAGGATGGTCCTGCTACCGACCTTTTTGAGACGGATCGCCCGATACGCGATCGGGAAGATCGGGAAGCTGCCCACCAGGCAAAGGACCAGCAGCAGTGCGCGCACAGGCTGGAACAGGTCCAGGTTGGGGTGCACAAGCATCGAGCCGATGATGCTGCACAGCACCACATAGGCCACGCCGATGGCCACATTGCGCTTGGGCATGAACTCGTGGAACAGGTACTGGCAGAACATCAGGATGCAGAAGATGCCCACCAGCCCGGTGTAGTGCAGGTACACCAAAGGTTCAGGCGAGAACAGCTTCAGCCAGTAATCACCCGGTGCTGCGAAGAACGGGAAGATCATGGTGCCGCCCAGGCCGGCCCACAGGTAGAGCGGGTAACGGGTTTTGGCGAAGACGGCCAGGAAAAACAAGCCAAAGGCCAGCAGGCCGTACGCGATGATGACGCGAGCCTCGCCGCCGTAAACCTGGTGCAGCACGAGACTGGTGTCGTGCTGGTCGTACTTGTGCATCTCGAAAGGCAAGCCGTAGACGCCCGCCATCAGCGGCGTGACCACGCGGAAGGTCACCACGTGCTTGCCTTGCGTCACCTTGAAGCGAACCGGCGCGGCCTGGATCGAGTAGTAGCGCTCGACGTTCATGTCGTGCGGGCGTTTGTACACCTCTTGGCCGTCCACGAACACCTCCATGCGGGCCATGTAGGTGTTCAGCAGCAGCACCACCTCCTGTCCTTTGAGCTCTGGCGCGAACTCGAAGGTGCCACGGTACCAGCCGACCATGTGGTTCTTCTTGTCTTCGTATGCGCCTTTCCAGGGGCCAGGCGCCTTGATCAGCTTCCATTGGCTGGTGTCAAGGTTGACGTCCTTGTTTTGCGGCAAATCGTCACGAGTGAACAGCCAGTTGCCAGTCAACTTGACCGGCTTGTCCAGGCTGGAGACGACGATGTGACAAGAGTCGCACACCTTCGGCGCTTCGGCAGCAAGGGCCGCAGCAGGCATGAGGCCAAGGAAGGCGGCAAGCAGAAGAAGAAATCGGACGATTGGCATGGACTTGTCCTGTTGGAATGAGGGCGGGACACTTCGATCACGTTCACGGATCGTCACTGACGCGTGAACGACCCGATCGACAATCTTTTATCGGCACCCGTTTCCGGAACTTCAATCCATTCTTACTGCTGTGTCCTTCTCGTGTTGGGGCAAGAAAGCAGGCCTTTCCCGGCTCTGCGGCTGAACCGAAGCTGTCAGCGCAATTGCAGTTCTTCGGCGCCGTAAACCACGTTCAGAGGCTCGATCACGACCTGCTTGGGGCCGTCTTCGACACGGCCGGCGATCAGGGCTGCAATGCCGAGCGATTGGGCGATGTCGACCACCTGTTGCGCCTGATCGGCCGCCACGTACAGGGCAAAACCGGCGCCCATGTTCAGCGTGCCATAGGCCTCGTGGTCGTCCAGTGCGCATTCCTTCTGCATGAAGGCCAGCACGGCGGTTTTCTCGGGCACGGCGGTGATGCGGTAGGTCAGGTTCTTGGGGTGACGCATCAGCTTGCGCCAGCCGTGACCGGTCACATTGGCGCAATAGTGCGGGTACACGCCGGCTTTGGCCAGGGCTTCCGTCACCGGCGAATACAGGGTGGTGGGGGCCAGCAGGGCCTCGCCGTAGGTCAGGCCGCCCCCGATGTCGGTCAGGTAACCCTGGGGCAGGCGCTCGGCCAGCTTGCGGGCCAGCGACAGGCCGTTGGCGTGGATGCCGCTGGAGGCCAGGAACACAATCGCATCGCCTGCGCCCATCTTGTCGCCCACGGACAGGCGCTCCTTGGGGCTGATGATGCCGGTGCACGAGGAGGCCAGGTCCACGCGAC
>DAORJC010000088.1:0-11287 GCA_035438885.1 Aquabacterium sp. | reverse complement strand
GGCGTTCACCCGGTCTTCTGCCTCGCCGTTGAAGGTGGCGCTGATGGTGGTGCTGCCAGCACTGACCGTGAGCGTGCCGTTGGCGTAGCTGTAGCTGCAATCGGTGCCCACGGGTTCGGCCGAGCCGTAGTTCTTCACGGTGCCGGACAGGCCCTGCAGCAAGGCCACATCGGCGGGCATCTTGTTGCGTCCGAACAAGGTGCTGGGGCCAGTGCCGCCACCGGTGCCACCACCCGTTCCTCCGCCTGTTCCCCCACCAGTACCGCCACCGGCACCCCCGCCTGTGCCCCCGCCCGAACCTGGGTCAGGCTCAGGTTCCGCCAGGCCCGGCAGGCTGCCTTCCGTGCTCTGAGCCACCAGGGTGTCCAGGGTCAGGTCGTTGGCCAGCAGGCGCACACCGATGGCGTCCAGGATCTGGTCTTCGGCATCGCCCACCACGAAGGTGCCGGTCAAGGGGTTGATGGCCGGGCGGCTCAGGCCCGCCGCCACCAGGTCATCGCCCAGGGCGTTGATGGCGGTGGGCAGGGCGTCAGCCGTTTCGCGGACACGGGCCACGTCAAAGGTGTCGAACAAGGAGGCGGGCGTCTGCCCGGCCGCTCGCGCCACGATCAGCTCGGTCAAGGGGGTGATGTTCACGCGGCCGGCTGTCGTGGCCAGGCTGTGCAACACCACCTCTGGTGAGGCTTGTGTCACGCGCAGCAGGCACGGCAGGGTCTGTCCGCCATCGAGCGAGAGGTTGAAGCTGCCGTCGGCTTGGGTCACCCCCGAAACTTCGGGGCCTGAGGCGCACTTGGCCACCAAAGGCGCATTGGCCAGGGCCGCGCCCGTGGCCGCCAGGCCTTGCAGCGATGGTGGGGTGTCATCTCCGCCACCGCCGCAGGCACTGAGCCCGCTGATCAGCGCCACCGCCACCCACGACATCAGGCTCGACTTCAACTTCAACGACTGCATCTTGTTTCCCTGTTGATTCACACACAGATACACACTGTCTGACAAAGCACATGGCAGCGTTGTCACACGAAGATGTGACCCCTGCTCATGGGGGAGCCAGAAGTCCAGGGATGTTTAGCCTCTAGACTTTGGGCTCATGACGACGCCTCGCTCCGAGCTCATCCTCATCGTTGAAGACGATGTGGCCACCCGTCACTGGCTGGCGTCAGAACTGCAAGCCACGCCGGGCGTTCAGGTTCACTGCAGTGCCAGCGTGACCGAGGCCCGCCAGTGGTTGCAGATGCAGCGCCCCGACATCGTGCTGACCGACCTGGGCCTGCCCGATGGCTCGGGCACCGAAGTCATTGAATGCGCCGTCCGGCTGCACCCGCAGTGCGAGGTTCTGGTCATCAGCATCTTTGGGGATGAGGCCCATGTGGTGTCGGCCATCGAAGCCGGTGCCAGCGGCTACCTGCTCAAGGACTCCAGCTTCGATGACCTCGGTGAGCAACTGCAGCATCTGCGCGAAGGCGGCTCACCCTTGAGCCCTCAAATCGCGCGCACCTTGATCCGACGTCACCGCATCCCCGCGGGCGGGACGACGGAAGCCCCTGAGGTGGCGGCGGAGGCCGCCTCGGCCCAGGCGCTGACGGCTCGCGAGCTGGAGGTGCTGACCTTCATCGCCAAAGGCTTCAGCTATCAGGAGGGCGCCGACATGCTGGGCGTGTCGGCCAACACGGTGCGCACCTACGTCAAACGCATCTATCAGAAGCTGTCGGTCAACTCGCGCAGCGAGGCCGTCTACGAGTACAACCAGCTTCAGGCGGCCCAGGGCCGGCCGCCCCTGGGCTGATGGTTCGGCGCTGGCTGCTCCTGTTGGTGTGGGTGTGCGGCCTGCTGGGGCTGGGCGGCTGCCAGTTGCCGGATCCGACCGGCCCCGGTGTCCAGACCCTCACCCAGGGCGAGGTGCTCCTTGCCGGGGCGGCCTACCCGCAGCAAGCACCTGCCCCGGATGCCGCCTGGCAAGCGGTGACCTTGCCAGACGCATGGGACGCGCGCCGACCTGACTACCAAGGCTACGTCTGGTATCGGCTTCGCTTTGCCTCGGGTCCGTCCTCGTCGGCCATGTTGGCTGTCTACTTGCCCTATGTCAGCATGAACGCGCAAGTGAGTGTCAACGGGCACCTGATCGGGGTTCAGGGCCGCATGCAGGAGCCGGTGACTCGGCACTTCTACACCCCGTTGATCTTCAACGTGCCGCCTGCGCTGCTCAAGCCCCCTGGGCAGGTCAATGAACTGCGCGTGCTGCTCATGGGTTATCGCCTGTACCGCAGTGGGCTGGGGCCGATCCATGTGGGTGATCCGCAGGTGCTGCAGGCATCCTGGGCGCAGCGCCATTTCTGGCAGAACACGGGCACTCTCATCACCTCGGTCATGGTGCTCAGCATGGCGGTCTATGGGGCGGTGCTCTGGGCTCGCTCGCCAAGCAACACCATGTTTGCCTGGTTCACGCTGGCTGCCTTGGTCTGGGGCGTTCGCAACCTCAATTTTGTGTTGGTGCAAAGCCCTTGGTCCAGCGCCTGGGACAACCGCTTGTGGAACCAGTGGTCCCTGGTGGGGGCGATCATGTTCGTGGGGCTGTTCGCCTTGTTCACGGTGGAGTACAGCCGTTGGGTGCTTCGTCAGGGGAGGCTGCCGGGTTGGCAGCGAGCCTTGCCGCTGGGCTATGTTTGCTTGATGAGCATGCTGCTGACCGCGCCTGATGACACCGCCGAACTGAGGCGCCTCTTCAAACCCTTTGGCGCAGGTGCGCTGGTCCTGACGCTCTGGAGCCAATGGCATTTGTTGAGCGCGGCCTTTCGGGTGCGTTCCGCGTCCGTTGCTTCTGTGGCTGTGGCAGGTCTGGTGTACCTGGCGCTGATGGTCAGCGATTTGCAGGTGGCCAGTGACCAGGAAACGGTGGGTCAACTGTTTTTGCGGCAGTACGCCGCGGTTCCCTTGTTTCTGTCGATCACCCTGGTCTGGACGCAACGCTACTGGCAGGCCTTGCTGCAGTCCGAGCGCTTGTCCCACAACCTGCAGGATCAGGTGGAGGTGCAGCGCGCGCAATTGCAAAAAAAATTCGAGCAACTGGTGGCCTCCGAGCGGGCGCAGGTGTTGTCACAGGAGCGCGAGCGCCTGGTCAGCGACCTGCACGACGGCCTGGGCCTGCACCTGCTGACCGCACTGCGCATGGCCCGTGCCGATGGGCCCGAGCGCGTGGTTCTGGCCGAGACCATCCAGGATTGTCTGGACGACCTGCGTGTGGCCATCGATTCCATGAGCAACCTGGAAGACCGTGACCCCGTGCTGATCCTGGGCAGCCTGCGTTTCAGGCTGGCACCGCGCCTGCAGGCGGCCGGCGTGCAACTGGACTGGCAGGTCCTGGGCGACATCGCGCCGCAAGCCTGGCTGGACGCCCCCAACGCCCTGCACCTGCTGCGCATCGTTCAGGAGGCGGTGACCAACGCGGTGCGACACGGCCACGCCACCCGCGTGCTGCTCAGGGTGGAGCCGCTGGGACAGGGGGTGGGTGTGGCCATCATCGACAACGGGGTGGGCCTGGGCCAGCCGGGGCCCCAGGGTGGGCACGGGCTGGACAACATGCGCCGCCGTGCCCAGGTGCTGGGCGCGACCCTGAGCGTGCAGCCCCACCCCGATGGCGGCACCGCCGTCACCCTGAGCAAACCGGCCGATTGGCCAGAAAGCCCCAGATCGGCGAAAATGCCGGGATGAACGACGCCGTCTCCCCCCAGATCCTGTCCCAGGCCTCCACCCCGGAGGCCGATGCGCAAGCCCACGCCAAGGCCAAAAAACACGCTTTCGAGATGAACAAGCTCAGCAAGCGCCTGCACCGCGAGGTGGGTCAGGCCATTGCCGACTTCAACATGATCGAAGAGGGCGACAAGGTCATGGTCTGCATGTCGGGGGGCAAGGACAGCTACGCCATGCTCGACATCCTGATGAACCTGCAGCGGCGTGCCCCCATCCATTTCGAACTGGTGGCGGTGAACCTCGACCAGAAGCAGCCAGGCTTTCCGGAGCACGTGCTGCCCGAGTACCTCACCAAAGTGGGTGTGCCCTACCGCATCGAAGAGCAAGACACCTACAGCGTGGTCAAGAAGGTCATCCCCGAGGGCAAGACCACCTGCAGCCTGTGCTCGCGCCTGCGCCGGGGCATCCTGTATCGCGTGGCCAAGGAGCTGGGCTGCACCAAGATCGCCCTGGGCCACCACCGCGACGACATCCTGGAGACCTTGTTCATGAACATGTTCTTCAACTCGCGTCTCAAGGGCATGCCGGCCAAGATGGTCACTGACAACGGCGAGCACACCGTGATCCGGCCCATGGCCTACTGCCGTGAGCAGGACATCGAGCGTTTTGCCACCCACCGCGAGTTCCCCATCATCCCTTGCAACCTGTGCGGCAGCCAGGACGGCCTGCAGCGGCAAGCCATGAAGGAGATGATCCAGGGATGGGACCGCAAATTCCCCGGCCGGGTCGACAACATGTTCACCGCCCTTGCCAATGTGGTGCCCTCGCACCTGATGGACCGCAAGCTCTTCCCCTTCACCACCATCGAAGCCACCGGCAAGCCTGTGGTCGGCGGTGACATCGCTTTTGACGAGGACGAAGGCTGCGGCACGCCCGTGGCGGGCGCGGCCACCATCTCGCTGGACCTGCTCAAGCGCCCCCGCGCGGCCGCTGACGTCGACACGGACCCCGACGACTGACCTGGTCCGCACCCCACCCCCTGGAGACTGCCATGTTCAACCTGACCCGCTTGAGTGATTCAAGTCGTGCTTCCCGTCGTTCGGCCCTGCGTGGCCTGGCGGTGCTGACCGCGGCGGGCCTGTTGTCGGCCTGCGGCAGCATGAGCACCATCTCGGCCGACGTGTCCAGCTACGGCCAGTGGCCGCAGGACAAGGCCAAGCCCCGCTACGTGTTCGAGCGCCTGCCCTCGCAGCAAAGCCAGGCCGACTTCCAGTCGCGTGTGGAGGCCGCTGCAGCGCCCGAGCTGGCCGCCAAGGGCTTTGTGAAAGTGGCCTCGGCCGACCAGGCCGATGTGCTGGTGCAGGTGGCCGCACAAAGCCGCACCGTCGGTCGGTATGAAGATCCTTACTACCGCCCCTACGACGGCAGCTTCTTTGGCACCGTCGGCTTTGGTGGCATCTGGGGTGGCCGTGGCGGCGTGGGCATCGGCATCCAGATGGAGCCGCCGCGCTCGCAAATGCAGGTCGATGTGCTGGTGCGCGACCGCCGCACCAACCAGACCCTCTATGAAACCCATGCCGTGCACCAGCGTGCCGGCACCGTGGTCGAGAGCCTGATGCCGGCGCTGTTTCGCGCCTCGCTGATGGACTTCCCGATCACGGGCATCAGCCCCCGCCGCGTCACCATCGAGGCCGCGGCCAAACCCTCATCGGCACCCTGATCTTCATGACCCTGTCTATCGTCATCATGGCCGCGGGCAAAGGCACCCGCATGAAGTCCGCGCGCCCCAAGGTGCTGCACAAACTGGCCGGACAGCCCATGCTGTCGCATGTGATTGCCACCACCAGCACCCTCCAGGCCGACCAGCAGGTGGTCATCACCGGCCATGGCGCCGATCAGGTCGAGTCCACGATGGCGGCCGCGTTTTCGCTGGCGCCCTTGCACTTTGTGCGTCAGGAGCCGCAACTGGGCACCGGCCACGCGGTGCAACAGGCCGTGCCGGTGCTGCCTGAGGGCGGCATCACCCTGATCCTCAATGGCGACACGCCCCTGATCCAGGCCAGCACGGCGCAGGCCCTGGTCGATGCCTGTGCCGGTGAGCACCTGGCGCTGCTGACCATCGACCTGGCCGACCCCACCGGGTACGGCCGCATCGTGCGTGATGCCTCGGGCAAGCGCGTGCTGGCCATCGTCGAGCACAAGGACGCCAGCCCTGAGCAGCGCGCCATTCGCGAGGTCTACACCGGCATGATGGCTGCGCCCACCGCGCGCCTCAAGCAATGGCTGGCCCGGCTGGACAACAAGAACGCCCAGGGCGAGTACTACCTGACCGACGTCGTTGCCATGGCGCAGGCCGATGGCGTGAGCGTGGTCGCCGCCCAACCGCAGGACGAAGTCGAGGTGCTGGGCGTCAACAGCCCCGCGCAACTGGCCGACCTGGAGCGCCGTTACCAGCGCGCCCAGGCCCACCGCCTGATGGAGCAGGGCGTGCGCCTGGCTGACCCGGCGCGCTTTGACCTGCGCGGCCAGCTGCAATGCGGCGCTGACGTCGACATCGACGTCAACTGCATCTTTGAAGGTGGCGTGAGCCTGGGCGATGGCGTGCAGATCGGCGCCAACTGCGTCATCCGCAATGCGGCCATCGGGCCTGGTGTGGTCATCCACCCCTTCACCCACATCGACGGGGACGCACAAGGCGTGAGCATCGGCGCGGGCTCGCTCATTGGTCCGTTTGCCCGCCTGCGCCCGGGCGCCGAGCTGGCCGAAGAGGTCCACATCGGCAACTTTGTCGAAGTCAAGAACAGCACCCTGGCCCGGGGCGCCAAAGCCAACCACCTGGCCTACCTGGGCGATGCCACCGTGGGCGAGCGCGTGAACTACGGCGCCGGCAGCATCACCGCCAACTACGACGGGGCCAACAAGCACCGCACCGTGATCGGTGACGACGTGCACGTGGGCTCCAACTGCGTGCTGATCGCGCCCATCTCCCTGGGGGCCGGTGCCACCATCGGGGGCGGGAGTACCCTGAGCAAGGACGCCCCCGCCGGCCAGCTGACCGTGGCGCGCGGCAAACAGGTCAGCCTGTCTGGCTGGGTTCGACCCAAGAAGATCCCAAAAACCTGATCAACCGACCGGTTGGGCGGGGTGGCGAGCCGCTACCATGTTCAAATGGAACTGGATCACTACGCACGCCTGAAGGTCAGCAGGGATGCGCCGCTGGAAGTCATCCGTGCGGCGTACCGGGCATTGGCGGCCAAGCAGCACCCGGATCGCCACGGCCAGTCCGAGGGCGCCAACACCGACATGGCGGCCCTCAATGCCGCGTATGAGCTGTTGTGTGACCCCAAGGCCCGTGCTGCCTACGACGCCACCCTGAACGATCCCTTCATCGGCACCGATACTGCCGCGCAAGCCCGCGAGGCCCGCGCAGCGCGGCGTGCGGCCCGGGCCGAGCGTCCGGCGCCTGCGCCTGCACCGCCCGCGGCGCAGGACACCGAGATGCTGTCGCGTTTTGTGGATGACCTGCCCGAGATCAACTGGGCGGCCCTGACCGAGCGCCCCGCGCCCAACCCCTGGACCACCCGAAAGCGCCTGATCCCCCTCGGCGCGGCTGTGGGGGCGTTGGTCGTGGGCCTGACCGTGTGGTGGAGCCTGCGCGTGTCGGAGGAGATGGCGGCCGAGCGCGCCCTGGCGGCGCATTACGACGCCCGGGCGGTGACCACTGCGGTGGCGGCCGAGGTGCCCGCCAGCATGCCCAAACCCGGAGGGCTGGTGCGTCCGTTGGCGCTGGCAGCAGGCCAGCAGCCGGCCCTGGCCCACCCGCTGGATGGCGAGCCGCTGGACCTGAAGATCGAGACCGTTCTGGTCGACCCCCTGGCGCCTTTGCAGCCCTGAGTCAGCCCGGCAGCGCAATCGTCGTGCCGAACTTGGCGCGTCGCACCGCAAAGAAGGTGCGCACATTGCGCACCGCCAGGCTGGACGTGAACAGCCGTTGCGCCAGTTGCTGATAGCCCTCCATGTGCGGCACCTGCGCCACCAGCATGAAGTCCGGCCCTGGCGAGACCTGCCAGCATTGCTCCACCCACGGGTCACCCACGGCGGCTTGCTCGAAGCGGCTCATGGCCTCGTGGGTTTGCTGCTCCAGCGTCACCTCGATCACGGCATGCAGGCCGGTCAACCCGGCCTGACGCAGGCGGTCGCGCGAGACGATGGCCACGTGCCGCTCGATCCAGCCCTCGTCCTCCAGACGCTTGATGCGGCGGTGGCAGGTGGTGTTGCTCAGGCCCAGGGACTCGGCCATGGACTGGATGGACCGGCGCGCCTCCCGCTGCAGCAGGTTCAGCAGTTGCAGGTCGATGTTGTCCAGTGGCTTGGATTCATTTCTCATAAAATGTAATTTATCGGATTACTTTACCGATGTCGATGGAGCTCTGGTTGAAGTTTTCATTGAGTGGTAAAAAATGGTGTGTAATCCCAAATGCTTGGCGCTAGGATGACCCATCCCCCTCCTGGAGTACTTGCAACATGTGTGGCATCGTCGGCGCCGTTGGTTCGCGCAACATCGTTCCTGTCCTGGTCGAGGGCCTCAAGCGCCTGGAATACCGGGGTTATGACTCCTGCGGCGTGGCCGTGCTGCGCGACGGGCACCTGCAGCGCGCCCGCAGCACCTCCCGCGTGGCCGAACTGCAAGCCCAGGTCGACGCCGACGGGCTGAGCAGTTCGCTGGGCATTGCCCACACCCGCTGGGCCACCCACGGCGCCCCCGCGGTGCACAACGCCCACCCCCATTTCTCGCACGGCCCCGGGCAGGACGCGCCCACCACCCGCCCCGGCCGCATCGCCCTGGTCCACAACGGCATCATCGAGAACCACGAAGCCCTGCGCGCCGAACTGCAAGCCAAGGGCTATGTGTTCCTGAGCCAGACCGACACCGAGGTCATTGCCCACCTGGTCGACCACCTCTATGACGGTGACCTGTTGGCCGCCGTCAAGACCGCCACGGCCCGCCTGACCGGCGCCTATGCCATTGCCGTGTTCTGCCGCGACGAGCCGCAGCGCGTGGTGGGGGCCCGCCAAGGCTCACCCCTGGTGCTTGGTGTGGGGGGTACGGATGTGAGTGAGCGCTTCCTTGCGTCTGATGCCATGGCTCTGGCCGGTGTGACCGACCAGATCGTCTACCTGGAAGAGGGCGACGTGGTCGACCTGCAGCCCGGTCGCCACTGGATCGAGCACCGCGCCCCGGGCGCCACCGAACTGCAACGCATGACCGAGCGCGAGCGCCCCGTGCGCACCGTGACCGCCCACAGCGGCGCGGTGGAGCTGGGCCCCTACCGCCACTACATGCAGAAGGAAATCTTCGAGCAACCGCGCGCCATTGCCGACACGCTGGAAGGCGTCGCCGGCATCACGCCCGACCTGTTTGGCCCCAAGGCTGCGGCCGTGTTTGCCCAGATCGACCGCGTGCTGATCCTGGCCTGCGGCACCAGCTATTACTCCGGCAGCACCGCCAAGTACTGGCTGGAGTCCATTGCCAAGATCCCCACCAGCATTGAAGTGGCCAGCGAATACCGCTACCGCGACAGCGTGCCCGATCCGCGCACGCTCATCGTCACCATCACCCAGTCGGGTGAGACGGCCGACACCCTGGCCGCCCTCAAGCACGCCCGCTCACAGGGCATGCCGCACACCCTGACCATCTGCAACGTGTCCACCAGCGCCATGGTGCGCGAGTGCGAACTGGCCTACGTGACGCGTGCGGGTGTGGAAATCGGCGTGGCATCGACCAAGGCCTTCACCACCCAGCTGGCCGGCCTGTTCCTGCTGACGCTGACCCTGGCCAAACTGCGCGGACACCTCAGTGCCGAGCAAGAGGCCGAGCACCTCAAGGCCATGCGCCACCTGCCTGCCGCCCTGCAGTCGGTGCTGGCGCTGGAGCCGCAAGTCATGGCCTGGGCCGAAGCCTTTGCCCGCAAGGACAACGCCCTGTTCCTGGGCCGTGGGCTGCACTACCCCATCGCGCTGGAAGGCGCCTTGAAGCTCAAGGAAATCAGCTACATCCACGCCGAGGCCTACCCGGCCGGCGAGCTCAAGCACGGCCCGCTGGCCCTGGTCACGGCCGAGATGCCCGTGGTCACCGTGGCGCCCAACGACGCCATGCTGGAAAAGCTAAAGAGCAACATGCAGGAGGTGAGGGCGCGCGGCGGTGAGCTGTATGTGTGCGCCGATGCCGACACGCACATCCAGGCTGAGCCTGGCATCCATGTGATCAGGTTGCCTGAGCACTATGGCGCGCTGTCGCCCATCCTGCACGTGGTGCCGCTGCAGTTGCTGGCGTATCACACGGCGTGCGCAAGGGGGACGGATGTGGACAAGCCGCGGAATTTGGCGAAGTCGGTGACGGTGGAGTGAGGCTTGCCAAATTTTGCCAACTCTCCTAAGCTGCCGGCATGAGCACGATGAACATCTCCTTGCCGGACACGCTGAAGTCTTTTGTGGACGAGCAGGTCAGCCAGCGTGGTTACGGCACCAGCAGTGAGTATGTGCGCGAGTTGATTCGCAAGGATCAGGATCGACTGAAGCTGCGTGAGTTGCTTCTTGCTGGCGCCGCTTCCGCGCCGGCCGCACCGGCCGATGGCGCTTACTTCGAAGGTTTGCGTGACCGGGTTCGCAAGATCACCAAGGCTGGCGCTGCAAGGTGAAGGCCAAGGCTGTTGTCCCTCGTGAGCAGGCCAACCATGACGTCGAAGAGGCCCTGACCTTCTATCTGGGGGAGAGCGCAGTTCAAGCAGCGCTCGGTTTCATTGACGCGCTTGAGCAGGCTTATGCCCACATCGGCCGCCACCCAGGCATTGGCTCACCGCGTCACGCGCATGAACTCAATCTGCCCGGGTTGCGCGCCTGGCCGCTGACCGGTTACCCGCATCTGGTTTTCTACGTCGAGCGACCCGACCATGTTGAGGTCTGGCGTGTGCTGCATGGGCAGCGCGACATCGCCGCGTGGATGCAGGATCCTGATCAACCGGCTTGACCTCCCTCCATATCCCCTCACCCCACATCCATCCAGCAGGCAGGCCCCATACGTGTTTGAACAGACCTTCAAGAACATTGACGACATCTTGCACAAGGACGCCGGGTGCACCAGTGAGCTGGATTACACCGAGCAGTCTTCCTGGCTGCTGTTCCTGAAATACCTGGATGCCCTGGAGCGGGACAAGGCCAGCGAGGCTGAGCTGGAAGGCAAGCCCTACACCTTCATCCTGCCCGAAGTCTTCCGCTGGGACAGCTGGGCCGCGCCCAAAACCCCCGAGGGCAAGCTGGACCACAACGCCGCCATGACGGGCGACGACCTGCGTGACTTTGTCAACCACCGCCTGTTTGCTTACCTGGCAGGGTTCAAGCAACGCGCCAGCGGCCCCAACACCATCGAATACAAGATCGGTGAGATCTTTGGCGAGATCCAGAACAAGATCCAGAGCGGCTACAACCTGCGCGATGTGATCGACCTGATTGACGAGTTGCGCTTTGGCTCACAGGCCGAGAAGCACGAGCTCTCGCACCTGTACGAAGCCAAGATCAAGAACATGGGCAACGCCGGGCGCAACGG
>DAORJC010000087.1:0-11444 GCA_035438885.1 Aquabacterium sp. | reverse complement strand
GACATGCGCAAGCAACTGCTGGAGTACGACGACGTGTCGAACGACCAGCGCAAGGTGATCTACCAGCAGCGCAACGAGATCCTCGAATCGACCCAGGTCAGCGAAGCCATCGGCAACCTGCGCAAGGGTGCCATGGACGATGTGGTGCGCACCTATGTGCCTGCCCAGAGCATCGAAGAGCAATGGGACCTGCCCGGCCTGGAGCGCGTGCTCAAGGACGAATGGCAGATCGAGGTGGACCTGGTCAACTGGCTGGCGGCCAGCAATGCCGTGGACGACGAGGCCGTGCTCGATCGCGTTCAGGAAGCGGCCGACAAGGCTTATGGCGCCAAGGCCGAGCGCGTGGGCAACGAGCAGTTCGCCCCGTTCGAGCGCATGGTGCTGCTGCAGTCCATCGACACCCACTGGCGTGAACACCTGTCGGCGCTGGACTACCTGCGTCAGGGCATCCACCTGCGCGGTTACGCCCAGAAGAACCCCAAGCAGGAGTACAAGCGCGAAGCGTTCGAGCTGTTCGGCCAGATGCTGGGCACCGTCAAGATGGATGTCACGCGCATGCTGATGACCGTGCACATCCAGACGCAGGAAGAAGCGGCGCAAGCAGCCCAGGCCATCGAGCGTCAGGGCGAGAGCTTTGCCAACGTGACCTACACGCACCCGACCGAAGATGGCGGCGTGGCCGTGGACACCGACCCTGCCACGGTGGCCGCCGAGGTGCCGCGCGTGGGCCGCAACGACCCCTGCCCTTGCGGCAGCGGCCTGAAGTACAAGGCCTGCCACGGCAAGCTGGCTTGAGTCTTGTCTTTTTGACGCACTGCAGCAACCTTTGACGCTGCAGATGCGGCGATTGGCGACACGGAACTGTCGCCCATCGCACCGCGCTGGCGTGACGCCTCGCAGGTGGGTAGATTCGCACGATTCCTGAATCTACCCACCATCCAACATGAGCCACGCCACGAACCACATGGACGACGCCGAAAACGCGGGCGTCAAGGTCTTAGGGAGAACCCTCTCGGAGTGGCTGGTCAGCCTGCCCACCATCGCGATGCTGCTGCTCGTGCTGGTGATCAGCACGGGTGAGCTGATCCATGGTCGTTTGCTGGCCGTGGGTGAATCCATGTTCGGCAACCCCGCCAAGCAGGTGCAGTACTACGCCCTGCGTGCCGATCCGGTCAAGCCCACCTGCGAAGTCAACGTCGACATCGAGGCTGAGGTGGCGCGTCGCAGTGCAGCGGCACCCGCAGCATCCAAGGACGACATCGACGATCTGTTCGCAGCGTCCTCGGGCCCCACACCCGATCAGATCCGTCGCTCGCTGGTGGACAACGTCGCCGAGTGCAAGTTCAAGCACGACTTCTACAACCGTGCGGCCGAAAACATCACGCCCACCGTGGTGGCCTACCGCACGCTGGAGACCAGCTTCTTCGTGCTGTTCCGCTTTGGTGCCGAGAACCGCTCGATGATCCTGCTGATCCTGATGGGCGTGGTCATCCTGGCCGCCACCCAGAAGTACGATCACATCGGTCTGGTGCCCATCCGCAATCGCCGTGACTACCTGGTCCAGTCGTTGACCACGCTGGGCGCCGGCGGCTTCCTGCTGTGGTCGGCCGTCAGCTACTACCAGATCTCGCTGGACGCGGGTGTGGCCATGGAGCGCCCCGAGCATCAACTGGCCTGGATCGTGATGTTCGGTGCCATGGTGCTGCTGAGCCTGTGGCAACTGTTCAACCAGCCCAAGCACGCACCTGACGTGCCGCTGGGCAGTTGGGCACGTGCCTCCCAGTCGGCCCCGCTGGCCGGCAACATGGCCATCTTCGCGGGCATCTATTTCGCGCTCAAGGGCCACCCCTCGGGCCTGGCGATTTACGTCAACACCCTGATGGAAGTGCCGGCCCTGCCGCTGCAGTTGGCGCTGTTCATCTGGGGCGGCATGCTGTTCAAGCAAAGCCGCATGGTCGACCTGTTCATGAACCTGCTGCGTCCCTGGAAGTTCTCGCCCGAGATGCTGACCTACCTGGTGCTGCTGGGCGCGGCCATTCCCACGGCCTACACCGGTGGTTCGGGTGCCTTTGTGATGGCCGCAGGTGCGATCATTTATCACGAGATCCGAGCGGTCGGCGGCAGCGGGCAGTTTGCCCTGGCCGCCACGGCCATGTCGGGCTCGCTGGGTGTGGTGCTGCGCCCCAGCCTGCTGGTGGTGGCCATCGTGGCCGTCAACAAGGAAGTGACCAGCTCCGAGCTGTTCCACTACGGTCTGTGGGTGTTCCTGCTGACCTCCACGCTGTTCTTCATCGCATCGCAGATGCGCCGTGAAAAGCACACCATCAACGTGGCATCACCGAAGGAAGCCCTGCCCCTGATGCTGCGCCAGATCCCGCCGCTGCTGCCCCACATTGCCGTGGTCGCTGCCGTGATCCTGTTCTACACCGTGGGCCTCAAGACCGGCCTGAACGAGAACACCGCGCCCACCATCATGCCGGTGATCATGTTGCTGATCGTCGCGGCCGACAAGATCATGATGGCGCGTGGCATTGGCCAGCCCAACATGAGCACGCCCTTCGTCATGCAGCGCGAAGAGAAGGTGGAACCCGCCATCCGCGTGGCCACCAACGAGACCGTGGGGCACCTGGGCAGCTACATGTTCCTGATCCTGCTGTCGCAGGCCGTTGGCGGCGTGATCGAGCGCTCCGAGATCGTGGCGCTGGCACCGGCCGTGTTCTCCAGCCCGGAGATGTGCATGGGCTTCCTGATGCTGGTGCTGGTCATCCTGGGCATGTTCATGGAGCCCCTGGGCGCCATCTTCCTGGTCTCGGGCACGCTGGCGCCCATGGCCTATGCCAACGGCATCGACCCGATCCATTTCTGGGTGATGGTGCTGATGTCCTTCGAAGTGGGTTACCTGATGCCGCCGGTGGCGCTGAACCAGTTGCTGGCCCGACAGGTGGTGGGCGATGACATCATCGTCAAGGCCGACAAGGAAGTGGCCCACCTGTCCTTCTACCGCCGCTACGAGCGCTGGATCCTGCCCAACGTGGTGATGGTGCTGGGCCTGGTGCTGGTGGGCTGGGGGCCTCAGGTGCTGCAGCACTTCCCGGATGTGTTCCAGTGGGTGCACGGCGTCATGGGCTTTGTCCCTGATTGATCCGCTCTGTGATTCACCAAGGCCCTTCGGGGCCTTTTCCATGTCTGGGCTTGTGGTAGTTTCCACCCGATGATCGACCCGTCAGAACGCCTCAAGCAGACCCGCTCGGCCGCCGAATGGCTGGTCAGCCTGCCGACCTTGATGCTGCTCCTGCTGGTGCTGCTGATCGGCACGGGCGAGCTCGTGCACAGCCGTTTCCTGCAGATCGGGCAGGCGCTGTTTGGTGACCAGATCGATCAGGTGCAGTACTACGCCTTGCGCAACGAGGCCAGAGTGCCCGACTGCAACCCCAGGCTCGACATCGAAGCAGAGGTCAGGCGATGGCAGGCACAGAGCCGATCGCCCACCCAAGGGGACACCATCGATCAGTTGATGGCCCCCACCGTGGTCTCCGACGAGGCCTTGAGGCAATCCTTGCAGGCGGCCCTGGCTCAGTGCCAGGACAAGCACCGCCAGTACCAGCAGTTGCTGGACAGCACCACCGACGAGGTGCGCCTGTTTCGCAGCGTGGAGCAGGGGTTTTTTGCCCTGTTCCATTTCGGGACCGAGCACCGCACCATGATCGTGTTGCTGCTGATGGCCATCACGCTGCTGATCACCTGCGTGAGCTACCAGCACATCAGCCTGGTCTCGCCCCGCTTTCAACGGGATTACCGGGTGCAGTCTGGCAGCACGTTGCTGGCCTCTGCGATGCTTTTGTGGTCCAGCCTGCGCTATCTGCAGATCTCCAGCGATTCGGGCGTGCCCATCGAGCAGCCCGAACAACACATGGCCTGGGTGGGGCTGTTCTCCGCCATGCTGGTGATCAGTGCCTGGCAGTTCCGGGTGCCCCCCCGCTTGTCGGCCACGCAGGGCCTGGGCACCTGGTCGCAGGCGCTCAGGACCGTGCCGCTGGGCTCGCTGATGACGATGCTGGCGGGCAGTTACTACTTCATCAAGGGGCACCCCTCGGGTCTGGCCATCTACGTGAGCTCGCTCACCGAGATCCCCTCGCTGACCTTGCACCTGGCCCTGTTCATCTGGTGCGGCATGCTGTTCAAGCAAAGCCGCATGATCGACCTGTTCATGAACCTGCTGCGGCCCTGGCAGCTCTCGCCCGAGACCCTGACCTACCTGATCCTGCTGGCCGCCGCCGTGCCCACGGCCTACACGGGCGGATCAGGGGCGTTCGTGATGGCCGCCGGCGCCATCATTTATCACGAGATCCGCAACGTCGGGGGCAGCCGCCAGTACGCCCTGGGGGCCACCGCCATGTCAGGCTCGCTGGGGGTGGTGATCAGTCCCAGTCTGATCGTGATGTCCATCGTGGCGGTCAACAACCAGGTCACCAGTGCCGAGCTGTTCTACTGGGGCAACTGGGTCTTTCTGATGACCTCGACCTTGTTCTTCCTGGCCTCGCAATGGCGGCGGCCAACGCGCACCCGGCAGTGGCCTTCGGTGCTGCAGGCACTGCCGGCCATGATGCGCGAGGTGCCGCCCCTGTTGTCGCACGTGGCCCTGGTGCTGGCCGTTCTGGGCATGTACCGCGTGGTGCTGCACACCGAACTGACGGAGACCTCGGCCGCCTTGATCATGCCCGTGGTGATGCTGCTGGTGGTGGGGTTTGACCAGTTGATGCGCGCCCAGGGCATCGGCCCCGATCCGCGCCAGATGGCCCACGCCCTGCGGCGCGAGAACAGCTTGCGGGCCTCGGTGCGGGTGTCCACTTCGGAGACAGCCACCCACCTGGGCGGCTACATCTACCTGATCCTGCTGTCACAAGCCCTGGGGGGCGTGATCGAGCGCTCCGACCTGATGCAGTGGGCCCCCAGCCACTTTGACACCCCGTATGCGGCCATGGCCTTCCTGGCGGGCCTGCTGGTGCTGCTGGGCATGTTCATGGAGCCCCTGGGCGCGATCTTCCTGGTGTCGAGCTCGCTGGCGCCCCTGGCCATGGCCAACGGGATCGACCCGGTGCATTTCTGGATGCTGGTGCTGGTGGCTTTTGAGCTGGGTTACCTGTTGCCGCCGGTGGCCCTGAACCAGTTGCTGGCCCGACAGGTGGTGGGGCATGACCGCATCGATCGGGCCGATGCCGAGGTGGCCAGCCTGTCCTTCTATCGCCGCCATGAACGCTGGATCCTGCCCTGCGGGGTGATGGCCGTCTCTTTGCTGCTGGTGGGCTTTGTGCCCCTGGTGGTGCACGACGTGCCCTGGCTGGCACCCTGGGCATCACGCCTGAGCCCATGAGCACCGACCCAATTTGCGGTAGAACCCTCCCATGACGGCGCCCACCCCCACCGACTACCCTCGCGAGCTGACCATGTACGGCTCGATCCCGCGCACGGGGCGGGTGCATGTGCTGTGGAGCCTGGCCGTGGCGGTGTTCCTGTGGGCCATTCAGTGGGCGCAAGGGGCCCCGGCCACCCACAACAGCCTGCTGGTGCTGCTGACCTACACCTTGTGCCTGGGCTACTGGTGCTGGACCCTGATCGGCATTGTCTGGCTGGGTGAGGTGCGCCGCCGTTGGCCCCAATTGCCCGACGCGCGCCAGCGCTATGAACAACGCGGGGTCTATGGCCTGCTGCGCACCTCCACCCTGGTGATGGTGGCCCTGCTGGGGGTGCCCCTGGCCTGCGTGCTGGGCCTGTTCACGGCCCAGTCGACCTTGGCCTGGCTGGGCCCGAACCTGCCGGAAGAGTCCGGCCTTTCGCTGGCGGTGTGCCTGGTCCTGAGCTACAGCCTGGCACTGGGCACCTTCATGGTCGACTACCTGCGTGTGCACCTGGCGGCCAACCATGGCCGGGCCGAGGCGGCCCAGCGGCAGGCCCTGCAGGCCCAGTTGCAACTGCTGCAGGCCCAGCTGGAGCCGCACATGCTGTTCAACACCCTGGCCAACCTGCATGCACTGATCGATGCCGACCCCAGCCGCGCCCAGGACATGCTGGCCCGGCTGATCACCTTCTTGCGGGCCACGCTGAGCGCCAGCCAACGCACCACGCACCCCTTGTCGGAAGAGTTCTCTCGCTCGGGTGACTACCTGGCCCTGATGCAGGTACGCATGGGGTCTCGACTGCGCGTGTCCATCGAACTGCCCCTGGAACTGGTCGACATGCCGGTGCCCCCCTTGCTGGTGCAGCCCCTGCTGGAGAACGCGATCCAGCATGGGCTGGAGCCCAACCGGCAGGGCGGCGAACTCACGCTCAAGGCCACCGTGGTGGGTGAGCACCTGGCCATCACCGTGCACGACACCGGCCGTGGCCTGCGCGCGGCCAAGGCGGCGCAAGAGTTACCCGATCCTCGGGAAACCCGCGCAGGCTCATTGGGGCGCAAGGCACAACATGGCTTCGGCCTGAGCTGCGTGCGTGATCGCCTGCAATCCATCTACGGTGAGCGGGCCCGATTGACCTTGATCGACGCGCCGGAAGGCCCCGGTACGCTGGCGACCCTGGAGTTACCCTTGGCCAGCCCTCTGCACCCGGTGCTGCCTGACGCCACACCCTTCACCCCCAAACCTCACCCCGCATGAAAGCCACCGCGCTCATCGCTGAAGACGAACCCATCCTGGCCCAGGCCCTGAGCAGCATGCTCAAGCGCCACTGGCCTGACCTGACCTTGCTGCCCGTGGCCGCTGACGGGGGGCAGGCCGTGGACCTGGCCCTGGCCGAGTGGCCTGAGGTGTTGTTCATGGACATCCAGATGCCCTATCGCAACGGCCTGGATGCAGCCGAGCAGATCATGGATCAGTGGCCCGCCGAGCGGCCCCTGCCCCTGTTGGTGTTTGTGACCGCCTATGACGAATACGCCGTGTCGGCCTTTGACCGTGCAGCCATCGACTACGTGCTCAAGCCCGTGCAGAGCGAGCGACTGGCCACCACGTGCGAGCGCCTGATCCGCGTGCTGCGACAGCGCCAGCTGGAGCAAAGCACCACCGAGTCTGCGGCACTGGATGAAGGTCAGGCGCTGCAGGCCATGCGCGCCTTGACGCAGACCACGGCCCTGCCCCCCCTCAAGGTGATCCAGGCCGCAGTCGGCACCGGTCTGCAGATGGTGCAGGTCCCGGACGTGCTGTACTTTGAGGCCGCCGACAAGTACGTGCGCGTGATCACCCAGCAGGCCGACGCCAACAGCACCGAGCTGCTGATCCGAACCCCCCTGCGCGAACTGATCCCCCGGCTGGGTGGCGATCAGTTCTGGCAGATCCACCGCAGCATCGTGGTCAACGTCCAGGCCATTGACCGTGTCTCCCGTGTGTACGGCCGCCTGCGCGTTCACGTGCGTGGCCGCAGCGAGACCCTGGAAGTCAGCCGCATGTATGCCCAATTGTTCAAAGCCATGTGAGGAAACCATCACCATGTTCACTGCACGTCTGATCAGCATCCTGGCCCTGAGCCTGTCCAGCACGGCCGCCCTGGCCGGCCCCACCATCTGCGTCTGGGACCCCATCGGCAAGGGGGGACAGATCTTTGATGCCGTCAAGAACTTTGCACTGGCAGCGCAATCAAAAGGCGTGGAGATCACGCTCAAGGCATTCACCGACGAGAAGGTGGCGGCCGACGAGTTCCGCGTGGGTCAGTGCGATGGCCTGATGGCCACCTCCATCCGCACCCGCAGCTACAACAACTTCACGGTGGCCCTGGACCACGGTGGGGCTGCCACCATCGTGCGGGACGGCAAGATCGACATGGACGCCAGCTACAAGGTGATCCAGAAGGCCATGCAGGTGCTGGCCGCGCCCGGGGCAGACAAGCTCAATGTGCAGGACCGCTTTGAAGTGGTCGGCATCCTGCCCACCGGAGCGCTGTACACCATGGTGCGCGACAAGCAGGTCTTCAAGAAGGGCTTTGCCGGCGTGCGCATGCCCGCGTTTGACAACGACCCGGTGCAGGCCTTCCTGATCGCCCGGGCCGGCGCCACGCCTGTGGCCGTCAACATCCGCAACTTTGTGAGCATGTTCAACAACGGCAATGTGGACGTGGTGTTCGCCCCCGCCGTGGCCTACCAGCCCCTGGAGATCCACAAGGGCGTGGGCACCAAGGGCGGCGTCTCGCGCTTTCCGCTGGCGTTCACCAGCCTGCAACTGGTGATCGACCGCGCCAAGTTCCCTGCAGGCTTTGGCGAGAAGTCCCGCCAGTTCTGGGTGGACCAGTTTGACGAGGTGGCCAAGGCGGTGCGCAAGGCCGAGTCGAGCATCCCGCCCCAGACATGGGTGGACTTTGACGCGGCTGAAGCCGCCGCTTTTGTGGCCCAGCAACGCGAAACCCGGGTGGAGCTGGGCAAGCGGGGTGAGTACAACAAGCAGGCCCTCAAGTTCATGAAGCGGGTGCGCTGCAGTGTGCATCCCGGCGCCACCGATTGCGCCACCACCGCAGAAATCGACTGGTGAACGTCGGGGGGCGATGCGTGATGGCCTGAGTGCGGCACAATCGTGCTCCTTCGCTGGAGTGAGCCCATGCCTGTCAACCTGTCTGCCCCCAACCCTCAAGATCTGCACCCCGTGCCTGGCGTCAAGCTGGGCATCACCATGGCTGGCATCCGCAAGGCCAACCGACGCGACCTGACCGTGATCACCCTTGAGCCCGGCAGCGCCGTGGCCGGCGTGTTCACCAAGAACCGCTTTTGCGCCGCGCCCGTGCAACTGTGCCGCAAGCACCTGGCCGCCAACACTGGCATCCGCGCCCTGCTGATCAACACCGGCAATGCCAACGCCGGCACCGGCCAGGATGGCCTGGCCCGCGCCCGGAGCACCTGCGTGGCCCTGGCACGCCACCTGGATGTGACGCCCGAGCAGATCCTGCCGTTCTCGACCGGCGTGATCATGGAGACGCTGCCCATCGACCGCATCGAGGCCGGTCTGACCGATGCGCTGGCCGACGCCCAGCCCGACCACTGGGCCCTCGCGGCAGAAGGCATCATGACCACGGACACCCTGCCCAAGGGGGCCTCGCGTCAGATCACCCTGGGCGGCGTGACCGTGACCATCACCGGCATCAGCAAGGGCGCCGGCATGATCAAGCCCAACATGGCCACCATGCTGGGTTTCATGGCCACCGATGCAAACATCCGCCCCGAGCTGCTGCAGGCCGTGGTGACCGAAGCCGCCGATGCGTCCTTCAACCGCATCACCATCGATGGCGACACCTCCACCAATGACTCCTTCGTGCTGATGGCCACCCGCCAGGCCCAGCACCCCGAGATCACCGACCTGAACAGCGCGGACGGCCAGGCCCTGCGCGCCGCCGTGATCGCCGTGTCACAGCAACTGGCCCAGGCCATCGTGCGTGACGGCGAAGGCGCCACCAAGTTCATCACCATCACGGTGGAAGGGGGCCGCGATGCCGCCGAGTGCCAGAAGGCGGCCTACGCCATTGCGCACTCGCCCCTGGTCAAGACGGCGTTCTTTGCCAGTGATCCCAACCTGGGCCGCATCCTGGCCGCAGTGGGCTATGCCGGCATCGATGACCTGGATCAGAACCTGATCGAGCTGCACCTGGACGACGTGCATGTCGTCACCCAGGGGGGGCGGCGCCCCGAGTACCGCGAAGCCGACGGCCAGCGGGTCATGAAGCAAAGCGAGATCACCATCCGGGTGGGCCTGGCTCGCGGCACGGCCACGGCCACCGTGTGGACCTGTGACCTGTCCCACGACTACGTGACCATCAACGCCGATTACCGCAGTTGAATGTCCACCTCGGGGTGGATCGGCAACCAGAACGAGAAACGCGCGCCCAGCCCGGGCGTGCTCTCGGCCCAGATCCGGCCACCATGGCGCTCGATGATGCGACGCACGATGGTGAGACCCACCCCGCTGCCCTCGAACCCGCCGCTGCCATGCAGCCGCTTGAAAGGTGTGAACAGGTCACCAGACTGGGCTGAGTCAAAGCCCACCCCGTTGTCCTGCACATGAATCACCACCCCGTCGTCCTGCGCCAATGAGCTCACCAGCACGCGGGGCGCCGGCACCTTGCGCGAGAACTTCACGGCATTGCTCAGCAGGTTGACCAGCACCTGGCGGATGAGGCCGGGGTCCACCGTCAGGGAGGGCAAGGTGCCGTGGATGACGTACTCGCAATAGCCGGCGCCATGGCTGACCTCCAGGATGCGCTCGGCCTCCAGCAGGAGGGCCTCCATGGGCACCGTGCAGGGCTGCAGCTCGGCATGGTTGACCCGCGCCAGGGAGAGCAGGTCACCCACCAGACCGGTCAGGTGACCGGACTCCTGATGAACCGCGTCCATCAGGCGCAAGGCACGGGGCGTGTCGCCCCGCTTGAGGGCGTTGACCGCCTGCTCGGTCAGGCCGTGGATGCCGCCCAGAGGGCCTCGCAGGTCATGAGAGACCATGCCGTTGAAGGACTCCAGCCCCGCGGCGATTTCCTGCAGTTCACGGGTTCGGTCGCTGACCCGGGCCTCCAGCGTGGCATTGAATTCATGGAGCTCTGCTCGCAAACGGCCCATGGTGGCCGACATGATCCCCAGGCCCGCCAGGGCATAGGGCACGGCAGCCCAATGCCGCGACTGCCCGGGATCCAGCCCCATGGCATAGCCACCGGCCAGCAAGGGCACGTACAACGAAATCATCAGGGCCGCCACGCCGTGGCCAGCCCCGGGCTCCCGCCGCATGGTGCGCAAAAAGCAGGCAGACAACAGGACAAAGATGACCGCGGTCAGGGCGCTGGCCGGCCACGCCCCCAATTGCAACCAGAATCCCACACCGATCATGAAGAGGTACACGCCCCAGACACCAAAGAACAGCCACCAGCCACGGCCCACGAGCTGCCCGACATATTGGACGGCTCCGGCCACCAGGGCCCCCATGGCTGACACGCCCAGGACCAGGCCCAACACGGCCATCCCGGGCGATTCATTGGTGAAAGGCGCGCTGCCTGGCCCTGCCCGCAACACCGTCGCGGCACTCGCCAACAACACGGGTGCGCACACATTGATCGCAGCGGCCATGGCAAAGGACATGGCCAGCCAGCCCAGCCCCCACTCCGGCCGCACCAACCGAAACCGGGCAAACACCACGGCCACAAAAGCCTGGATCAGCCCGGCACTGATGGCAAAGCCTTCAGAAAAGGTGAGGTTCAGCATGTCATCATGTTTGTCGTCACAGGGGCAGTATCGGCCAGACTGGCACCGTTCCAAGCCCGAAGGATCCCTTGAATTTAGGCCAATTGCGTCAGCAGCCCCCTTGAAATGCCCTGAGGGATCCCCATGTCGGTAGCATGGCGCACTGCAGGCGGTCAATCCGTCCTACAATGAACCTACTTTTCCTGGGGCCGACCTGGTTTCGACGTGGGTGCGGATGCGGGACAGGGCATGT
>DAORJC010000086.1:0-11686 GCA_035438885.1 Aquabacterium sp. | reverse complement strand
CGGGGAGACCTGGTGCCCGCCGGGCAAGCTCTGGCGCGCCTGTCCACCCAGGTCGAGCGGGCCTCCGTGTCGGTGGCCGAGGCCCGTTCCGAGGCCGAGGCCGAGGTGCGTCAGGCCGTGGCCGCCCATGAGCTGGCCGTGCGCAAGCTCGAGCGCACCAAGGGCTTGCTGCAACAGAATTTTGTCTCTGACCAGGCGGTCGACCAGGCTGATGCCGAAGCCCGTGTGGCTCAGCACCGTGTGGCCCAGGCCCGCGAATCTCAACGCGTGGCCTTGCGAGAGTACCGCCTCTCGACCGCCCAACTGGGGCAGCGCGAGATCCGCAGCCCCTTTGACGGGATCGTGGTGGAGCGCTACCGAACCGAGGGTGAGCGCATCGAGCGCGAGCCGGTGGTGCGTGTGGCCCGGATCGATCCGCTGAGGGTGGAGGCCATCGTGCCGGCCAGCCAGTTTGGCTCGATCGTGGCCGGTCAGTCGGCCACCGTCAGAACGGACCTGCCGGCCTACGCCACCTTGCGCGCGCACGTGGTGCTGGTCGATCGGGTGATCGACCCTGGCTCCAACAGCTTTCGGGTTCGCCTCAGCCTGCCCAACCCTGACATGCGCATCCCCTCAGGGTTGCGCTGCAAACTCGACCTGAAGGTTGACCCGACCAGCCTGCCGCCCGACACGGCTCGCAGCAAAGGCAGTGCAACCGTCCCGAGCGCTCCGGCTTCGCCCCCGCGTTCAGGCCTGTCCTTGCGTTGAGTCCGCACATGAATCCGCGAGCCCTCTGGCGCCAGTGGACCTTGAGTCCGACCGCCCGGATCACGCTGGGCCTGGTGTCTTTGCTGGTGGGGCTGCTCATGCTGCTGGACCTGGTCTTCAAGGTGCTGCCAGACCAGCGCAGCATGACCCAGAGCGTGCGTGAGCAGGTCTCGATCAACCTGGCCTTGCAGGTCAAGCGCATGCTGGGTGATCCCGCCATGGTGGCGAAGATTGCCCCCATGCTGGGTGACCTGGTGGACTACTCCAAGGACATCGAATCCGTCGGCATCCGCAGGGCCAATGGCACCATGGTGGTCAGTTCCAAGACGCATGACACGCTCTGGGAGGCGCCCCCGCTGGGTTTGTCCACGGTCACGCATGTGGTGGTGCCCATCAATGCTGACACGGGGCGGTGGGGGCAACTGGAGGTGACCTTTGCGTCGCCCTGGCCCACGAATATGGTGGCCATGTTGACCCAACCCACGGTGCAACTGGTGTTGATCCTGAGCGTGTCGACCTTCATCACGTATTACCTTTACCTGCGCCGGGTGCTGCAGCACCTGGATCCCTCCAAAGCCATTCCGGAGCGAGTCAGGGTGGCTTTTGACACCCTGACCGAGGGCTTGCTCGTGCTGGACCTGGACGGACACGTCCTGCTGGTCAATTCGGCGTTTCGCAGCTTCCATCCGCAGGCGGGTGAAGCCTTGCTGGGGCGATCCATCGACAAGATGGAATGGTTGCTCAAAGGCGTTCGCACGCACGGCGAGGAGCTGCCCTGGAAGCGAGCCCTGACCATGACCGAACCCATCATGGGGGTGGAAGTGGCGCTGGAACAAGGCGATGGCGAGACTCGGCGGGTGCTGCTCAATTGCTCGGCCATCCGGGATGCCGCCGGCAACGCCCGGGGATGCCTGCTCACGCTGGATGACGTGACGGCACTGGATCGTGCCAACACCAAGCTGAGACTGGCGCTGTCGGAGCTGGAGGTCTCGCGCGACAAGATTCAGAAACAGAACGATGAGCTGCAGACGCTGGCCGACAGCGACCCGATGACGGGCTGCTTCAACCGCCGCGCCTTCTTTGCCCGGGCCGAGGCCATGATGGCGGCGGCCCAGGCCAGCGGCGCACCCTTGTCCTGCCTCATGAGCGACATCGACAAGTTCAAGAATTTCAACGACACCTACGGCCATGCGGTGGGTGACCTGGTCATCCAGCAGGTCTCGCGTCTGCTCAAGCGTGCGGTGCGCCCTGAAGATGTGCTGTGTCGCTACGGTGGCGAGGAGTTCTGTCTGCTGCTGTCGGGCATGAACATGACGCAGGCCATGGCCGTGGCCGAACGCATTCGCCGCATCATCGAAGCCGAGGCTGGGCCCGCCATTCAGGAGGTGCCCAACCTGTGCATCACGTCCAGCTTTGGCGTGTCCCAGTTGGGGCTGGGCGGCTCCATCACCCTGGAGCAACTGATCGACCGTGCCGACCAGGGCCTGTACGCGGCCAAGGAAGGCGGCCGCAACCAGGTTCGCTGCCTGGACCTGGTGGACGATCCGGTCGTCTGAGGCCGCAGGCCGGACCAGGCGGCCTCAGGTCCGCCAGACGCGCGGTGGGCATGCATCGAGTTGCCAGGCCACGGTGCGCCAGACGCCCCGGATGGCCGTCAGCAGGTTCATCAAGGGCTCCACCCGTTCGGCCAACACCCGCACCACCACGGTCTGCTCGTGCACGCTGGTGGCCCCTGCGTGGACCTCTCCCAAGGACGGGTCTACCTGGCCGATCAGTCGCCGTGCCTCATCCAGCAGGGCTTCGCGCCGATCGCGCGTCATGGCGCTGCCAGTGGCCAGCCACAAGGTGCCGGACACCCGCAGGCCCGCCCAACCCAGCGGGCTGTCCAGCAGGTGCTGGTCGTCGGCCTTGACGCAACCGCGCTCCAGCCAGATGCCGGGCAGCTCGATCTGCTGGGTGAACTCGCCATCGGGGTACTCAACGCTGTCGAAGGCCTCGGCCGCTGCAGGCAGGCCCAGGGCCAGCACGTCCCAGCCCATCATCTCGGCCGTGGGCGCCAGCTCGAAGCGCATCACGTTCTCGGCCCGGCAACCGCGGTAGGCAATGGTCTCCAGGGGCAGCCATTCCAGGCGAGCCTGGTCACCGACATGGGCCACCAACCGCTGCACGGCCATCGGGCCTGCGCTTTTGTAAAAGCGGGTGGCGCCCGGCGTGGTGATCAGGGCGTGGGTTCCGGTGCCCAACTGAGCACGCACATTCAGTTCATCACCGCCTGCGATGCCACCAGGCGGGTGCACCAGCACGTGGTGGCATATGCCGGGGCCTTCCGGGTACAGGCGCTGCAGCACCCGCAGCGGGCCGTCGTGTCTGTCCAGGGCAATGGTGCGATCACCGTCCAGGCGGTAATCCAGGTTCAGGTGTCCGAGCCAGCTCATGGTGTTCTCACGGTGATGACGTCGCCCACATTCAACAACCCACCCGCACGCACACGGGCATTGACGCCACCGTGCCCACGCATCGCGTTGTAGCCGCCACGGCCCAGGATGTCTTCCATGCGCGAACAGGGCTCGCAAGGCCCGGTCACTTCCAGCAGCACCTGGGGGCCGATGTGAAGGAACAGGGGCTCATCCTTGAACAGCGCCTTGGCGGCCAGCAGGTTCAGGCCTGAGACCACCAGGTTGCGCCGCAACAGGGCCGGGTCGATCCGATCCATGCGCAGCAAGGCGGCCATCACCCCCAGGTGTTCCGCCTGGATCAAGGTGACCTGCCGGGCACTGCCGCCAGGACGGGAGGGGGCCCGGTCTGCACTGCGGTCACCTTGCAGGCCACGGTCTACCAAGGCTTCGGTCTGGTCAACGCGCAACACCGTGGCATGGCGTTTGGGGCGCAACAGGATGGCGTCCAGGCGCCCGGGGTGGGCAAACTGCTGCACCAGGTGGCGCAGGTTGGGTTGATCGGGCATGGGGTCAAAAAAGGCGATTTGGCGCAAGCCCTCATGATGGCATGCACAATCGCGCGATGAACACACCCATTGCATTGCCCTCGGCCGAACAAGTCATTGACGAGACCCGTCACTGGATGCTTCAGGCCGTGATCGGCCTGAATCTGTGCCCCTTTGCCAAGGCCGTCCACGTCAAGAACCAGATCCGTTATGTGGTCTCTGAGGCGACCACGCCGGAGGAGCTGGCCCATGACCTGATCGAAGAACTGCAGTTCCTGAACCAGGCCGATCCGCAGGAGGTGGACACCACCTTGCTGATCCACCCGCAGACCTTGAACGACTTCCTGGACTACAACGATTTCCTGGATGTGGCCGATGCCGCCGTGACCGAACTGGACCTGGAAGGCATCCTCCAGGTGGCCAGCTTCCACCCCCAGTTCCAGTTCGAGGACACCGAGCCTGACGACATCGAGAACTACACCAACCGCTCGCCGTACCCCACGCTGCACCTGCTGCGCGAGGACAGCATCGAAAAAGCGGTTCAGGCCTTCCCGGAAGCGTCCGACATCTTCGAGGCCAACATCGAAACGCTGGAAAAACTGGGTCATGACGGCTGGCAGCAATTGATGAAGCGCTGACATGCAAAGCCTGCCGCATCCCTACCGTGCCCTGGTGGTCGGCGCCCACGGTGCCCTGGGGGCGGCCTTTGTGCAGCACCTGCGTGGGGATGCGGCCTGCGAGCGGGTGGTCGGTGCGGTGCGGCAGCCGAGGGGCGGTGATGAGGTCCACCTGGACTTTGATGACCTCTCCAGCATCGAGCAGGCGGGGCGCGACCTCCAAGGGCAAGGCCCATTTCACTTGCTGATCGATGCCACCGGTGTTCTGGCCGTGGATGGGCAGCCCCCCGAGAAGCGTCTGGCTGACCTGGACCCCGTCACCATGATGCGGGCCTTTGCGATCAACACCATCGGCCCGGCCATGCTGCTCAAGCACCTGGTGGACCTGCTGCCAGCGCACGGGCGCTGCGTGGTGGCCACCTTGTCGGCACGGGTGGGCAGCATCGGGGACAACCGCAAGGGCGGTTGGTACAGCTACCGCGCCAGCAAGGCAGCCTTGAACATGGTCTGGCGAACGGCCGCCATCGAGGTGGCCCGGCGTCGCCCGCAGGCCGTCTTGCTGGCGCTGCATCCCGGCACGGTGTTTTCCAACCTGTCGGCACCCTTTGTGCCTGCAGGTCAGGAGCGCCCAGGCCTGATGCAGCCCGATACGGCAGCGGCCCGCCTGCTGGCCGTGATGGACACAGCTCAGGAGACGGGCCGCTTCATGGCCTACGACGGCCAACCCATCGAGTGGTGACGGGTAGAGCGCCTCGGTGACCTTAGAAAGGCATCGACAGCGTGGGTGCAAAGATCGCGATGCTGCAGGCCACGCCCACACCCCACACCAGCGAGCGCAGGGCGCCGATGTTGGCCAGGTACAGCGCGGTGTAGACCAGGCGTGCGGCAATGAAGCTCATGGCCAGCAGGTCGATGCGACCTTGCTCCAGGCCAGCATGTTGAGCGGCCAGCACGGCAAACACAAACAGCGGCAGGGCTTCAAAGCCGTTGTTCTGCGCGGCAGCGGCACGCGCCTTCCAGCCGTCCTGGCGAGCTGCCCAGCCGCGTGGGTCGTTGTTGTCGTAACCACCGTCGCGGCGACTTTTGCCAGCCGTGGCGCCCTTGGCCAAGGCCATGGTCAGCACGGGAAGGACGGCGGCCACCAGCACGCATGTGTTTGCGATTGTCATGTTGTGTTGTCTCCAGAGGGTTAGAAGCGCCAGAAGGGCGCCCCATTCTAGTTTGACAATGGCTCGTGTCAAATAAAAAACCGCCCGAGTGCAGCGAACTGCAAACTCGGGCGGTCTGGACGCCGGTCAACGGGCGTGTCGGGATCAGGCAGGCAGCGTCGGGTAGTCGATGTAGCCGTGGGGGCCTTGGCCACCGTACAGGGGCGCATCGCTGAACAATTCGTTCAGCGGGGCGTTTTCCTTGAAGCGGCGGGGCAGGTCGGGGTTGGTCAACATGGCGCGACCAAAGGACACCAGGTCGGCCTTGCCCTGATTGACGGCCTCGATGGCCATGTCGCGGGTGTAGCCGTTGTTGACCATCCAGACACCCTTGTACAGGCTGCGCAGCGCTTCGTAGTCAAACGGAGCGATGTCGCGGGGGCCGCCGGTGGCGCCTTCGACCACATGGATGTAGACCGGGTTGAACTTGGCGATCTCGCGCACCACGTGTTCAAACAACGGTTGGGGCTGGCTCTCGTTGGAGTCGTTCACGGGCGAGACCGGCGAGATGCGGATGCCGACCTTGTTGGCACCGATCTCGGCCGTCACCGCGGCCATCACCTCCACCAGGAAGCGGGCGCGGTTCTCGATGCTGCCGCCGTAGGCGTCGGTGCGGTGGTTGGAGCCATCGCGCAGGAAGGCATCCAGCAGGTAGCCATGGGCGCCGTGGATCTCCACGCCATCAAAACCAGCCTCGATGGCATGGCGCGAAGCCGTGCGGAAGTCGTCGACGATGCCGGCGATCTCGGCCGTCTCCAGGGCGCGGGGCAGCGAGGTGTCCACATAGCCGGCGCCCGGGATGTAGGTCTTGGCCTTGGCTGCGATGGCAGAAGGGGCCACCGGGGCGTTCTCACCGGGCTGGAAGGCCGTGTGCGACATGCGGCCGGTGTGCCACAGCTGCACAAAGATCTTGCCGCCGCGCTGGTGGACCTCGTCGGTCACCTTGCGCCAGCCAGCAATTTGCTCGGGGGTGTGCAGGCCGGGCGTGGCCACGTAGCCTTGTGCCTGGGCCGACACCTGGGTCGCCTCGGCAATGATCAGGCCCACGCTGGCACGCTGGGCGTAGTACTCGATGGTCATCTCGCCAGGCACGTTGCCGGCTTCGGCGCGATTGCGGGTCAATGGGGCCATGACCATGCGGTTGCTCAGGGTGATGTCACCGAGCTGGAACGGTTGAAACAGGGCTTGCGACGCGAGGTCTTGAGTGGATGTGGCCATTGAGGGGCTCCAGGGTTGAACGGGTCGAAAATCAGGGTTTGAAAAAGTGATCCAGCATCAGGCTGACCGCTTCCTTGAGCGGCCGGGATGAGTGGGTCACTTTCATGCGAAGCAGAGCGCCTTGCCAGGCGTCCCAGAAAAAACCGGCCAGTGCCAGGGCGCTCAGGTCCTGCCGGATCTGGCCCTGGTCCTGCGCAAGCTGGATCAAATCGGCCAGCCGCTGGCGCCAGTCGCGCATCACGCTGGAGAGCTCGTCGCGGCAGGTGGGGCTGGACTCGGCCATCTCGGCCGCGAAGTTGCCCACCAGGCAGCCGGGGCAGGCCGCCTGTTCGTGATGGGCCACAAAGCGCTCGAACAAATGAGTCAGCGAGGCCAGTGGATCGCTGGGCGCGTCCATGAGCGACTGCTGCCACAGCGCGTCCACGCTTTCGGCGTAGTGGCGAATGATCTGGACCGCAAACGCCTCCTTGCTGTCAAAGTGGTTGTAGAACGAACCCTTGGGCACCTTGGCCTGGTCGGTGATCTGCTGAATGCCGGTGGCGTTGTAGCCATGCTGAGCAAACAGCGCATGACCGGCGCTGGTCAGTCGCCTGGGGATGTCGGTCTTGTCTGCGGTTCTTGCCATGGCTTGAATAATATGACCAGTCGTCTTGAAAAGAGGGCGCCTTCAGAAAGACCCCTTGACGGGGTCGGTGATCGCCCATGAAAAAAGGGCTGACCCGAAGGCCAGCCCTTGAGAGGTGCAACTGACGCCGGTCAGAGCACTTCGGAGGCAAAGTCGGCCAGCCTGGAGCGCTCGCCCCGTGCCAGCGTGACGTGGCCGCTGTGTGGCCAGCCCTTGAACTTGTCCACCGCGTAGGTCAGGCCCGAGCTGCCTTCGGTCAGGTAAGGCGTGTCGATCTGAGCCAGGTTGCCCAGGCAGATGATCTTGGTGCCGGGGCCTGCGCGGGTGATCAGCGTCTTCATCTGCTTGGGCGTGAGGTTCTGCGCCTCGTCGATGATGACGATCTTGTTCAGGAAGGTCCGACCCCGCATGAAGTTCATGCTCTTGATCTTGATCTTGCTGCGCACCAGCTCGTTGGTGGCCGCACGGCCCCATTCGCCCGCGCTGCTGTCGCCACGCGCCAGCACTTCGAGGTTGTCGTCCAGCGCTCCCATCCAGGGCGACATTTTTTCTTCCTCGGTGCCAGGCAGGAAGCCGATGTCCTCGCCCACCGGCACCGTCACGCGGGTGACGATGATCTCGGTGTAGCGACGCTCATCGAGCACCTGGCACAGGGCCGCGGCCAGCGTCATCAGCGTCTTGCCGGTGCCGGCCGAGCCGGTCAGGGACACGAAGTCGCATTCCGGATCCATCAGCAGGTTCAGCGCAAAGTTCTGTTCACGGTTGCGTGCAATCACGCCCCACACCGCATGCTTGGCGTGCGTGTAGTCCTTGAGGGTGCGCAGCACCGCCGTCCTGCCGGTGATCTCGATGACCTTGCCGTACCAGGGCGTGACGCCAGGGGCCTCCAGATAGACAAACTGGTTGACCATCATCACCGGCACCAGCGGCCCGCTCAGGCGGTAGAAGGTGATGCCGTTTTGCTGCCAGCTCTCCATGCCCTTGCCGTGGCGATCCCAGAAGTCGGCAGGCAGGGGCAGCACGCCGGTGTACAGCAGGTCGCCGTCGTCCAGGGTCTTGTCGTTGGTGTAGTCCTCAGCCGGCAGGCCCAGCGCACGCGCCTTGATGCGCATGTTGATGTCCTTGGACACCAGGGCGACTTCGCGCTCGGGGTGCTGGCGGCGCAGGGCCTCCACCACACCCAGGATCTGGTTGTCGGCCTTGCCCTGGGGCAGGCCCATGGGCAACTCGACCACCATGCTGGTGGTCTGGAAGTACAGCTTGCCCTGCGCATCGGTGTGGCCGGTCTTGGCCAGCTCGATCCCGGCAGCCGGGTCCTGATGGGCGCGCTTGCCCATGTCGGAGGCCAGCGCATCCAGGTCGCGGCTGACCTGGCGAGCATTGCGCGCCACTTCGGTCATGCCCTTCTTGTGCCCATCCAGCTCTTCGAGCGTGATCATGGGCAAGAAGACGTCGTGCTCCTCAAAACGGAACAGCGACATCGGGTCGTGCAGCAGCACGTTGGTGTCCAGCACGAACAGCTTGGCCGGGCCCGTGTGACGGCGGCGGCGTGTGGGCGTGCTGGCGCGCGTGCCGGCGGCCTGGGCCGTTGGGGCGACGACCTTTTCGGGGCGGGTGTCCGGGGCCCGTTCGGCCACGGGGTTGATCAGTTCATGCACGACCGGCTTGGTGCGTGCGGCCGGTGCGGGTGAGGCCGGGGTGCGGGGCACCACCTCCAGCACCGGGGCAGCCACCACGCGTGGCGCGGCGACGGGGGTCACGCGGCCGGTGCCGGCCTTGGTGCTTTTGGTTGATTTGGCGGGTTTGGGCTGCGACTCGAAATCAGCGGGCAAGAGCATGTCGGCGCGCTTGGTGGGGGCTTTGGGCAACGGCATGGTGTGGTTCCGTGTTGAGCGTGAAGGGGTCAGAGCACAAACAAAAAGGCCGCACAGAGTCTCTGTGCGGCCTTGATCTGGTGATGCCGGTGATGGCGGCCGGCGTGGGCCGGCTTGGTGGGGTGATCAACGATGAATCGGTGACATCCAGAATGCATGACTTGATTATGCACAGTCCGCGTCACAGGTCAGTGAGCGTCGATCTGGATGTCGGGGTGACGCCACAAGCGCACCATGCGAGAGGGTGCGCTTGCGAAAATCAGGCCGCTTCCTTCTTGACACCCTTGACGGCGTCGAGCACGTCTTCGACGTGACCGGCCACCTTGATCCCGCGCCATTCAGCGCACAGGATCCCGGCGGCGTTGATCATGAAGGTCGAGCGTTCGATGCCCTTGACCTTCTTGCCGTACATGATCTTGTTCTTGACCACACCGAACATGTGGCAAAGCTTTTCTTCGGTGTCGGCGATCAACTCGAACGGCAGGTCCAGGTTTTCCTTGAACTTGTCGTGCGACGTGAGGTTGTCGCGAGAGACACCGAAGATCACTGCACCGGCCTTGACAAACTCTTTGTGCTTGTCACGGAACTGCATGGCCTCGGTGGTGCATCCGGGGGTGTGATCCTTCGGATAGAAGTAAAGGATGACCGTTTGACCCTGGAAAGACTGGGGCGTGAACTTGACGCCTCCGGTGGCAATCGCTTCAAAGTCCGGCAAAGGTTTGTTAAGGGCTGGCGTCATGTTGTATTGCTCTACCTGCTTGCGACCTGCGTGAAAACATGCCGATTATAAATGCTGTGGCGTCCACCCCCGAGGCGCGGGGTGTTCCCACATTAGGGGGGTCTCCCGCCAAAACGTTCCGAACGTGTCGATTCAGGGGTGAATGATCAATGCGGCCAGGGCGCGCCGGCCCTCACCGACCAGGATGTTGTAGGTGCGACAGGCCGCCATGGTGTCCATGGTTTCGACGCCAATGCGGGCATCGATCAGGGCTCGCATCAACGAAGGGTGCACAAAACGCAGGCTGGGGCCGCTGCCAAAGATGACCAGCTCTGGCTTGAATGCGGCGATCTGCTCGAAGTGCTCGGGCGTCAGTTCGGTCACGGAGCCGACATCCCAGGGCTGCAGCGGGGCGTCAGCCGGCACCAGGACACTGCGGGTGTGAGGGGTACCGTTGATCGACACGCTGTGCCGGGTCATGGCGTGGATCACATTGACGGCATCGGGGCGGTCTGCGTGGAGCTTCATGAGGATGGCAGTGGTGTCAAAAGGGGAGGCAGCGTGTGGTTAAATTCTATCTTTACCTGATTTTCCCTAACCGGAGAGCGCTTTGAAGCCGATCGCCAAGTCCAGCAAACTCGCCAACGTCTGTTACGACATCCGTGGGCCCGTGCTGGAAAAGGCGCGCCAGATGGAGGAAGACGGGCACAAGATCATCAAGCTCAACATCGGCAACCTGGCCGTGTTCGGGCTGGAGCCGCCCGACGAGATCGTGCAGGACATGATCCGCAACCTCGCCGGTGCCGCTGGCTACACCGACTCCAAGGGCCTGTTTGCGCCGCGCAAGTCGGTGGTGCACTACTGTCAGGAAAAGGGCATTCAGGGCGTCACGGTCGATGACGTGTACCTGGGCAATGGCGCCTCCGAGCTGATCGTGATGGCACTCAATGCCATGCTCAACGAGGGCGACGAAGTCCTGCTGCCATCGCCTGACTACCCTCTGTACACAGCCGCTGTGGCCCTGTCGGGTGGTCACCCCGTCCACTATGTGTGCGACGAGCAGGCCGACTGGAACCCCGACATCGCCGACATCCGCGCCAAGATCACGCCGCGCACCAAGGCCATCGTTGTCATCAACCCGAACAATCCCACGGGTGCCCTCTACCCCGACAGCCTGCTCAAGGAGATCATCCAGGTCGCACGCGAGCATCAGCTCATCGTGATGGCCGACGAGATCTACGACAAGACCTTGTACGACGGCAACACGCACACCTCCATGGCTTCGCTGGCCGACGACGTGCTGTTCCTGACCTTCAATGGCCTGAGCAAGAACTACCGCTCCTGCGGTTACCGGGCCGGCTGGATGATCGTCTCCGGCGAGAAGCGCCACGCCAAGGACTACATCGAGGGCCTCAACATGCTGGCCTCCATGCGGCTGTGCGCCAACACGCCCGGTCAGCTCGCGATCCAGACCGCGCTGGGCGGCTATCAGAGCATCAAGGACCTGGTGGCGCCCACCGGCCGCCTGTGCAAGCAGCGCGACCTGGCCTACGAGCTGCTCAACAAGATCCCGGGCGTGAGCGTGGTCAAGCCCAAGGGCGCGCTGTACATGTTCCCGCGCCTGGACCCCAAGATTTATCCCATCGCCGACGACCAGCAGTTTGCCTACGAGCTGTTGGCCGAAGAAAGGGTGCTGATCGTGCAGGGCACGGGCTTCAACTGGTCGCACCCCGACCAT
>DAORJC010000085.1:0-11715 GCA_035438885.1 Aquabacterium sp. | reverse complement strand
AAGCGACCGCAGGCAACAGCCAAGGTTGCTTGGTCGTCTTGCCGTCCATCATGACAACAGGGCTTCTATATTTCTATTGACTCTGTAGCCACTACAGGGATTTAAATCAAGGTCAAAGGAACACGTCATGCCATCAAGTGAAGCCAAGGTCGACAGCAAGAACCCTGTTGAGAGCGCCTGCCAAGGAGCAACCTGCGGAGGGTGTGCGGACACCGCAGATACAGCCGCAGCAGACTCCTCTGAAGCAACCACCCGGTCAGGCAACACCTCATTTCGGATCGCCACGATGGACTGCGCCACGGAGGAGTCGGAAATCCGGCGCGCCCTGGAGCCCATCGAAGGCATCCACACGCTACGCTTCCAGTTGAGCGAGCGCACCTTGAGCATGACTGGCACGCCATCGGCGATCGAACTGGCCCAAGCGGCCATCCGCCGGGCGGGCTTCGACCCTCAACTGATACAGCCAGATGCAGCAGGGACTGCCCTCACGGCAGAGGCCTCCGGATTTTTCCGGGGTGGGGTGAAACGGCTGATCGCCGCGTTGATCCTCGCCACCATGGCAGAAGCAATCGGTTTCATCGAGGTGCAATCGCTGGTCGCGCAAGGCCTGGAGATCGCGTTGGCGATGGCGGCCATCGGCTTGGCTGGGCTGGACACCTACAAAAAGGGCCTGATGGCCCTGCGCCATGCCAAGCTCAACATCAACGCCTTGATGACCGTGGCGGTCACCGGCGCCTTTCTGATCGGGCAATGGCCCGAGGCCGCCATGGTCATGGCCCTCTATGCCATCGCCGAGTTGATCGAGGCACGCTCGGTCGATCGGGCGCGCAATGCCATCAAGGGCTTGATGGCGCTGGCGCCCGAAGAGGCCGATGTTCAACAAGCCGATGGCACATGGCGCACCCTGAAGGCCAGCGAGGTGCCCCTGGCCGCCATTGTTCGCATTCGCCCTGGCGCGCGTGTGCCGCTCGATGGCGTCGTGACGGCGGGCAACAGCGCCGTCAACCAGGCCCCAGTGACCGGCGAGAGCATCCCCGTCGACAAAGCCATGGGCGACACCGTGTTCGCAGGTACCATCAACGAGACGGGCGAGTTGCAGTTTCGTGTGACCGCTGAGGCCACCAACACCACCCTCGCTCGCATCATCCACGCGGTCGAAGAAGCGCAGGGCACGCGGGCTCCGACCCAGCGCTTTGTGGACAAATTCGCGGCCATCTACACCCCGACCGTGTTCGTGATGGCGCTGGGTGTGGCCCTTCTCACGCCGTGGCTGATGGACTGGACCTGGACCCAGTCGCTGTACAAGGCGCTGGTCCTGCTGGTCATCGCCTGCCCTTGCGCGCTGGTGATCTCCACCCCCGTCACCGTGGTCAGTGCACTGGCCAGCGCGGCGCGCCGGGGCATCCTGATCAAAGGCGGCACCTACCTGGAAGAAGCGCGCAAGCTCAAGGCCATCGCCCTGGACAAAACCGGCACCATCACCCTGGGCAAGCCCAAGCTCGTCGAATGGGTGGCACTTCAAGGTGACCGCGCGCCGCTCATCACACTGGCCCTGGGGCTGGCGAACCGCTCCGACCATCCCGTCTCCAAGGCCATTGCCCAAGGCCTCAGCAGCATTGAGCACGGGAGCACCGTTGCCCAGGGTGTTGACGTGGCTGATTTCAAGGCACTGGCTGGACGAGGGGTCAGCGCGAGCCACAACGGCACGCTTTACGTGCTGGGTAATCATCGCCTGATGCAGGAGCGCGGCCAGTCCACACCCGCCCTGGAGAGCACCCTCAAAACACACGAGGAAGCGGGCAGGACGGTCACCCTGCTGGCCAACGACCAGGGCGTGCTGGCCCTGTTCGCGGTGGCCGACACCATCAAGGATACGTCGCGTCAGGCGATTGCCGAACTCAAAGCGCTTGGCGTGACCTCCATCATGCTGACCGGTGACAACGCCGCCACGGCCAAAACCATCGCGGCACAAGCTGGCATCGACGAAGCCCGAGGTAACCTCTTGCCCGAGCACAAGCTCGACGCTATCAAAGACCTGCAAAGACTGCATGGCCTGACCGCCATGACGGGCGATGGCATCAACGATGCCCCCGCGCTGGCGCAATCAGACATTGGTTTTGCCATGGGTGGTGCTGGCACGGACACGGCCATGGAAGCGGCCGATGTCGTGGTGATGAACGATGACCTCAGGCGCATCCCGGAGACCATCCGCCTGTCCAAGCTGACGCACGCCATCCTTTGGCAGAACATCTCGCTGGCGCTGGGCATCAAGGCCGTCTTTTTTGTGCTGGCGGTGTTTGGCGGCGCCACCATGTGGATGGCGGTGTTTGCCGACATGGGTGCCAGCTTGCTGGTAGTGGCCAACGGTTTGCGTTTGCTCAAGGTTGATGTGAGCCAAAAAACAGGCTGACGCTGATACCCACATCCATTGGCTCCGATAACTGGCGCTTTTAAGCTGTTCACCGACCCAGTCAACCATCTATACTGATCTCCGTATGCGCCGCCTGCTGTGTGTTTTTTTGCTGATATGGTTTCCGCTCCAGATGTCCTGGGCAGCGGTGGCCAGCTATTGCCAGCATGAAACAAGCCCGCAAGCCAGCCACCTTGGGCATCATCAGCATGCCCACCAGGACTCGATCGATGGCAAGGGCCAAAACGGCTCAAGCAAGAACGACCAGGGCAGTACCAAGCAATCCGGCATCGATAACGATTGCGCGACCTGTCACTTCAGCGCCGCACCACCAGTCTGTGAAGCACACGAACCCGTGTTGAAGTCACACAAGACGTGGGTGAGCCTCGCACAACGAGGCCATGCCACGCACATTCCCAAAGGGCTCGAACGCCCTGACATACGTCTCGCCGCTTAATTCGGCGAGACGGCTGCTGCTTCAGCATCATTTCTATCCATAGATAGCCAGGCCACACCACGGCCATTTCTCGCCGAATTCCCCCTTTGTTGTTTCCCACAACCCGGAGAATTCGATGCACAGGCTCATGGCGCCATTGGCAACGCTCGCAGCGTTGACCACGGCCACGCTCTTTCCTTCCACGTCCTTTTCGCAAGTCGCGCAGGCATCGCCCGCCCAGGTGCCGCTCAGCGCTGCCTCCGCGCCGGCCCCCACAGTTCAGCCGCTCACGCTGGCTGAAGCCATCAGGCTCGCACTGCAGTTCAGCCCCCAGATCGTGGCCAACCAGCAAGAGTTGGCGGCCAGCGACGGCACGGTCATTCAGGCTGGCGCCCGACCCAACCCAGAGATTCAGGCCTTGATCGAGGACACCCGGCGGGAAAGCCGGACCACCACGGTCCAATTCAGTCAGCCCATCGAGCTGGGCGGTAAACGGTCAGCCCGGGTCTCGGTCGCCGAGCTTGGGCGGGCTCAAACCGCCGTGGACGTCGAAGGACGCCGTGCGCAAATCCGGGCCGACGTGTCCGATGCCTTCTTCGGTGCGGTCATTGCCCAGGAGCGCGTCCAATTGGCGCAGGCCTCTGCCGAACTGTCGGGCCGCGCCGCGGACGCGGCATCCAAGCGCGTCCAGGCCGGCAAGGTCTCCCCCGTCGATGAGACACGCGCCAAGGTGGCTCATGCTGGCGTGCGCGTAGAGCTACGCCAAGCTCAAGGCGAGTTGCGATCCGCCCGCCAACGCCTGTCGGCCCTGCTCGGCCCCGCCGCGCCCCGGGCTCAGGTGCTGGCTTGGCAGTCCAATGCGCTGCCCGCCTTGCTCAGCCCAGACACGTCGCTGACGGATGTACCCGCGCTTCGCCAAGCCAGGCTGGAGGTTGATCGACGACAAGCCATGGTCGAGCTCGAACGCGCACGCCGCATTCCCGATGTGACCTTGACCTTGGGGGCCAAGCGTGATCAACAAGTCGGACGCAACCAGACGGTCATCGGCCTGTCCATGCCAATTCCGGTGCTGGACACCAACCGAGGCAATCTCCTTCAGGCCCTGCGACTGCACGACAAGGCCGAGGTCGACCTGCAAGCCACCCAGATCCGGATCGACACGGAATGGACCCAACTGAGCGAGCGCCAGCGCTCCGCGCAAGCCGAGGTCCAGGCCCTGAAAGAAGAGGTGTTGCCCGGCGCTGAAAGCGCCTGGCAGGCCGCCACCACAGGCTTCGAGTTGGGCAAGTTCAGTTTCCTGGACGCGCTGGATGCCCAACGCACCTTGTTCCAGGCCCGCGCCCAATACCTGCGCGCATTGAACGAGCTGTACCGCACCACCGCCGACATCGACCGCCTGTTGGGCACCAACACCGACGAGCCATCGACGGCCAAGCCATGAGAAAGCATTGCATGAACCACACCAAACCACAACGCCAGGCTGGGCGCATCAGCCGCCCCCAACTCATCGCCATCATTGCCATCGTCCTGATCGGGCTGGGGGCCAGCGCTTGGTTGCTCAAAAGTGCACCCAGCGCACCAGCGGGCGAAGCCGCCGAGGAAGGCCATGGTCACGGGCATGACGAAGCCAAAGGCCACGATGATGGCGAGCACCACGATGAGAAAAATGCCGATGCCGGTCACGATGAGGCGAAGGGGCACGACGACAAGGAACACCACGAAAAACCCGGCGCGCATGCAGAACACGACACGCTGGAGGGCGAAGGGGGCGAGGGCAAAGGTGCATCCAGCCCTGCCGGGGCCGACAAGCATGTCGAGGGTGAAGAAGAGCCGGTCCAGTTGAACGCTCAGCAGATCGCAGCTGGCGGCATCAAGGTCGAGGCGGTCGGCCCTGCCAGCATCCGCACCACGATGCAGTTGTCCGGAGAGATCAAGTTCAACGAGGACCGCACGGCCCACGTCGTGCCTCGTGTGGCAGGCGTGGTCGAAGCCGTCTCGGCCAGCCTGGGGCAACAGGTCAAGAAAGGCCAGGTGCTGGCCACCATTTCCAGCGTGCTGTTGTCCGAGCAGCGCAGCGAGTTGCAGGCGGCCCAAAAGCGCCTGACGCTGGCGCAAACCACCCATGCCCGGGAGAAGAAACTCTTTGAGGACAAGATCTCCGCGCAGATGGACTACCAGCAGGCTGTGCAAGCGCTGCGGGAAGCCGAGATCGCCGTGAACAACGCCAGCCAGAAGCTCAAGGCCTTGGGCGCCGCGCCCACGGCCAACGACTTGAACCGCTACGAACTGCGGGCCCCGTTTGACGGCATCGTCGTGGAAAAGCACATCGCGCTGGGCGAATCCGTCAAGGACGACGCCAATGTGTTCACCCTGTCCGACCTGTCCACCGTGTGGGCCAACATCAATGTGCCAGCCAAGGACCTCAAGTTCGTTCGGGTCGGCGAGAAGGTCACCGTGAGCTCAACCTCATTCGACGATGTAGCCACCGGCACGGTGACCTATGTCGGCGCCCTGATCGGGGAGCAGACGCGTGCAGCCAGTGCCCGGGTCGTACTGACCAATCCCGGCCTGGCCTGGCGCCCGGGTCTGTTCGTCAACGTAGCGGTGACATCAGGCGAAACCGAGGCGGCCGTGACCGTGGCGGCTGGCGCAGTGCAGGCAATGGAAGGCCGTCAGGTCGTCTTCGTCGAAGTGCCTGGCGGCTTTGAGGCCAAAACCGTGGAAGTGGGACGCAGTGATGGCGTGCGCACCGAGATTGTCAAAGGCCTGAGTGCCGGGGCGCGCTATGCCTCGACGAACAGCTTCGTCATCAAGGCCGAAATCGGCAAGGCTTCGGCCGAGCACTCGCATTGAGCCCAAGGACCCCCCATCATGTTTGAACGCATCATCCGATTTGCCATCGAGCAGCGCTGGCTTGTGCTGCTGGCCGTCTTCGGCATGGCCGCATTGGGCATTTTCAGCTACCAGAAGCTACCCATCGACGCCGTGCCCGACATCACCAACGTCCAGGTCCAGATCAACACGCAGACCCCCGGCTACTCGCCGCTGGAAACAGAGCAACGCGTCACCTACCCGCTGGAGACCGTGATGGCCGGCTTGCCGGGCCTTGAGCAAACCCGCTCCCTGTCGCGCTACGGCTTGTCGCAGATCACCGTGATCTTCAAGGATGGCACCGACCTGTACTTCGCGCGCCAGATGGTGAACGAGCGAATCCAGGAGGCCAAGGAGCGGCTGCCCCAGGGCGTTACCCCGGCCATGGGCCCGATCTCGACCGGCCTGGGTGAGATCTACATGTGGACCGTCGAAGCCAAGGACGGTGCCAAGAAGGCCGATGGCAGCGTCTACACTCCGACTGATCTGCGAGAGATCCAGGACTGGATCATCAAACCGCAATTGCGCAATGTGCCGGGCGTGACGGAGATCAACTCCATCGGCGGCTATGCCAAGGAATACCAGGTCGCCCCACGCCCTGAGAAACTCATGGCGCACGGGCTGACCCTGGTCGATGTGGTCAATGCGCTGGAACGCAACAACGGTAACGTGGGGGCGGGCTACATCGAGCGCGAGGGCGAACAGTACCTGATCCGGGCTCCCGGGCAGGTTCGGGACATGAAGGATGTGGGCGGCATCATCGTCAAGCACGCCGACGACGTGCCCATCCTCATCCGTGACATCGCCGACGTGAGCATCGGCAAGGAACTGCGCACCGGCGCGGCCACCGACAACGGCCGCGAGGTGGTGCTGGGCACCGTGTTCATGCTGATCGGCGAGAACAGCCGCAAGGTCTCTCAAGCAGTCGACAAGCAGATGGCCGAGATCAACAAGACACTGCCCGCTGGGGTTCACGCGGTGACCGTGTACGACCGCACCATCCTGGTCGACAAGGCGATTGCCACGGTCAAGAAGAATCTGCTGGAAGGCGCCGTGCTCGTCATCGCCATCCTCTTCATGTTCCTGGGCAACATGCGCGCCGCCTTGATCACCGCCATGGTGATCCCCCTGTCGATGCTGTTCACCTTCAGTGGCATGGTCAGCCAGAAGGTCAGCGCCAACCTGATGAGCCTGGGCGCGCTGGACTTCGGAATCATCGTGGATGGCGCGGTCGTGATCGTGGAGAACTGCGTGCGGCGCCTGGCGCATGCGCAAGCCCACCACGGTCGGCCGCTCACCTTGCAGGAGCGATTCCACGAGGTCTTCGCTGCATCGCAGGAAGCGCGGCGCCCGTTGCTGTTCGGGCAACTGATCATCATGATCGTCTACCTGCCCATCTTTGCGCTGGCCGGTGTGGAAGGCAAGATGTTCCACCCCATGGCCTTCACCGTGGTGACGGCGCTGCTGGGTGCGATGATCCTGTCCATCACCTTCATCCCCGCCGCGGTGGCCTTGTTCATCGGCAAGAAAGTGGCCGAGACGGAGAACGTGGTGATCCGCAGCGCCAAGCGCGTGTATGAGCCCTTGCTGAACACCGTCATGGGTGCCAAACCCGTGGTGCTGACCGCAGCGGCGATGATCGTCGTGTTGTCCGGCGTGGTTGCCTCGCGCATGGGCAGTGAGTTCGTGCCCAGCCTGAACGAAGGCGACTTCGCGATTCAGGCGCTGCGCATACCCGGCACCAGCCTCACCCAATCGGTGGCCATGCAGGCCCAACTGGAGGCCCACCTGAAGGCCAAGTTCCCGGAAATCGAGCGCATCTTTGCGCGCACCGGCACGGCGGAGATCGCCGCCGACCCCATGCCGCCCAACATCTCGGATGGCTACGTGATGCTCAAGCCGCTGGACAAGTGGCCCGAGCCCCGCAAGACGCGCGACGAACTGCTGGCCGCCGTGCAGGCGGAAGTGGCCAAGCTGCCGGGCCAGAACTACGAGTTCTCCCAGCCCATCCAGTTGCGCTTCAACGAGTTGATCTCAGGCGTGCGAAGCGATGTCGCGGTCAAGCTCTTCGGGGACGACATGGACGTGCTCAACAGCACGGCCAATCAGATCGCCAAGGTGCTGCAGGCCATTCCGGGCGCGGCCGAGGTCAAGGTCGAGCAGACCACCGGCTTGCCGATGCTGACCATCAACATAGACCGAGACAAGGCCACACGATATGGCCTGAACGTCGGCGACATCCAGGACACCTTGTCCACGGCCATCGGCGGCCAGGAGGCCGGGACCATGTTCGAAGGTGACCGCCGTTTTGACATCGTGGTCCGACTGCCCGAGACCGTGCGCACAGACCTGCAAGCGATTCGCCGTCTGCCCATCGCCCTCAAGGGTGCCGAGGGCGATGCCACTCGCTTCATCCCCTTGTCAGAAGTGGCCGCCATCGACTTGGCCCCTGGTCCCAACCAGGTCAGTCGGGAGAATGGCAAACGCCGCATCGTGATCAGCGCCAATGTGCGAGGGCGCGACCTGGGCACCTTCGTCGCCGAAGCCGAAAAATCTTTGCAGACCGTGAAGATTCCGACGGGCTACTGGACCGTCTGGGGCGGACAGTTCGAGAACCTGCAATCGGCCACTCAGCGCCTGCAGATCGTGGTGCCGGTCTCGCTGCTGCTGGTCTTCGTGCTGTTGTTTGCCATGTTCGGCAACGTCAAGGATGGCTTGCTGGTATTCACGGGCATCCCCTTCGCGCTCACGGGCGGCATCCTCGCCTTGTGGCTGAGGGACATCCCGCTGTCGATCTCTGCGGCGGTCGGTTTCATCGCCCTGTCCGGAGTCGCCGTACTCAACGGGTTGGTGATGATTTCCTTCATCCGCAACCTTCGTGACAATGGGCTGGGTCTGGACAAAGCCATCCATGAGGGCGCCCTGACACGTTTGCGGCCTGTCTTGATGACGGCACTGGTGGCCTCGCTGGGCTTCGTGCCCATGGCCTTGGCCACCGGCACGGGTGCGGAGGTGCAGCGGCCACTGGCGACTGTGGTGATCGGCGGCATCCTGTCATCGACCGTGCTGACCTTGCTGGTGCTGCCGGTGCTCTACCGCCTGATGCACCGCAAGGATGAAGATGAACCGCCCGAAGAGGACCCCATCGGCTTGATGCCACCCGCGAGCCCCGCTCCTGACGGAGGCATCGCATGAGCGCTGGCCATGACCACGCCCTGCCCTCCAGCACCAACGAGCGCAATCTGCGTTGGGCGCTGGGGCTCACCTTCACCTTTCTGATGGCCGAGGTGGTAGGTGGCGTGATCACGGGCAGCCTGGCGCTGATCTCGGACGCGGCGCACATGTTCACCGATGCGGCAGCGCTGGCCATCGCGCTGGCCGCCATCCGCATCGCCAGGCGCCCCGCCAATGCCCGGCTCACGTTTGGCTATCACCGCTTCGAGATCCTGGCGGCGGCCTTCAATGCCCTGATGCTCTTTGCCGTCGCGCTGTACATCCTCTACGAGGCTTGGCAGCGCTTTGGCACGCCGCAGGATGTTCAGTCGGGCCCCATGCTGGTGATCGCCACACTTGGGTTGGTCATCAACTTGGTGAGCATGAGGCTGCTGAACGCCGGCAAGGATGCCAGCCTCAATGTCAAAGGCGCGTACCTTGAGGTGTGGAGCGATCTGCTGGGATCCTTGGGGGTGATCGTTGGCGCACTGGTCATCCGGTTCACGGGCTGGACCTGGATCGATTCGGTGATCGCCGTGGCGATCGGCCTGTGGGTGCTGCCACGCACATGGGTGCTGTTGCGCTCGACCGTCAACATCTTGCTGGAAGGCATACCAGAGGGCATGAACCTGAGCGAGATCGATCTGGCGCTGAGAGCGGTCCCGGGTGTCGTGGACGTGCACGATCTGCACGTCTGGTCCTTGACCAGCAACCGACCCAGCCTGAGCGCTCACATTGTTCACGACCCGTCAATGTCCGAGCCAGCCAGCCTCCTGTCCGCATTGCACCGCGTGCTGGCCGAACGAGACATCCACCACTCGACACTGCAGTGCGAGACCCAGGCTTGCGATCAGGCCAGCCCATTCTGCGACCTGGGAGACAAGCACGCCAGCGCTCATCGTGCTGAGGCTGGCATCGATCCGAACGCCAGGCCACCGCCTTGAACCGGAAGGAACGAGCATGACCGTGAGAGAACATGTGATGCCCTACGTGCTGGTCCTGGGCGGAGCGGCACTGTGCGTCGTGATTCCTTATGGGCTCTACCTGGAGTGGCGGGACAGAGCAAAGCGACGCATCCGTCGGCAGGATCGCCAGCAAAAGCGCCGGGCGCTGCGAAGCAAGGGAGGCCGCTGACGCGGCGCTGCCCACCTGTGCTCACCTCAGATGGAGATCTAAGCATGAAAGGCCATCAATGCCGCCTCGCCCCTACCGCACTGGCCCTCGTTTTTCTTGGCGGCGCCTTCACGAGCATGGCCGACGAGCGGATTCTGTCAATCCTGCCCAATGGGCAGGTGGTCTACGGGGACGAACCAGAACCTCAGGCCAAGCGTTCAAGCGTCATTTCGGTCGAGCGACACCCACCCAACCCACAGGAGGCCGAGGCAGCCCAACGTGCGCTTGCCATGACGCGAGCGCAATTGTTGCGCGACGCAGCGGCCCGGGCCGTTCGGCTCAAGCAGCTGGACAACCAGATTGGCGATGTCTATGACGAGTTCCAGAACCTTCGCTCGAAACAGCGAGCTGGGCGTGAAGTGGGAGAAGGCGACCGGCAAGGTCGGCGCTTTTCTCATCAGTACGCTCAACGTCAGCGCGCCCTGCTGCTCGCGGCCGCACAAGCGCAACAACGTCTCGACAACTTGGTCACCGAGCGCACTTCGCTGGGATATTGAGCGCGTGATAAGGCCACCGTCTTCAAGCGGGCAACCTCCAACAACAGGAACACGACATGCTTGCGAATGGCTTGCAGAGCCTGGCGCAACGCCTGCTCCGTGGCCTGGATGCCCAGCTTCCGAGCGCTCAGTTGAAACCTCAGTGCCTTGATGCCGGGGATGGCATCCACAGCGCGGCGGATTTCCGCCTCCTCTGAGGAACAGTCCATGGAGGAGATGTGGAACATGGCCCACCCAGCGTCCAGGGGTTTGGGCGAGATCACCGCCACAGTGGATGCCCCCGTGCATCCGCAACTGTGATTTGCGCAGGCTGAGGAGCTGGTGGTTTCGGGCGATGTAGTACGTGGCGTGACCATGACCATGACCATGACCATGACCATGACCGCATTTGAAACCCTGTAGTAGATGCAGAGTCAAGCGATAAAATGACCATATCTGCATGCCAACAGGAACCCGCCATGAAAATAGGTGACTTGTCAGCCCAGTCTGGCACCCCTGTGGAAACGATTCGCTTCTACGAGCGCGAGGGCCTGCTTCCAAAGCCTTCGCGCACCACCAGCAACTACCGGATCTATGAAGGGCCCCACGTCGAGCGTCTGGCCTTTATTCGCCACTGTCGATCACTGGACATGGCCCTCGATGAAATTCGGGCTCTGCTGGCGCTCCAGGCAGCCCCCAACGAAAGTTGTGAGGCCGTGAACAACGTGCTGGATGAGCACATCGAACACGTGGCCCAACGGATTCGAGAGCTGACCGCCTTGAAAAAACAACTGGTGGCGCTGCGGGGGCAATGTGCTCAGGCAAAAGACGTGGCGCATTGCGGCATCCTGAGTGGGCTTGGCCAGGGGGAGACTCTTGAGCAGCCGACAGCTCGACAACATGTCTCAGCAAGCCATGGCAAACGCCGTTGAAGACCTTTACTGCATGGCTTGAACATGATCAAGGAAAACGCGTGAGGCACGTAAACGGCGAACTGGCCGAGGGCATCAAGATGGCTGACAGGCCCATGTTGGTGTACGGACTTACTGCCGAGTCAGATGAACACTGGGCGTAGTCGGCTGATCGATAAGAGTCAGAGCAGTAGGCCTGCTTCAAACCTGACCTTGAAGGCGACT
>DAORJC010000084.1:0-11721 GCA_035438885.1 Aquabacterium sp. | reverse complement strand
TGGCCGCGGTGCAGGCGGCGCAGGCCGGCGTGGTGTCGGCCCAGGCCCAGGTCAAGGTGCAGCAGGTCAACGAAGATTTCACGGAGATCCGCGCGCCCTTTGATGGCGTGGTGCTGGTCAAGAATGCCAACGAGGGCGACATCATCACGCCGTTTTCCAACGCGGCGGGCTCGCAAGGGGCGGTGGTCACCATGGCCGACATGAGCACGCTGGAGGTGGAGGCCGATGTGTCCGAAGGCAGCCTCAGCCAGGTGCGGGTGGGGCAGCCGGTGGAGATCATGCTGGACGCGCTGCCTGGCGTACGCTTCATGGGGCAGGTGGGCGGCATCGTGCCCACGGTGGACCGGGCCAAGGCCACGGTGATGACCAAGGTTCGCTTTCAGAAACTCGATGACCGGGTGCTGCCCGAGATGAGCGCCAAGGTCAGCTTCCTGTCGCGTCCGATCACGCAGGCCGACCAGCAGACCGTGCTGGCCGTGAACCCGCAGGCCCTGCAGTTGCGCGACGGTGCGCAGGTGGTGTGGCGACTGCAGCCGGGGCCTGAGGGGCAGACCGAGCACGCCACGGCAGAACCCGTGGCCGTGAAGGTGGGGCGCAAGTTGGGCGACGTGACCGAGGTGACCCCGCTGCAGGCCGGTGCGCTCAAGACGGGCCAGAAGGTCGTGCTCAACCCATCGGCCCGGCTCAAGCCCGGCAGCCCGGTGGTGCAGGCGCAGCCTTGACGCGGTGACCCCCATGGACTCGCCCCTGATCCGCATCCGTGACCTGAGCAAGGCCTACCAGCGGGGTGGCCAGCACATCCCCGTGCTGGTGGACATTCACCTGGACGTGCAGCCTGGTGAGTTTGTGGCCCTGATGGGGCCCAGTGGCTCTGGCAAGAGCACCTTGCTCAACCTGATCGCCGGCATCGATCAGCCCAGCAGTGGTCGCATCGAGATTGGTGGCATCGACATTGCCACCCTGAGCGAAGGGGCCCTGGCCGATTGGCGTGCCGCGCATGTGGGCTTCGTCTTTCAGTTCTACAACCTGATGCCCGTGCTCACGGCGTTCGAGAACGTCGAGCTGCCCTTGCTGTTGACGGGGCTGTCGCGGCGCGAGCGGCATGCCCACGTGCATGCGGCCCTGGAGATGGTGCGCTTGAGCGATCGCCTGGACCACTACCCCAACGAGTTGTCAGGCGGTCAGCAGCAGCGGGTGGCCATTGCCCGAGCCCTGGTGAGTGACCCGACCTTGATCGTGGCCGACGAGCCCACGGGTGACCTGGATCGCACGACGGGCCAGGAGGTGCTGGACCTGCTGCAGCACCTGCAGCGTGACCTGGGCAAGACCATCGTGATGGTGACCCATGACCCCAAGGCGGCCAGCTGTGCCGGGCGTGTGGTGCACCTGGAAAAGGGCGTGCTGGTGACCGAGGATCCGTACGCGCCGGGCGGAGCTTGAGCCAGCATGTTCATCTTTCGCTTGTTGCTCAAGAACGCTTTTCGGCACCGGCTGAGGACCTTGCTCACGCTGATCGGGCTGGTGGTGGCCATCTCGTCCTTTGGTTTGCTGCGCACCATTGTTCATGCCTGGTACGCCGGGGTGGAGGCGTCCTCCAGTGTGCGGCTGGTCACGCGCAGCGCGACCTCGCTGACCTTTCCGCTGCCATTGAGCTATGCCGAGCGCATTCGATCGGTGGAGGGGGTCTCGGGCGTGTCCTGGGCCAACTGGTTTGGTGGCGTGTACGTGACCGAGCGCAATTTCTTTGCGCAGTTTGCGGTCGACGGGGCCAGCTACTTCAAGCTCTATCCGGAGTTTGTGATGCCCGAGGCCGATCAGCAGGCCTTCCTGCGTGACCTGCAAGGCGCCGTGGTGGGACGCAAGCTGGCGAACCGCTTTGGCTGGAAGGTGGGCGACACCATTGCCCTGCGCGGTACCATCTACCCCGGCACCTGGCGCTTCACGGTGCGGGCCATCTACCAGGGGCGTGACCAGAAGACCGACGAGCAGCAGATGTTCATCCACTGGAAGCGCCTGTCCGAGCAGATCCGCGCACGGCAGGGCGCAGGTCAGCTGGCCGATCAGGTGGGGGTCTACGTGGTGCGCGTGCATGACCCGGACGAGGCCAGTGCGGTGTCCCTGCGCATCGATGCCCTGTTCAGGAACTCGCTGGCCGAGACCTACACCGAAACCGAAAAAGCCTTTCAGCTGGGCTTTGTCTCCATGAGCGAGGCCATCCTGGTGGCCGTGCAGGCGGTCAGCTTCATCATCATCCTGATCATCATGGCAGTGATGGCCAACACCATGACGATGACGGCTCGGGAGCGACTGGCCGAGTACGCCATGCTCAAGGCCCTGGGCTTTCCGCCGGGCTTTGTGGTCCAGCTGCTGTTGGGCGAGAGCCTGTTGATCGCAGGAATGGGCGGGGCCCTCGGGGTGGCCATCACCTTCCCGCTGGCGCAGATGTTCAAGCAGGCCGTGGGGACCTTGTTCCCGATCTTCTACGTCTCGCCCACGACGGTGCTGATGCAGGTGGCCGCCTGTGGCGTGGTCGGGGTGGTGGCCGCCGCGTGGCCGGCCTGGAAGATGTCGCGCATCGACATTGTTCAAGGCCTGCGTCACGTGGCCTGAAGATCCCCCCCGATGGGGTGATGTATGTGGTGGGGATTTGCTGATAGCCTCCCCACCGATTCAACTGACACACAGGGAATGAGCCAGAGACGCGAAAACGTTCTTCTGGCATCGCGCATGGCGCTGTCCATCTACCAACTCAAATCCCGTTTTCAGGTTTTACTTCGGCCTTTGGTGGTGGTGCTGGCTCGCCATGGCGTCACCGCCAATCTGGTGACCGTGATGGCCTGCCTGCTGTCGGTGGTGTTGGGGCTGGCGTTGTATCTGTTGCCGCTCCCCAGGGTCTGGTTCGCCTTGATTCCCCTGTGGATGTTGCTGCGCATGGCCTTCAACGCGATTGACGGCATGCTGGCCCGTGAGCATGGCCAGCAGTCAGTGTTGGGCGCCTACCTCAACGAGTTGACCGATGTCTTGTCTGACGCGGCCTTGTACCTGCCCTTTGCCTGCGTGAGGCCGTTTGATCCGTTCTGGGTGGGCGCCGTGGTGCTGATGGCGGCCTTGTCCGAGATGGCTGGCATGCTGGGGGGCGCCGTGGGTGGTGTACGCCAGTACGACGGGCCCATGGGAAAGAGCGACCGCGCTTTCGTCTTCGGGTGCCTGGGTTTGCTGGTTGCACTCGGTGCGCAGGGCAACGATCTGCCTGCACGCTGGGCGCCGGTCGCCTGGGTTCTGCCTCTGGTGGCCCTGCTCACGGCCTGGTCCATCCATAACCGCATTCAATCAGGGATTCAGTACGTTCATGAGCGCCGTTCTTGACATGGTTGGCGAGGCACGACCCTTGCCCCGACCGCATAGCGAACACCATTTTTCAACGCACGATGGCCAGCGCCTGTTCTATCGCTACTGGCCGGCTGCAAGTGGCCGGCCCAAGGGCACGGTGGTCCTGTTTCACCGGGGGCATGAGCACAGCGGGCGAATGGCCCATCTGGTGGACGAGCTGAAGCTGCCGGACATGGCTTTTGTCGCTTGGGATGCGCGAGGTCATGGTCAATCCCCAGGGCCTCGCGGGTTCAGCCCCAGCTTTGCCACCTCGGTGCGCGATATCCAGACCTTCATGGATCACCTGCAAGTGCAGCACGATGTCCGTCTGCAGGATGTGCATGTGGTGGCGCAGAGCGTGGGGGCGGTGCTGGTATCAACCTGGGTGCATGACTATGCGCCTCGCATTCGCAGCATGACGCTGGCTTCGCCTGCATTCAAGGTCAAGCTGTACGTGCCTTTTGCGCGCACGGGCATTCGTTTGTGGCAGAGCCTGGCGGGTTCGTTCTATGTCAACAGCTACGTCAAAGCCAAGTTCTTGACGCATGACCCCGAACGCATCGCCAGCTATGAGGTCGACCCGCTGATCGCCCGGCCCATCGCCTCCCACATTCTGCTGGGTTTGTATGACGCGGCCGAACGTGTGGTGGCGGACGCCGCTGCCATCACGGTGCCAACTCAGTTGCTCATCTCCGGTGCCGACTGGGTGGTGCACAAAGGACCGCAGCAAGCGTTTTTCGAGCGGCTGGGAAGCCCCATCAAGACCATGCAGGAGCTGCCAGGCTTCTACCATGACACGCTGGGTGAGCTCGACCGTGCGCCGGCCGTGGCCAGCATCCGTGTGTTCATCGAAGAGCGCTTTGCCTTGCCTGCCTGTGAGCCAGTTGATGTCCGCATGGCCCATCGCCAGGGTGCCACCTTCGAAGAGGCTCAGGCCTTGGCCAGACCTTTGTCGCCTGTGTCGCCAAGGGGTGCCTATTGGGCGATGACGCGGATGGGCCTGCGCCTGGGCGGCTTGTTCTCAAGGGGGATCCGCCTGGGGCATGAAACCGGTTTTGACTCCGGCAGCACGCTGGACTATGTCTATCGCCATCAGCCTGCCGGCATGGGGCCTTTGGGCCGCCTGGTCGACAAGGTGTACCTCGAATCGATCGGCTGGCGTGGCATTCGGGTCCGCAAGCTTCATGTGCAGGCCTTGCTGGATCAGGCAATGCAATATGTGCGAAACCAGGGCATGTCTGTTCGCGTGCTGGACATCGCGGCCGGGCACGGGCGCTATGTTCTGGATGCGGTGGCTTCATCGGCGGTCAAGCCAGAGTCCATCGAATTGCGTGACTACAGCGACCTCAACGTGAGGGATGGATCCGCATTGATCAAGGCGCGCGGTCTGGATCAGGTGGCACGATTCATCAAGGGTGACGCATTTGATCGCGCATCACTTGCGTCCACGCAACCTGCACCAACGGTGGCGGTGGTGTCCGGTTTGTATGAGCTGTTTCCCGACAATGAGCAGGTCGGCGCGTCGTTGGCGGGGTTGGCCGACGCCCTGCCTGACGGCGCCTGCCTGGTCTACACAGGGCAGCCCTGGCACCCTCAGTTGGAAATGATTGCCCGGGCCCTGACGAGTCACAGACAAGGGCTGGCCTGGGTGATGCGGCGTCGTTCACAGCAGGAGATGGATCAGTTGGTGGAGGCGGCCGGCTTTCGCAAGGTGACACAGCGCATCGACGAGTGGGGCATCTTCACGGTGTCCATGGCGGTGCGGGTGAGGGCTGTCCATTGAAATTTCTGGATCAGTTCGCACCAGCATGGAGGCCCGGATTGCTGGCCCTGATGTTGCTGGCGCCACTGTTTTTCATCAGCTATGGGGCGGTGAACCACTGGTCGGCATCGCAGACGCATGTCGGCAGCATCGTGTTTGGCTGGGAGGCGCACATCCCTTTGCTCCCGTGGACGATCCTGCCGTACTGGTCCATTGATCTGTTTTATGGTCTGTCCCTGCTGCTGGCCGACAGTGTGGCGGTGCTGCGCAGGCAGGTGGGGCGGTTGCTGACAGCGCAAGTGCTGTGTGTTGCATGTTTCTACATCTGGCCTTTGCGCTTTTCAACGCCTCGTCCTGAGTTGTCCGGTTGGGAGGGCCAGTTGTTTGATGCACTGGCCAGCTTTGATCTGCCCTACAACCAGGCGCCGTCTCTGCACATCGTGCTGCTGATGATCCTGTGGGATTTCTATCGGAGGCGTGTGGACGGATGGGCCTTGATCCTGCTGCATGCCTGGAGTGTGCTGATCGGTATCTCCGTGTTGACCACCTATCAGCATCATGCGATCGATGTGCCGACCGGCATCCTGGCCGGTGCGCTCTGCATGTGGCTGTGGCCGCTTGACGGGTCGACACCCTGGCAGCGCTGGCGACAGGACGGCGTACGGCATGACCTGGCTCTGTGTTATGCCTTGGCTGCTGTTCTCTTGTCTGTCGGCGCCGTGGTGCTGGGGGCGAGTTGGAGCCCGGTGGCCTGGGGCCTGTGGTGGCCTGCTGTGGCCCTGCTGATGGTGGCCCTGGCGTATGCAGGCCTTGGTCATGGCGCGTTTCAGAAGCAGGCTTCTGGGCGGCATGCAGTGGCAGCGCGCATCCTGTTGGCACCGTATCGCTGGCTGGCCTGGTTCAACGCACGTTGCTGGACCTGGCGTCTTCCAGCCAGCGTGGAAGTGTGTGACGGTGTGTGGCTGGGGCGTTTGCCTTTGCCGTGGGAGCGAGACCACGTCCATTTTGAACAGGTGCTGGATGTCACGGCCGAGCTCGATTGCCCGCACGACGGTGTGGTGTCGGTGCCCATGCTGGATCTTCTGGTGCCTTCGCCGGCGCGGCTTCATGAAGCGGCCAGGCATCTGATGGCATGCAGGGATGACAGATCGGGGCCGGTGCTGGTGTGTTGTGCGCTCGGATTTTCGCGCAGTGCTGCCGTGATGCTGACTTGGCTCTGCCTCAGTGGCAGGGTGAGCTCACTGGATCAGGCGGTGGCCATGCTTCGTCAGAAGCGCCCTCAGGTGGTGTTGTCCCCCGATCTGTTGCGCGCAGTTGACTCTGCGATCAGGCTGCAGCCAATGGCGCACAGCGATCTGCGGACTTCCCTCGTGTTCAAGGGTGAACGTGCATGACACGCCTGCCTTGGTCAGACTCCGAGCGCGCAGACAGCGCCATGTGCGCTGCCTTGCTCCACACGGGTGTCATCTGGTGGGGGGCAAGCTGCGTGATCCAGCTCCATCTGCTGGTGTTTTTGGGCACCCATGAGCATGGACTCGATCTCTTGCTGACCTTCCTGATCTGGTCGGGCGCGACGTGGATGGCGGTTCGTGTGAGATTGGATGCCTTGTTGTTCGATCAATTGGCCCGTTCTGATGGCCCTTGGCAAGATGCATCCAGTCTGGATGGCTCGCTTGAGGGTGTGCTTGCCGTGAGGCGCCATCCTGCGGGTGGCGAGCGAGGCATGCAGGCCCGCATCGCAGGTGCCAGACGTTTGTACCGCTTGCTGGTGACCATGTGCCTTGTCCATGGCGCTTTCCTGTTGTACGAGTGTCTGAATCAGTCGTTTGGCTGGGGGCGATGACATGATGATGTTGCGGCAATGGATACAGCGACCGCTGGCCTGGTTGGTGGGGGGGGCGCTGTTGTTCGGCTCCCGGGCCTGGACAGGCGTGCGGCCTTTGTGGATAGGCACCGCACCCCGTTTGCGTCAGCGGGTTTACTTTGCCAATCACGGCAGCCATGGTGATTTCGTGATGATCTGGGCCAGCCTGCCGCCAGCGCTGCGTGCGGCGACTCGACCGGTGGCAGGGCAGGACTACTGGCTGGCTTCCACGACACGTCGGTTTGCAGCGTCCCAGGTGTTCAGGGCCTTGCTCATCAACCGAAATCCGCAGGCAGGGGAGCCCTCACCGGTCGATCAGATGGCCCAAGTCCTGTCCGCAGGCGAGTCGCTCATCCTGTTTCCGGAGGGGACCCGAAATACCACCGAGGCGACCTTGCTCCCCTTCAGGAGTGGGCTGTACCACCTGAGCCGCCACAAGCCGGATGTCGAGTTTGTGCCGGTATGGATCGACAACATCCGTCGGGTCATGCCCAAGGGAGAATGGATCCCCGTGCCCATGGTGTGCACGGTGAATTTCGGCGCGCCCTTGTCCCTGGATCCGCAGGAGGGCAAGGATGCCTTTTTGCAAAGAGCGCAGGACGCCGTGTTGTCGCTGAGGCCTGTTGAAAGTGCCGGGAATTGAGCATGAATAGCACTTTGTTGCATGACCAGAGCACACGCTGGTTGTTTGTCGGCACGCTGGGTGTGCTGTTGCTGGCCTCCCTGGTGGGTGGTTTGTTGAAGTGGCGCCTGGCCAAAGGTCAGCCACATGGTGTCATTGATAACCTCAACAGCCGAATCAAGGCCTGGTGGGTGATGGTGCTGCTGATTGGCGTGTCCTTTGCCTTCGGCAAGACCGGCGTGATCGTGTTGTTCGCCTTCATGTCGTTTGCGGCCTTGCGCGAGTACATCACCCTGGCCTACACGCGCTCAGGTGATCACATGGCGCTGGTCCTGATGTTCTATGTGGCCTTGCCCATGCAGTATTTCCTGATCTGGATCGAGTGGTACGGTTTGTTCTCCATCTTCATTCCAGTGCACGTCTTTCTGGTGCTGCCCATTCTGGCCAGCCTCAGAGGCGACACCACGCGCTTTCTGGAGCGTACGGCGAAGATGCAGTGGGGTCTGATGATTTGCGTTTTCTGTGTCTCGCACGTGCCTGCATTGTTGACACTCAACATACCCGGCTACGAGGGGCGCCATTTGCTCCTGATTGCCTACCTGATCGCAGTGGTGCAGGGCAGCGATGTCCTGCAGTACGTATGGGGGAAATTGCTGGGGCGGCGCAAGGTGGCACCCGAGTTGTCTCCTTCCAAGACGGTGGAGGGGTTGATTGGTGGCGTGGTCTCAGCGACCCTGCTGGGCGCTGCCATGTATGGCATCACGCCATTCACGCCATGGCAGTCTGCGCTCATCGCGTTGGCCATCTGCCTGATGGGCTTCCTGGGGGGCTTGGTGATGTCTGCGATCAAACGTGATCGCGGCGTCAAAGATTGGGGCACGATGATTGAAGGTCACGGCGGGATGTTGGACCGTCTGGATTCCGTGGTGTTTGCGGCCCCGATGTTCTTTCACGTGGTCCGCTTCTGGTGGGTGCCCTGATGATCCGTTTGCGACAATCTTCTGCTGTATTGCCTTTGTGGGTCAAGTTGGCCTACACCGCTTTTGTGGCCGTTCTGGTGCCGCATTACTGGCAGGCTTATGGCCCGACCAACTTCCTGTATTTTTGCGACATCGCCTTGCTGATGACATGTGTGGCAATGTGGACGGAGTCGGCCTTGCTGGCTTCTGCCTGCGCAGTAGGGATCTTGCTGCCCCAGTTGTTGTGGATGATCGACTTTGTGGCCACGGCAATGGGCATGCCTCTCACAGGTATGACGGGCTATATGTTCCAGGATGCCATTCCGCTGTTTGCCCGCTTCCTGTCGTTCTTCCATTTCTGGTTGCCCATCGTCCTGTTGTGGCTGGTCTTGCGACTTGGGTATGACCGACGTGGCTTGTGGTTATGGTGGGTGGTGGCCTGGTTGGCCATGTGGGTGTCTTACCTTTTTCTGCCGATGCCACCGGCACCCGTGCATGCGCCAGGCTTGCCGGTCAACGTCAACTATGTGTTTGGCATCAATGACAGAGGGCCTCAGACCTGGATGTCCAAGGAGGCTTTTTTTGCGTTGATGCTGGCGGCACTCCCCGCGGCCATCTGGGTGCCCACGCACATGGTCCTGGCCCGGTCGGTTCGTCCACGCGATTAGTCAGGCGTCCCGCAGAAGGGTGGCTTCGATTGGGCACAATGGAGCATGGCAGTCATGCGAATCGTCCCCTTCAGCTACATCGCTCGCAACCTTTGGGGCCGCCGGGTCACCACCCTGCTGACCGCACTCGGCATGGCTCTGGTGGTCTATGTGTTTGCCACCGTGTTGATGATGAGCGAAGGCATCCGTGCCACGCTGGTGGCCACCGGGCAGCCTGACAACGTGATGGTGCTGCGCAAGGGGGCGGGGGCCGAGATCAACTCCGTCATCACGCGTGAGCAGGCGGCCATCATCGAAGGCTTGCCCGGACTGGCCCGCAACGGGCAGGGGCTGGCCATGGTCTCGCGTGAACCGGTGGTGCTGAGCACCCTGCCCAAGCGCGGCTCGCTCAAGCCGAGCAACGTGACCTTGCGCGGCACCTCGGTGCAGGCCCTCGACTTGCGGCCGCAGGTTCGGGTGGTGGAAGGCCGCTGGTTCCGGCCCGGCATGGCCGAGGTGGTGGCCGGGCGCGCGGTGGCGCAAGGCTTTGTGGGCGCGGGCCTGGGCGAGCGGATCCGCTTTGCGGGCCGTGACTGGACCGTGGTCGGCATCTTCGACGCCGGGCGCAGCGGCTTTGACTCGGAGATCTGGGGCGACAGCGAGCTCTTGATGCAATCGTTTCGGCGCCGTGCGTTCTCCAGCGTGATCTTTCGCTTGCAGGACCCGGCCACCTTGCCCGCGCTGCAGGCCCGCCTGGAGCTGGACCCGCGCCTGACCCTGGAGGCCAAGCCCGAGGTGCAGTTCTATGCCGATCAGTCCGAGGGGCTGAGCACCTTCATCCGCATCCTGGGGCTGTCCTTGTCGGTGATCTTTTCGATCGGGGCCATCGTGGGCGCCATGATCACCATGTTTGCCTCGGTGGCCTCGCGCGTGGGCGAGATCGGCACCTTGCGGGCGTTGGGTTTTCGGCGCAGCGCGGTGATGATGGCCTTCATGCTGGAGGCCCTGCTGTTGTCGCTGGTGGGCGGGCTGATGGGGCTGGCCGCGGCGTCGCTCATGCAGTCGGTCAACATCTCGACCACCAACATCCAGAACTTTGCGGAGCTGGCGTTTCAGTTCAAGCTCACGCCCGTGATCGTGGTGCAGACCCTGATCTTTGCCTTGGTGATGGGCTTGCTGGGAGGCTTTGCGCCGGCCTGGCGAGCCGCCCGTCTGAACATCGTCGACAGCCTGCGCCAGGCTTGACCGACACAGGAGACTGTCATGAAGTTGCTGAGTTATCAAATCGACCGATCCAGCCCGGTGGAAGTGGGCCTGATCAACGCGCTGGGCGTGGTCTCCCTGCACCGCGGCCTGCCCGCTGGCCTGCTGGCCCCGCATGAGGGCATGTGCGAGGTCATCGCGCGCTGGGACCGCATCCAACCTTTGCTGGCCACCTGGGGCGAGCGCGAAGCCGATGCAGCGCTGGACGCCGTGCATGTGCTGGCGCCGGTGCCACGCCCGGGCAAGACCCTGGCCATTGGCCTGAACTACCTGGACCATGTGCAAGAGCGCATCGTGGGCGAGAGCCGCACCGTGCCCGAGCACCAGGTGTGGTTTCCCAAGCTGGCCAATGCCATCCATGCGCCCTTTGACGACATCGTGTTGCCACGCGTGTCGGACAAGACCGACTACGAGGCCGAGCTGGTCGCCGTGATCGGCCAGCGCTGCAAGCACGTGCCACGGGAGCGTGCGCACGAGGTGGTCTTTGGCTACGCCGTGGGCAACGACGTGTCGGTGCGCGACTGGCAAAAGCGCACCTCGCAGTGGACCCTGGGCAAGTCCTTTGACACCCACGCACCCTTTGGCCCGTGCCTGACCACGGCCGACGAGTTGGGCGGCGACCCGCACGGGCTGGACATGCGCTGCTGGGTCAATGGCGAGCTGCGCCAGCACAGCAACACCCGCCTGATGATCCACAACGTGTGGGACCAGATCGCGTTGATCAGCCAGGCCATGACCCTGGAGCCGGGCGATGTGATCTTCACGGGCACCTGCAGTGGCGTGGGCGCGGCCTTTGAGCCGCCTCGATTTTTGCGCGCCGGTGATGTGGTCCGCATCGAGATCGATCGGCTGGGCGCCATCGAGGCTCGCTGCGTGGACGAGGCCTGAGCAAGCCCTGAGCTTCGGTCGCACCCGACGCCACCTGCCGTCGTATGATTCCCTGATGTCCGATCCTGATTCGTTGCCCGTGCCCCGTCCGGTCAGTCGTGCGGTGTCGTCCCTGACCGCATCGACCATCCACATCCGGGGTGCGCGCACGCACAACCTCAAGAACATCGACCTGGACCTGCCCAAGCACGAGCTGGTGGTCATCACCGGCCTGTCGGGCTCGGGCAAATCCAGCCTGGCCTTTGACACCCTGTATGCCGAAGGCCAGCGCCGTTATGTCGAGAGCCTGAGCGCCTACGCGCGCCAGTTCCTGCAGTTGATGGACAAGCCCGATGTGGATGTGATCG
>DAORJC010000083.1:0-11726 GCA_035438885.1 Aquabacterium sp. | reverse complement strand
ACCACCATGAGCGAGTGTTTGCCCTTGAGCGTGAGGAACAGCTCCGCCGTGCGCGCGGTTTCTTCGTCCGTCATGCCCGCCACCGGTTCGTCCAGCAGCAGCAGCTTGGGGTCCTGCATCAGCAGCATGCCGATCTCCAGCCACTGCTTTTGCCCGTGCGACAGCAAACCGGCGGTGCGCTGGGCCTGGCTGTGCAGGTGGATCAGTGTGAGCATCTCGGCGATGCGGTCCAGTTGCTCGCTGCTCAAGCGGAAAAACACCGCGGAGCGCGCACGCCGATCTGCCTTGAGCGACAACTCCAGATTCTCAAACACCGTGAGGTGCTCGAACACCGTGGGCTTTTGAAACTTGCGGCCAATGCCGGACTGGGCAATGGCGTTCTCGCGCATGCTCAGCAGGTCGATGGTGGAGCCAAAATAAGCAGAGCCTTCGTCAGGCCGGGTCTTGCCGGTGATGACGTCCATCATGGTGGTCTTGCCAGCGCCATTGGGGCCAATGATGCAGCGCATCTCGCCCACCGCGATGTTCAGGTTCAGCTTGTTCAACGCCCGAAAGCCGTCAAAGCTGACCGAGATGTCATCTAGGTACAGGATGGAGCCGTGGGCCACATCCAGTTCGCCTTCGTGCACCACGCGGCCATAGCTGGCTTCACGGCCACCGGATTCGCCACCCTGGGTGGCGCCCTGCTTGACTCGGCTGAGCGCCTGAGCGCGGTCTTCCATCAGATCGGGGGTCATGCCTTCACCTCAGCCTTGTCCTTGTTGATCAGCTTGCGCACGCCACCCACAATGCCCTGGGGCAGGAACAGGGTCACGGCGATGAACAGCGCGCCCAGGAAGTACAACCAGTACTCCGGGAACTCCACGGTGAACCAGCTCTTGGCACCGTTGACAAAGAAGGCGCCAATGATCGGACCGATCAAGGTGGCACGTCCACCGACTGCCGCCCAGATGGCGATCTCGATGCCCGCGGCAGCCGACATTTCGCTGGGGTTGATGATGCCCACTTGCGGCACATACAGCGCACCGGCAATGCCGCACATCACGGCCGACAGGGTCCAGATGGCCAGCTTGTAGGCCAGCGGGTTGTAGCCGCAGAACATGACGCGGTTCTCGGCATCACGGATGGCCTGCAGCACCCGGCCGAACTTGGTGTTCACCAGCCAGCGGGCCATCAGGTAAAAACCGATCAGGGTCATGCCGGTGATGATGAACAGCACCATGCGGGTCGAGGGCTGCGCAATCGGAATGTCCAGGATTCGCTTGAAGTCCGTGAAGCCGTTGTTGCCACCAAAGCCCGTCTCATTGCGAAAGAACAGCAGCATCGCGGCGTAGGTCATCGCCTGGGTGATGATGGAGAAGTACACCCCCTTGATGCGCGAGCGAAAGGCAAAGAAGCCAAACACAAAGGCGATCACCCCTGGCACCAGCACCACCAGCATCATCTGCAACGGGAAGGACTCGCTCCAGGCCCAGGACCAGGGCACTTCCTTCCAGTCCAGAAAGACCATGAAGTCCGGCAGATCGCTTTTGTAGCTGCCGTCCCGGCCAATCTGGCGCATCAGGTACATGCCCATGGCATAGCCACCCAGGGCAAAGAACAGCCCATGCCCCAGGGACAGGATGCCGGTGTAGCCCCAGATCAGGTCCATGGCCAGGGCACAGATGGCGTAGCACATGATCTTGGCGATCAGGGCCACGGCAAAGTCAGACAGGTGAAACACGCTGTCTGTGGGCACCAGCAAGTTGAGCAAGGGCACCAGGGCCGTCACCGTGATCACGGCGGCCATCAGGGCGGTCCAGCCCTTGGGCCCAAGGGCGCTGCGGGGGATGGTCAGGCCACCACCTGCGAGGGTTGAAGAAGTCATCACTGCACTCATGGTTGGGTCCTCACGCTTCGGCACTGCGGCCCTTCATCGCAAACAGGCCTTGGGGGCGCTTCTGGATGAAGATGACGACAATCACAAGGACAAAGATCTTGGCCAGCACGGCACCGGTCCAGCCCTCCAGGAACTTGTTGACCAGGCCCAGGCCCAGGGCGGCATACACGGTGCCGGCAATCTGTCCGACGCCGCCCAGCACCACCACCATGAACGAGTCCACGATGTAGCTCTGACCCAGGTCAGGCCCCACGTTGCCGATCTGGGACAAGGCGCAGCCCGCCAGGCCGGCAATGCCCGCCCCCAGCGAAAACGCCATGGTGTCCACGCGGGCCGTGTTCACGCCCAGGCAGGAGGCCATCGGGCGGTTCTGCGTCACGCTGCGAACGAACAGCCCCATGCGGGTCTTGGTGATCAGCAAGGTCATGCCCACCAGCACCAGCACGGCAAAGGCGATGATGGCCAGGCGGTTGTACGGCAGCGTCAGGTTGCTGAACAGGTCAAAACCACCCGACAACCAGCTTGGGTTTTCGACCTGCACGTTCTGGGCGCCAAAGATGGTGCGAACGCCTTGCATCAAGACCAGGCTCACGCCCCAGGAGGCCAGCAAGGTCTCCAGCGGGCGACCATACAGAAAACGGAACACGGTGCGCTCCAGCACCGCGCCCACCAGGGCCGATGCCAGGAAGGACATGGGCACAGCCAGCAGGATGTACCAGTCAAAGGCATCCGGCAGGTACTGGCGGAACAGGTTCTGGATGAAGAAGGTGGCGTAGGCGCCAATCATCATCAGCTCGCCATGGGCCATGTTGATGACGCCCATCAGGCCATAGGTGATGGCCAGACCCAAGGCAGCCAGCAGCAAGATGGATCCCAGGCTGATGCCCGTGAACACCACCCCTGCGCGCTCGCCCCAGGCCAGGCTGCTGTTGACCTTGTCCAGCGCAATCGACAAAACCTGCCGCACGGACGGATCGGTCTCGGCGTCTTCCTGCAAGCGCTCCATCAACAGGGCGCGGGCGTCGGGAGAGCCTGCCTCAGACAGGAACCGGGCGCCCTCGATGCGGCGGGCAGGCTCAGCCGCAGCCAGCAACGCCTTGGCGCGAACCACCTCCAGCAATGCTTTGAGCTTGGCGTCCTTCTCGGTCGACAAGGCTTGATCAATGATCGGCAATTTGGACTCATCGGCCACGGCCGACAAGGCATCGATGCCCTCCTTGCGGGCATCCAGATCGGGGGACGACAGCTTGCCTGCCGCCAGAAAGGCCTCGATCTCGCTGCTCATGCGGTTGTTGTTGACCACATCCTCGGCATCCGCCGGCAGAGCCACCGTTTGCCCGGTGACCGCATCCTTGGCGACATCACCTTCGACGATGAACACCTGCTGACCCGAGACCTTGACGCTGTCGGCTGCCATGGCCTGCAAAAAGGGGATCATGGCCGGATCGTTCTTGCCCAACTTGGCCTGCAACGCGACGATGCGTGCGTCGTTGTCGCCCGCAGAAATGGCCAGGGCCTCGGCCATGGTCAAGGCATGCGCCTGGTGCAGCGGCAGCAAGGCCAGGCACATGCCCAGCGTGGCGACCCAACTGCGCCAGCCAGTGCCTCGGCTTGGGATGTCAGTGTCTGATCTGTTCACAACTCGGTCCTGTCTCGGTCCAATGCAGCGTAAAAAAAATGCCCCGTTGGGTAACCCCCAACGGGGCAAACGCTCTCTGTCGACTACCTCAAATCATCACTTGGCTTCTGGCTCACCCTTCTTGGTGTCGTTGCCAGCGATGAAGGGGCTCCAAGGCTGAGCCTTCACAGGACCGGGGGTCTTCCAGACCACCTTGAACTGGCCGTCAGCCTTGACTTCGCCAATGAACACGGGCTTGTGCAGGTGGTGGTTCTTCTCGTCCATCTTGGACATGAAGCCGCCTGGCGCCGGGAAGGTCTGACCGGCCATGGCCGTGATCACCTTGTTGACGTCTGTGGTGCCAGCCTTCTTGACCGCCTGAGCCCACATGTGGATGCCGATGTAGGTGGCTTCCATCGGGTCGTTGGTCAGAGGCTTGTCTTTGTGACCGGCGATGTTCTTGGCCTTGGCGTAAGCCGACCACTTCTTGATGAACTCGGTGTTGGTCGGGTTCTTGATGGACATGAAGTAGTTCCAGGCAGCCAGGTGGCCCACCAGAGGCTTGGTGTCCACGCCACGCAGCTCTTCTTCACCCACCGAGAAGGCGACAACTGGCACGTCCTTGGCCTTCAGACCCTGGTTGCCCAGTTCCTTGTAGAAAGGCACGTTGGAGTCACCGTTGATGGTCGAGACCACCGCCGTGCGCTTGCCTTCAGACGAGAACTTCTTGATCTTGGCAATGATGGTCTGGTAGTCGGAGTGACCGAAGGGGGTGTACTCCTCCAGGATGTCCTCGTCCTTGATGCCCTTGGACTTCAGGAAGGCACGCAGGATCTTGTTGGTGGTGCGGGGGTAGACATAGTCAGTACCCAGCAGCACGAAACGCTTGGCCGCGCCACCGTCCTTGCTCATCAGGTATTCCACGGCGGGAATGGCTTGCTGATTGGGAGCTGCGCCGGTGTAGAACACGTTCTTTTCCAGCTCTTCGCCCTCGTACTGCACGGGGTAGAACAGCAGACCGTTGTTTTCCTTGTAGACCGGCAGCACCGACTTGCGCGAGACCGAGGTCCAGCAACCGAAGGTCACGGCGACTTTGTCTTGCGTCAGCAGCTGTTTGGCCTTTTCAGCAAACAGGGGCCAGTTCGACGCGGGGTCGACCACCACGGGTTCGAGCTTCTTACCCAGCACACCGCCCTTGGCGTTGATCTCGTCAATCGCCATGAGCACGGTGTCCTTGAGGACCGTCTCGGAGATGGCCATCGTGCCCGAGAGGGAGTGAAGCACACCGACCTTGATGGTATCGGCGGCCTGGGCCATGGTCGAGAAAGCCAGACCGGCGACGCCCAGGGCGACGGCGGAGAGGGACTGAACAGCGCTGCGGCGAGAGATGGTCATGTGGATGCGTCCTTCATGGGGTTGGGTGATGGGATGACTTCAGTGTGCCCAGCCCCCTCTTTCCATGGAATACGCCACATGGCGTATCAGCCACCCCAACAGCACACCTGATCGCCCCGCCTCCTGTCAGTGTTTGATTCCCAGATCGGTTCGAGAGTCGCTTCGGGCCACATCCTTCGGATAGGGGGCTGTGCCCAACACGCGATCACCGAACCCACGGGACACCCCCCACCACAAGCGCTCGTTGCGGAAATGATGGTGGCGATGCGCCAGCACCCGCCGCTCGTAATAGGCCAGGCTTGGCCGCCATGTGATGTGCGCGAGGTAATGCACCCACTCGTAGTGCAGCCCTTGCAGCAGAAAAACCAGGTAGCACGTGAGCAAAGGGCCACGCCAGCCGTCAGCCAACCACAAGCCGACCGCCATGCTCACCAGCACCCAGGCGTAGACGTGCCGCGGCACGAAAGTCCAGTACAGGTTCCAGGGGTCGGCGTGATGGCGACGGTGCGTCTGAGGCAGATAGAAATCGATGGTGAGGCGCCCCCATCGAACCGGACGGAAGTGCAGAACAAACCTGTGGATGCCCCATTCGACGAAAGGAAAGATGGCCCACACGGCAACCACGATCACCCCATCGAGCCAACCCCACCCTCCCAGTTGAGCACGCCAGATGCACCCGATCACCAGCAGCGCGATCAGTCCCTGCGGGCTGTGATGCGACAGAAACACTCGCCAGGCCTGAGCACGGGTGGATGGCGAATCGGCCGGTGGTCGCATGGGGTTGTCACGAACCGTGGCTTCAGCCGTGGGCATGTGCCGGTCGGTCGCGGGTGAGGGATGCATCACGTCTCGTCTCCTGAAAAGCTGCTCGACCGCGCTCGGCGTTTTGCGCGTTCATCAACTTATCATGCCGATTGTGCTTTCGAGTCCACAGCGAGACTGCAGTACCCTACTCCCCCATGCCCAAGGACCTTTTCCTCGACCTTTCGTCCAGACACCGACGTCGCGAGACCAATGTGGTCCTTGGGGGCCTGCTGGCGTTCGTGGCCGGGGCCATCAATGCCGGTGGATTCCTGGCGGTTCACCGCTACACCTCCCACATGACCGGCGTCGTCTCGGCCATTGCCGATGACCTTTTCCTGGGTGAAACCGTCCTGGCCATGGCCGGCGTGTCGTCCCTGCTGGCCTTCATGGCCGGCGCGGCCACCACCGCGGCCCTGATCAACTGGGCCCGCCGGCGCGACATGCATGGTGAATTTGCGATCGCCCTTCTGGTCGAGGCCGTGCTGCTGCTGATCTTCGGGCTGCTGGGTGCCAACCTCGAGTTGTTCGTGGACGTCTTCGTGCCGTCCACGGTGCTGTTGCTGTGCTTCATCATGGGCCTGCAGAACGCGATGATCACCAAGATCTCTCGCGCCGAGATCCGCACCACCCACGTCACCGGGGTGGTCACCGACCTGGGCATCGAACTGGGGCGGATGCTGTACTGGAACCAGTCAACCCCGAAGGTCGACCTCCCCCCCGTCCAGGCGGACTGGGCCAAGGTCCGCACCCTCAGCATCATCCTGGTCGCGTTTTTTCTGGGGGGGCTCTCGGGCGCCTGGGCGTTCAAGCAGATCGGCTTTTCAGCCACCTTGCCCATGGCCTTGCTGCTGCTGGCCATTGCGGCACCGCCCTTGCTCCAGGACCTGCGGGATCAACGCAACAAGCACTTGCCCCGTCTGGCTGAATGAGTACCTGGCCCGCCCACGATGGGGCCCCGGATGAGGCGCCCGTCACGCATCGCAACCGGCAAACCCTGTCGATGAACTTTGGCTCGGCCCTGGTGCAAAGCTGCATGCGCCTGGACGACCCGAACGCCCTGCTGCTGGAATACACCCGGGCCATGATGGGCTTCCTGCTGCTGAACCCGAAGCCAGAATCGATCCTGATGGTGGGTCTGGGTGGAGGATCGATTGCCAAGTACTGCCACCAGCACCTGCCCCACAGCCACATGACGGTGGTCGAGATCAACCCCGAAGTCATTGCCCTGCGCGACGAGTTCATGCTGCCACCGGACGATGATCGGCTGACGGTGGTCTGTGCCGACGGGGTGCGATTCATGGCGCAATGTGCAGATCAGTTTGACGTGATCCTGATCGATGGCTTCACGGCCGAAGGCCAGCCCCCCGCCCTGTGCACGCCCGCCTTTTACCGACACTGCGCGGCCCGGCTGACACCCGACGGCGTGCTGGTGATCAACCTGCACGCGGCCGAGCCGCAACTGAGCACCGTGCTCAAGCGGCTGGGCAAGGCCTGCAGCGGCGGCGTGCTGGACGTGCCCGTGGACGATGGCGACAACCGGGCCGTGCTGGTGAGCACCGACCAGGCCTGGCAACAATGCCTGGCCGAATTCGAGGCCCGCTGGCAGGCCCTCAGCCCCGCACATCAGGAAACCCTGGGGTCCTCCTCCAGCCGGCTCGAGCGTGCCCTGCGCAAGCGGTATCCTGCACATCCTTGATGAGTTCAGGAGCACCGACCATGCGCCTCGCGTTTTGCCCCCAATGTGCAAGCCCGCTGCACGAACGCTTTGAAGGCGAGGCCACCCGACAGGCCTGCCCCGACCACGACTGCGCTTTTGTGCATTGGGACAACCCGGTGCCGGTGGTGGCCGCCGTGGTGGAGCACGAAGGCCGGATCATCCTGGCGCGCAACAAGGCGTGGGCCGTGCCATTTTTTGCGCTGATCACCGGTTTCCTGGAAAAGTCGGACCCCAGCCCGGAAGAAGCCATCGCCCGCGAGGTCCAGGAAGAACTGGGGCTGCAGGCCACGGCCACCCACTTCATTGGCCACTACCGTTTCGAGCGACAGAACCAGATCATCCTCGCGTATCACGTGCCCGCCACCGGCCAGATCGTCCTGGGTGACGAGCTGGCCGACTACAAGGCCATCGAGCCCGCCAAAGCGCGCTACTGGCCCGTTGCCACCGGCCTGGCCCTGCGGGACTGGCTGGTGGCCCAGGGGCACGCACCCCAGGCCATGGAACTGCCCAAAATCAGCGAGCCTTGAGCTGCGCCACGCGGCTCATGGCCAGCCCGGCTGCTGCAGTGCGGGTCTCCACCCCCAGCTTGGCAAAGATGTGCTCCAACTGCTTTTTGACAGTGGCCGGGCTGCTGCCCAGGATGTCGCCAATGTCGCGGTTGGTCTTGCCCCTGACCACCCAGTAAAGCACCTCGCCCTCGCGCGCCGTGAGCTTGAAGACCTGCGTCAGGGCATCCATGGCCGCCTGGTCGGAGGTCTCTCGCATGACCAGCAGCCACTCGTCGTCTCCGGTCGGTTCGTGCAGGACAAAGGTCAGTCGCCGCCCCCCCTGGTTCACCACCCACTGTGGTGCAGACATCGATGACGGCGCCACCAAGGCGATCTGCCGCAAGGTCTGCGGCGCCACCTCTCGGAGCCAGTCGGCCAGCTCTTGAGGCGCGACCGATTCCGGGGTGTCAAACCACAACTGCAGCAGCTTGCGCGCAAGCGGCGTTTGCCACAGCACCCGGCCATCGCTGACCCGCACCGTCAGGGAGGCATGGCCAAACGCATCCAGCGCATTGCGGGCCTGGCTGGCCTGGCGGGCGCTTTGCATGTGGGCCTCGATGCGCGCCATGACCTCCAGTGGCCGAATGGGCTTGACCACATAGTCCACCCCACCCGCCTGAAAGGCGGCCACCACGTGCTCGGTCTCGCTCAAGCCCGTCATGAAGACGATGGGGATGTGACTGGTCTCGGCCTGAGCCTTCAGGCGGCGCGCCACTTCAAAGCCGTCCATGCCGGGCATGATCGCATCCAGCAGGATGATGTCGGGTACCGCCTGCACCGCACGCTGCAAGGCAGCCTCCCCATGGGTGGCGACCAGCACGGTGTAACCGGCCTCATCCAGCGCATCGTGCAGCAAGGACAGGTTGTCGGGCACATCATCCACGATGAGCACGACATCGGTGCGGCTTCGGTCTAGGCTCTCAAGCATGGCGGCAGGTCATTCGGGAACATTCATGGGGTCAAGGGGTGTGTCATCCAAGGCGCGTCTTTGCGCCAGCGCCTGCTGGACCGCATGGGCCAGCGCATCGAGCTGAAACTGACGCGCCATCTGTCGCAGTCGCTGCACCAGGGTATCGCATGCTGGCTCGGTCGACGCAATGCGGTCCAGCGCCTTGTGCACCCCCCGAACATAACCGGCGTGGATCTGGTCTTCCAGTTCCAGCAGCGCATTCAAGGAGGGTACCGCCTCCGTCTCAGAGCCCACGGCCTCTGGTGCGCTCGCAGGCATGGCGTGCCGACTGGTCTCGATCCACTGCAGCGTCAAGCGTCGCCCCAGCCAGTCCAGCAACTCGCTGACCCGCACGGGCTTGACGATGAAGTCCTCCGGCAGGATGCCGACATCGTTCTCCAGCCCTTTGTCAAATGCATTGGCCGAGACAATGGCCGCCGGTGCGGTCGTCAACTGCTCCTGGCGAATGGCCCGCAAGGTGGCCCAGCCATCCAGTCCTGGCATGGCCAGGTCCATGAACAAGGCATCGGGCCGATCGCTCAGCGCACCATGGCGCAACTGGGCCAGGCAATCCTCGCCCGAGGCAAAGGTCTGAACCTCAAAGCCCAGCGGCTCCAGGATGCGCCACAGCAGGCCACGGTCGGCCTCCTCGTTGTCCACCACCCAGACCCGACGGCGCTCGCCCACATAGCCAATGCGCTGCCCGCGCACCAAGGCAGGCTCACCAGGCGCCACGCGCACCTGGGGCAGGAACAGGCGGATGGTGAATCGGGTGCCCACGCCCGGCGTGCTGGTCACGGTCATCTCGCCGCCCATCAGGTCCGTGAGCATCTTGCTGATGGTCAGGCCCAGGCCCGTGCCGCCCGCCGACGAGCCGGCAGCCGATGACCCCCGAGCGAATGGCTCGAACACCTTGTCCAGCTCGGCCTTGGCAATGCCCGGTCCGGTGTCGATGATGTCGATGTGGGCAATCTCCCGGGCGTGACGCACCTTGAAGGTCACCTGCCCCGCGGTGGTGAACTTGACCGCATTACCCAGCACATTGATCAGGATCTGGCGCACACGCCGCTCGTCGGCGCGCACGGCCTCGGGCAAGTCGTCGCTCAGGTCGGCCACCAGCTTCAATCCCTTGGCCCGTGCGTCGTGCTCCACCAGCCCCAGGATCTGTTTGAGCAGCTCGCCCAGACGCACCGGCCGGGGCTCCAGCGTGAGCTTGCCGCTCTCGATCCGGGCGATGTCCAGCGTGCCTTCGATCAAGGACAGCAGATGGTCACCCCCCCGCTTGATGACGCCCACGCCATGCTTGACGTGCTCGGGCAACTGATGGTCTTCATCCAGCAATTGCGCATACCCCAGGATGCTGTTGAGCGGGGTGCGCAGTTCGTGGCTGATGGTCGAGATGTAGCGGCTCTTGGCCTGATTGGCCTGATCGGCCGTTTGCTTGGCCTGCTGCAGTTTTTCGTCGGTCAGGCGGTGCAGGTCGATTTCGCGCACCAGCAGGTGGGTCTGCCGGTTGGACTCTTCCTGCGCCACCTTGCGGCTCTTGTGCGCCAGCACCAGCCACCAGCCCAGCACGCCCGCCACCAGCAGCAAGGCCGTGAACAGCTTGAGCAAGGCATCGCCCAGCACCTGGGACATGGCCTCGGTCGACCCCAGCAGCAAGGTGTCCAAGTCCCGGGCCTGCTGCTGAAACACCAGCCCGAACAGGCTGGCCAGCAAGGTGGTCAACACCGCCATCACCAGCAAAAAATGCCCCAGTTCGGTGTCAAGCCTGGACCACACGGCCCGTGGCAGCACCCGCTGTGCCAAGGCACGCCACTGGTCAGACCACCTGGCGTGGGGCTTGCACAGGTCCTGGCAGCGGGCATCGAGCGAGCAACACAGGGAGCAGATGACGCCCTGGTACGCCGGGCAATGGGCCGTGTCCTCGGCCTCGTACTCGCCCTCGCACACCGTGCAACGGTGCAGGGCCTTGATCCGGATCACCCGGCTCAAAGGCCGGCCTTGCTCAGACTCTGTCTCACCGGGGGGTCCCGCCGGCACAGGTGAGCGCCCTTCAAAGGGTTGACGCGCCAGGTAATACCGCCCTTGCGTGGCCCAGGCAATCAAGGGCGACACCACCAGGGCCGTGACCAGGGCAATCAGGGCAGAAAACGCCTGCGCCATCTCGCCCAGCCAGCCCACATAGGCCACCACCGACAACAAGGATGCCGCCGCCATGGCCCCCACCCCCACCGGGTTGATGTCATACAGGTAGGCGCGCTTGAACTCGATCCCCTTGGGGGACCAGCCCATGGGCTTGTTGATGACCAGGTCGGCCACCACCGCCATCATCCAGGCAATGGCCACGTTGGAATACAAGCCCAACACCTTGCCCAGCGCCTGGAACACATTGAGCTCCATCAGCATCAGCGCGATCAGGGTGTTGAACACCACCCAGACCACCCGCCCCGGGTGACTGTGCGTGACCCGTGCAAAAAAATTGGACCAGGCCAGGGAGCCCGCATAGGCGTTGGTCACATTGATCTTGATCTGGGAGATGATCACAAACAGGGCCACCGCCCCGATCGCCCAGGACGGGTTGGCAAAGACCTTCTCCCAGGCGACCAGGTACATCTGGTTGGGGTCCAGCGCCTGCTGAACCGGCACCGAATAACTCATGGCCAGGTAGGCCAGCAAGGCGCCGCCCAGCATCTTGAGCACACCGGGGATGATCCAGCCCGGCCCGCCGTTGTACGCGGCCAGGGCGAAGGCCCAGCGGTCCGCCGGGGTGGCCGCGGGGAACATGGCCAGCAGCTGGGCGTCGTAGCGGCACA
>DAORJC010000082.1:0-11727 GCA_035438885.1 Aquabacterium sp. | reverse complement strand
GTGGTTCGGGGGCCTCGGTCCGACCGGGCGCCGCCATGGAATTCGCGCGGTAGCATCGGGGCGCGATCATAGACCCATTGCCCCGACCATGTCCTTGCCTTCGTCAACCGACCCCGACCTGGGGTGGCCACGTCTGTCCGATTTGCCAAGATCGGACGCAGGGGCGTTGCAGCCCCGCATGTGGATGAGCACGCGTCGATCGCCGTCGCCCGACCTTCGGGCACATGGGCGGCCTCCCTATGACGACTTCAACCTGGGCGACCACGTGGGTGACGATCCGTCGGTGGTGCATCGGCACCGTCAGATGGTTGCGCAGGTGTGTGGCGCCGAGCCGGTGTGGTTGACGCAGGTGCATGGGCGCCGCGTGGTTCGGTTGAGTCGATCGGGCGATCAGTGTCTGGCCGATGGGCAGGCCGTGGGTGCCGACCCGATCCGGGCCGATGGCAGCTGGACGACCGAGCCCGGGGTGGCTTGCGCCGTGATGGTGGCCGATTGCCTGCCGGTGCTGCTGGCCGCACCCGAGGGGCGTGGCGTGGCCGCCTTGCACGCCGGGTGGCGAGGCCTGTGTGGCGGGGTGGTGGAGCAGGGCGTGGCCGCCTTGTGTGAGGCCAGCGCATGTGATCCCGCCGACCTGATGGCCTGGCTGGGTCCCTGCATCGGCCCGATGGCCTTTGAAGTGGGGGCGCCCGTGCTGGAGGGCTTTGGGCTGGACCCGGCCATCGGGCATCCGGCGTTTGTGCCACAAGCGGCGCAGAACGGGCAGGCCAAGTGGCTGGCCGACCTGCCGCGCCTGGCGCGTCAGCGCCTGCAGGGCCTGGGACTGGTCAAGGTCGACGGCGGCACCTGGTGCACGGTGAGCGACCCGTCACGGTTCTTTTCGTTCCGCCGCGACGGCGTCACCGGCCGCCAGGCTGCCTTCATCTGGCTGCAGCGCTGACTGGCCCGCCAGTCGGGCGGCGGCGTCTTCCGCGGCCTCTCGGGCACGCCGCGCGCGCCTGCGCTGCGGGGTGGTCAGGATGTACATGACCAGGGACACCGGCGCGATGCCATAAAGCAACAGTGTGAAGAAGGCCCCCAGCACCGTGCCGATTGGGGAGACGGCCTCGGCCACGGCCATCAAGATGGCCACGAACATCCATGCAATGGCAACGATCCACATAGGTAAAACAGGCGTCTGGGTGCAGAAACAAGCCGCGAGTGTGAGGCATCCCGAACACCCCCGCCCCTGGGGTGGTTGACGCCATGGGTGAGCGGGGCGCATGAAAACCCGCGGGCCGCTGTTTCCTGTCAAAGATGTTGGTCAGAATACGGCAACAATGAACATTCAGCAGTTGTGCCTTGACTGCGGTTGAGGCACCCAAGAGGAGATTTATGGCCGCCCCCACCGGACGTCGTGCTTCGGCACCGACCCCCACCAAAACCGCTTCGGCAAAAAAGACTGCCGCCAAACCTGCGGCGACGCGACGCAGCCCCGCACCCAAGGCCAAGCCTGCACCCCAGGCCGCCGCTGCGGCCCCTGAAGCGGCGGCATCGACTCCCGCATCCGCGCCTGCTGCCGAGCCCCATTCGGCAGCCGCATCGCCCTTTTCGGGCCTGGATGTGGCGGCGATGCAGAACTGGATGAAGCCTGACACCTGGTTGCAGATGCTGGGCGGCGCCCCGGGCAAACTGCCGGCCCTGGATGCCTTGACCCAGGCATTGCCCAAAGCGGCCCTGCCGATCCCCCCTGAGGCCATCGGACAAGTGGCCCCTGAAATGCTGTCGTGCATCAAACAGATGGCCGGCATGAGTCTGCCGCCCGACGCCATGGGCAAGATTCAGAAGGATTACCTGGAAAAAGCCACCGCCGTCTGGAACCAGGCGCTGGAAAAGCCGGAGATGCTGACGCTGGATGACCGTCGCTTTGCGGCACCGGAATGGAAGAGCGCGCCCGGCAGTGCGTTCATGGCCTCCATGTACCTGCTCAACGCCCGCACGCTCAAGCAGATGGCCGATCAGGTCCAAGGCGATGACAAGACCCGAGAGCGCATTCGCTTTGCTGTGCAGCAATGGGTGGACGCGGCCTCACCGTCCAATTTCCTGGCGCTGAACCCTGAAGCCCAGAAGCTCGCCATCGACACCCAGGGCGAGAGCCTGACCAAGGGTGTGCAGCACCTGGTGCACGACATCCGTCAGGGGCACATGTCCCAGACCGATGAATCCCTGTTCGAGGTGGGCCGCAACGTGGCCACCACCGAGGGCAGCGTGGTCTTCCAGAACGAGTTCTTCCAGCTGATCGAGTACAAACCGCTGACCGAGAAGGTCCGTGCACGCCCCTTCCTGCTGGTGCCGCCCTGCATCAACAAGTACTACATCCTGGACCTGCAGCCCACCAACTCCCTGGTGCGCTATGCGGTCTCGCAAGGCCAGCGTGTGTTTGTGGTCAGCTGGGTCAACGCCGACGAATCCCTGGCCAAGGCCACCTGGGACGACTACATCGAGCATGGCGTCATTCGCGCCATTCAGGCGGTGCAGGACATCACCGAAGCCGAGCAGATCAACGCGCTGGGCTTCTGCATTGGCGGCACTTTGCTGGGCACGGCGCTGGCCGTTCTGGCCGCCAAGGGCAAGAAGCCCGTGGCCAGCCTGACGCTGCTGACCGCCTTCCTGGACTTTTGCAACACCGGCACCATCGACGTCTTTGTGGACGAGGCCATGGTCAAGCTGCGCGAAGCCACCATTGGCGCCAACAGCCCCAAGGGCGGCGGCCTCATCAAGGGCACCGATCTGGCGGCCACGTTCTCCTTCCTGCGCGCCAACGACCTGGTCTGGAACTATGTGGTGGGCAACTACCTCAAAGGTGAGACGCCTCCGGCCTTTGACCTGCTCTACTGGAACAGCGACAGCACCAACCTGCCGGGCCCCATGTACAGCTGGTACCTGCGCAAGACCTACCTGGAAAACGCCCTGAAGGAGCCCGGTGCCACCACCGTATGTGGGGTGCCCCTGGACCTGACGCGCCTGGACATGCCTACCTTTGTCTATGGTTCGCGCGAGGACCACATCGTGCCCTGGGATGGTGCATATGCCTCGACCCAACTGGTCAAGGGTCCGGTCACCTTCGTGTTGGGCGCCTCGGGCCACATCGCTGGCGTGATCAACCCACCGGTGCAGAACAAGCGATCGTTCTGGACAACGGCCGACGGTACGCGCAAGCTACCGGCCAAGCACACCGACTGGTACAAGACCGCGCAGGAGCACCCAGGCAGTTGGTGGCCCACGTGGTCGGCATGGCTGGATGGGCATGGCGGCGCCTGGGTCAAGGCCCCGGCACGCCCTGGCAGCAAGGCCTACCCGGTCATCGAAGCGGCCCCTGGCAGCTATGTCAAACGCCGGGCGTGATTTTTGCGTCACGCCTTTGCTGATCATCCAAAAGGAGAACATCCATGACTGAGATCGTGATCGTTGCCGCCTCGCGCACGGCGGTGGGCAAGTTTGGAGGGGCCCTGTCCAAGACCCCGGCGGCCGAGCTGGGCGCTGTGGTCATTGCGGACCTGCTCAAGAAAACTGGTGTCTCTGGCGACCAGATCAGCGAAGTGATCCTGGGTCAGGTGCTGCAGGCCGGTTGTGGTCAGAACCCGGCCCGCCAGGCTGTCATCAAGGCGGGTCTGCCGCATGGCGTGCCTGCTTACACCATCAACAAGGTGTGCGGCTCTGGCTTGAAAGCGGTGATGCTGGCGGTGCAGGCCATCCGTGATGGCGATGCCGAGATCGTCATTGCTGGTGGCCAGGAAAACATGAGCCTGTCGCCCCACGTGCTGCCCAACTCGCGCGACGGTCAGCGCATGGGCAACTGGCAGATGGTTGACACCATGATCAACGATGGCCTGTGGGACGTCTACAACCAGTACCACATGGGCATCACGGCCGAGAACGTCGCCAGGCAGTACGAGATCAGCCGTGCTGATCAGGACGCGCTGGCCCTGGCTTCGCAGCAAAAGGCAGCTGCAGCGTCGGACTCGGGTCGCTTCAAGGACGAGATCGTGCCGGTGATGCTGCCCCAGAAAAAAGGCGACCCCATCGTGTTTGAGGCGGACGAGTACATCAACCGCAAGACCAGCGCCGAGGTGCTGGCGGGCCTGCGGCCTGCCTTTGACAAGGCGGGTTCGGTCACAGCGGGCAATGCCTCGGGCCTGAACGATGGCGCTGCTGCCGTGATGGTCATGAGCGCAGCCAAGGCCAAGGCCCTGGGCCTCAAGCCCATGGCACGCATTGCGTCCTACGCCAGCGCCGGTCTGGATCCGGCCACCATGGGCATGGGCCCCGTGCCGGCATCGCGCCGCGCCCTGGAGCGCGCGGGCTGGAAGGCCAGCGAGCTGGACCTGCTGGAAATCAACGAAGCGTTTGCCGCCCAGGCCTGTGCCGTGCACAAGGAAATGGGCTGGGATACCAGCAAGGTCAACGTCAACGGTGGCGCCATTGCCATCGGTCATCCCATCGGGGCATCGGGCTGTCGCATCCTGGTGTCCTTGCTGCACGAGATGCAAAAGCGCGATGCCAAAAAAGGCATTGCCTCTTTGTGCATTGGCGGCGGCATGGGCGTGGCGCTGACGGTCGAGCGCTGAACAACTTTTGACATCAATCACTCACGAGGAGTACTTCAACATGGCACAAAAAATCGCTTACGTGACCGGTGGCATGGGTGGCATCGGGACGGCCATCTGTCAGCGTCTGCACAAGGACGGCCTGCTGGTGATCGCCGGTTGCGGTCCCAGTCGCGACTACACCAAGTGGATCGACGAACAAAAGGCGCTGGGTTACACCTTCTACACCTCGGTGGGCAATGTGGCCGACTGGGATTCGACCGTGGAGGCCTTCAAGAAAACCCGCGCCGACTACGGTCCGATCGACGTCCTGGTCAACAACGCCGGCATCACCCGTGACGGCATGTTCCGCAAGATGAGCAAGGACGACTGGGATGCGGTCATGGACACCAACCTCAACAGCCTGTTCAACGTGACCAAGCAGGTCATTGACGACATGGTTGAGCGCAACTGGGGCCGCATCGTCAACATCAGCTCGGTCAATGGCGAGAAGGGGCAGTTCGGTCAGACCAACTACTCCGCCGCCAAGGCAGGCATGCACGGTTTCACGATGGCCCTGGCACAGGAAGTGGCCCACAAGGGCGTGACGGTCAACACCGTCTCGCCAGGTTACATCGGCACGGACATGGTCCGATCGATCCGTCAGGATGTGCTGGACAAGATCGTGGCCACCATCCCGGTCAAGCGACTGGGCACCCCGGAAGAAATTGCCTCCATGGTGTCGTGGGTGGCCAGCGAGGAAGCCGGCTTTGCCACGGGCGCCGACTTCTCGGTCAACGGCGGCCTGCACATGGGTTGATCCCTGAACCAGGCTTTTCAAAACCCCGGTGCCGCGCGAGCGACCGGGGTTTTTTCATGCCTCAGGCGGCTTCCAGCTCGACCATGCGGTCCAGGGCGGCGCACACATCGGCAAAGCGGCCGGTGATCACGGTGCGGCGTGCGTCACTGGGGTCACGGTGAATGCGCAGGCGGTGTGCCGTGGCCGCTGCAGGCGCCATGCGTGGGGCTGCCGAGGGCAGGGCGCGGATGTTTTCGCGAATGGCAAAAGCACGTGCAAAGTGGTGAATCATGGTGAACTCCGATCAAACGAGAAGTTCGGCAGGATTCGAGCAAACAGTCCGCGCACAGGATCGCCCTGGTGACCAGGACAAATGCCCGCCACCTGTGCACTGACCGGTGATCAATTGATCAGTTGGTTTCGTATCAAACCAACAGCCAGACCTTCAAGCTCGAAATCGGTCTGGTCAGGGGTGACCTTGATGGGTTGGAAGTCCGGGTTTTCGGGCAGAAGCTCGATCCCTTCCTTGGTGCGCTGAAAGCGCTTGACGGTGACCTCGTCGCCGATGCGCGCGACCACGATCTGGCCATTGCGGGCCTCGCGGGTGCGGGCCACGGCCAGCAGGTCGCCGTCCATGATGCCGATGTCTTTCATGCTCATGCCCTTGACGCGCAGCAGGTAGTCGGGGCGCCTGGCAAACATGCTGGCTTCAACGTTGTAGGTGCGCTCCACGGACTCTTGCGCCAGGATGGGCTGACCCGCCGCCACACGGCCCACCAGCGGCAGGGCCAGTTGTTCCAGGCCGGGCAAGGGCAGGCTCATGCCTGAGAGGGCATTCATCATGCTTTGCGTGACCTCGGCCGATTTTTTACGGACCTCGTTGACGGTGCGCAGGGTGCCGGCCTTGAGGCGGATGCCACGCGAGGTGCCACCGACCAGTTCGATCACACCCTTGCGGGCCAGGGCCTGCAGGTGTTCTTCAGCGGCGTTGGCAGAACGAAAGCCCAGCTCGGCGGCGATTTCGGCCCGCGTGGGTGGTGCCCCCGTCTTGGCGATGGCGCGCTGGATGAGTTCGAAAATCTGCTGCTGCCGTGGCGTGAGTTTGGGTTTATCGTTCATGTCGTGGCCCTTGCGATGTCTGTGATTCTATACAGGGCTGTTGGTTTGTCCAGTACTTTTTTGACGGATCCCTTCAAGCGGGTGGTTTTGCATGGGAATTGACTCTGGCGTGGTGGTGGTTCTGGGCACGGGCGGCACGATCGCGGGCACGTCCGGCACCGGGCGGGATCGTGACTACCAGGCGGCGCAACTGTCGGTGGCTCAACTGGTGGCGGCCCTGCCAGAGCTCGCTGCGCATCGACTGGAGGCGCAGCAGGTGGCTCAGGTCGACAGCAAGGACATGGGCTGGTCGGTCTGGCGGCCTTTGTTGCAGGCGTGCCTGGTGGCGCTGGCCCGCCCCGAGGTGGCGGGGCTGGTGATCACCCATGGCACGGACACGCTTGAAGAAACGGCCTTGTTGCTGCACCTGCTGTTGCCGCCTGGCAAGCCCGTCGTGCTGACCGCCGCCATGCGGCCGGCCACCTCCGCTCAGGCCGACGGGCCCGGCAACTTGCTGCACGCCGTGTGCACGGTGCAGGCAGCCGCCGCACAGGGGGTGCATGGCGTGGTCGTGGCCATGGCGGGGCGTTTATGGCCGGCCCTGGTGGTGCGCAAGGCCCATGCGTGGCAGGTGGACGCCTTCGATGGTGGCGGCGCAGGGCCTTTGTCGGGTGGGGTTCAAGCCCCTGGTGGCGGCGCGGCCTGGCCCCCGGCGATGGCCTGGTGCACCGAGCAGGTCCTGGCCTGCGATGAGCTGCCTTGGGTGATGCTGCTCACCAGCCACGCCGATGCCGATGCGCGTGCGGTCGATGCCCTGGCGGCTTTGCCGCAGCCTCCTCAAGGGTGGGTGGTGGCATGCACCGGCCATGGCACGGTGCACCAGGCGCTTGGCGTGGTGCTGACGGCGATTGCGGCCGACACCGGTGCCTTGGTCTGGCGCAGCACCCGGGTGGCACGCGGCGGTGTGGCCCCCAAGGACCAGGTCGGCCCGCCCGACGCGCTGCCGGTCACGGGCGCACTCACGCCTGCTCAGGCACGCCTGCTGATGTCGCTGGGGCTGGTCATGGGGCGCTCTGCGGCCGAGCAACTCCGGCAGCAGTTGCTGGCCCACCCGCTGATGCAGGGTTTGCTCGCTTGAAGTGCCGGCAAGCCGGGCAGGGTCACTGCTTGACCCGATGGACGACCGGCGCGCCCACACGAAGCTTGAACTCGGCGGGGGGTGTCATCTCGCCCATGCCCATGGTCCAGATTCGAAGCGTGTGCTCGCCCGAAGGCAGCTCCAGCGTGACCTGGCCAGTGGCGTTGGTCTTGCCGTAATAGGGCGTGTCGACCACGTGGACGTAGCCCACCATGGTGTCGTGGATGTTGCAACCCAGCGTGGCGGTGCCCGGCTTGTCAAAAATGACAGGCTTGGCCGGCACACCCGCGTAGAGCTTGATCTCGAATTTCCGGGTACTTGAAAACGAGTAGACATGGTGCCGCACGGTGTCCAGGTTCGGGAAGTTCACGGCGCCGCCCACCGGGATCACCACCACCTTGGGTTTGAACATGCGGTCGCGCTGGGGCATCTCTGCAACCGTCTGACCCGCGCCTTGCGCCTTGATGCCGGAGACGACCACCGAGACGACCGCTTGCTCGATCGGGGCCCCTGCAGCGTCCAGCACCGTGATCTGCTGCGGTGCAGCCTGGGCCTGTGCTCCGAGGGTCGCCACGGCAGTCCATGCGATCAGGCGGAGGCGAAGGAGGGGGGCAAGGGTGTTCATGGTCAGGATCTCGGCATTGGATGCTGTCGGGCTGTTATCGGCAGTTCGGCCTGTTCAGTTGAGCGCCGCATGTGTCTGCTCGGGCATCCGAATCTTCTGCGACTCCTTTGCTTTACAAGGCGTTTACCCCTGCGCCAAAGACGCGACACAGGCTTGATGCAAACTCTGACCCATGAGTGCATCAAAGACATCGTCGTGGTTCCAAAACTGGTGGGGCATCAAGGGCCTGATCCTGCTGGTGGTCCTGGGGGCCGCTGGGTGGGGCATCAAGGTCAAGTGGTTCAGCCCGCCACCGGCGCCGCAGGTCATCACCACCGAGGTGACGGTGGGTGATCTGGAGGACACGGTGCTGGCCAGTGGCACCATCAAGGCGGTCAAGCAAGTCAGTGTGGGTGCGCAGGTTTCCGGACAGGTCAAGAAGCTGCACGTGGCCTTGGGTGACACCGTCAAGGCCGGTCAACTGGTGGCCGAGATCGATGCCACCCCGCAGACCAATGCCTTGCGCAATGCCGAGGCGGCCTTGCAGAACATTCAGGCCCAACGCCTGGCCAAGCAGGCCAACCTGGTGCAGGCTGAGCTGACCTTCAAGCGCCAGCAGGCCTTGCTGGCACAGGACGCCACGTCCAAGGAATCTTTTGAAGCGGCCCAGGCCAGCTTGAATGTGCTGCGCGCCGACCTCAAGGCCCAGGAGGCCCAGATCGAGCAACAGCGCATCACGGCCGACACGGCCCGCGTCAACCTGGGCTACACCCGCATCACCGCGCCGATGGATGGTGTGGTGGTGGCCGTGGTCACAGAAGAAGGTCGCACCGTCAACGCCAATCAGTCGGCGCCCACGATCATCAAGATCGCGCGCCTGGACACCGTGACTGTCAAGGCGCAGATCTCCGAGGCCGATGTGGTCCGCGTCAAGCCCGGCTTGCCGGTGTACTTCACCATCCTGGGCGAGTCCCGCAAGCGCTACGAGGCCAAGCTGCGCGCGGTGGAGCCCACGCCTGAGGGCGAACAGAACGAAGCCACGACCTCGACCTCGTCCAGCAGCACGGCGGCCATCTACTACAACGGCTTGTTCGAGGTGCCCAACCCGGACGGCCAGCTCAAGGTGTCGATGACCGCCCAGGTCTCCATCGTGCTGGCCGAAGCCAAGGATGCCCTGCTGGTGCCATCGTCCGCGCTGGGCAAGCGCGGCAAGGGGGGCGTGTATGCCATCAAGGTGCTGCAAGGCGAGGGCGACGAGGCCCAGGTGGTCACCAAGGACATCCAGGTCGGTTTGAACAACCGCGTGCAGGCCCAGGTGCTCTCGGGCCTGAAGGCAGGCGACAAGGTGGTGGTGGGCGAGGCGATGGCCGGCGAGGCAGGCAGCACCGGCCGCCGCAGTGGCGCGCCGCGCATGTTCTGATCGGGCACGCCAAGACCATGACTCAGCCTTTGATGCACGTCCAGGACCTCTGGAAAGAATACCCCTCGGGTGACGGCGTGGTGGCTGTGCTCAAGGGCGTCAACCTGAGCATTCAGGCAGGCGAGCTGGTGGCCATCATCGGGGCATCGGGGTCTGGCAAGTCCACCTTGATGAACATCCTGGGGTGCCTGGACCGGCCCACGCGGGGCAATTACACGGTGGCCGGTCAGCGCACGGCCGAGCTCTTGCCCGATGAGCTGGCACGGCTGCGTCGCGAGCACTTTGGCTTCATCTTCCAGCGCTACCACCTGCTGGGCGACCTGACGGCCATGGGCAATGCCGAGATCCCTGCCATCTACGCCGGGTTTGGCCGAGAGGAACGTCACACGCGGACCCAGGCCTTGCTGACCCGCCTGGGGCTGGGTGATCGCCTGAACAACCGCCCCGGGCAACTCTCGGGTGGCCAGCAGCAGCGCGTGAGCATTGCCCGCGCCCTGGTCAATGGCGGCGACGTGATCCTGGCCGACGAGCCCACAGGGGCGCTGGACACGGTCTCGGGGCAGGAGGTCATGAAGATCCTCCAGGAGCTGCACGCCGAGGGGCACACGGTCATCATCGTGACGCACGACCCCCAGGTGGCCAGCCATGCCCAGCGCATCATCGAGATCAGCGACGGCGCGATCGTCTCCGATCGGATCACCCCGCGTGGCGAGGCAGTCGCGGGACAGACCCGTGTCGCACGGCCATTGACGGGCGGGCAGGGGGAGCCGAGCTGGCGTGATCGCCTGGCCTCCAACTGGGGGCGCCTGGGCGAGGCCTTCACCATGGCCCTGCGTGCCATGGCGGGCCACCGCTTGCGGACCTTGCTGACCATGCTGGGCATCATCATCGGGATTGCTTCGGTGGTGTCGATGGTGGCCCTGGGCGCCGGGTCACAGAAGCGCATCCTGGCCGACATCAGCTCGATGGGCACCAACACGATCGATTTTTTCCCGGGCAAGAACTTCGGGGACCGAACGGCCGGGCGCATTCGCACCATGGTGCCCGACGATGCTCGGGCGCTGGAGCAGTTGAGCTACGTGGACAGCGTCACGCCCAGCGTCAGCACCAGCGTGACCTTGCGGCGTGGCAATGTCGAGGCCACGGCCAATGTGACCGGTGTGGGCGAGCAGTTCTTTCAGGTCAAGGGCTACACCATGGACCTGGGCATGAGCTTTGACCGCGACGGCGTGCGCCGCCAGGAACAGGAGGCCGTGATCGACCCCAACACGCGCAACGCCCTGTTCCAGCCCGACGAGAACCCCATTGGGCAGGTGATTTTTCTGGGGCGTGTGCCGGTGCGTGTGGTGGGCGTGACCAAGGCGCAGGAGAGCGCCTTCAGCATGGGGGACAACCTCAACGTGTGGGTGCCCTACACCACGGCCATGCGGCGCCTGCTGGGGCAGAACTACCTGCGCAGCATCACGGTGCGAGTCAAGGACGATGTGCCCTCGGTGGTGGCTGAAAAAGGCATCACCGCGGTGTTGACCCAGCGCCACGGTGCGCAGGACTTCTTTGCCCGCAACAGTGACAGCATCCGTCAGACCATCGAGAGCACCACGCAGACCATGACGCTGCTGATCTCGTCGATCGCGGTGATCTCCCTGATCGTGGGCGGCATTGGGGTGATGAACATCATGCTGGTGTCCGTGACCGAGCGAACCCAGGAGATCGGGGTGCGCATGGCCGTGGGCGCACGCCAGGGAGACATCCTGCGACAGTTTCTGATCGAGGCCGTGCTGGTGTGTCTGCTGGGCGGTATCCTCGGCATCGCTCTGGCGTTGGGCATCGGGCAGATCTTCAAGCAGGTTGGCGGTACCTTCCAGATGATGTACTCGACCACGTCGATCGTGATGGCCTTTGGGGTCTCCAGTCTGATCGGGGTGGTGTTTGGTTTCCTGCCGGCGCGCAACGCAGCCCGCCTGGATCCTGTCGACGCGCTGTCGCGTCCTTGACATAAGCATTGAGGTTTTTTGATGTCGATTCACTTGAAGACCAAGGCCTTGACGATGGCCATCAGCCTGGCGGTGCTGGCTGGCTGTGCCACCTCGCCCGCAGGCATGAACG
>DAORJC010000081.1:0-11871 GCA_035438885.1 Aquabacterium sp. | reverse complement strand
TGATCCTGGACGAGATCCTGCGCGTGCGTCGTTCATGACCCCAGGGCTGGACAAGTCGGGCGGTGTCCGCTTTGTCCAGCCTGTGTTCTGCAGGGCTTTACGCCAGCTTCACATCGCCCGGCGCTCAGGTCCTTTACGATCAGGTTCCATTCATGTTTGACGGCTCATGCACGCTTTGAACCATCGTCGTTGGGGGGCCGGACTGGCCGTGGTCGCCGCAGGCGCATCGGTGGCCCTGTGGTGGCCCGCCACCCCCTCCTTGGCCCAAAAAGAGGCCGGCAGATCCGCGCCTGCGGTGCCGGTCAAGGTGGCCATCGCGACCGTGCAGGACCAGGCCCTGTCGCTCAGCGCTGTCGGTCAGGTGCAGGCCTCGCAGCAAGCGGTGGTTCGCGCCCGCATCGAAGGCCTGCTGACCGAGATCAACTTTACCGAAGGTCAGGTGGTTCGCCCTGGTCAGGTGCTGGCCCGTCTGGATGACCGCAGCCTGCGCGCCCAGGTCGACCAAGCCCAGGCGGCGGTGCGTCGCCTGCAGGCCGAACTGGCGCTGGCCCAACTGGACCTGAAACGCTACCAGGCCCTGGTCGCCGAATCGGCCATCTCCACCCAGCAGCGTGACCAGCAGCAGGCGCAGGTGGCGCAGTTGCAAGCCCAGTTGCAGTCGCAGCAGGCCAGCCTGTCCCAGGCGCAGACCCAGTTGTCCTACACCGTGATCACCGCGCCGTTTGGCGGGCGTGTGGGTTTGCGCCAGGTGGACGTGGGCAACGTGGTGCGCCCCTCTGATGCGCAGGGCTTGGTCACCCTGGTGCAGACCCAGCCGCTGGTGGTGGTGTTCCAGGCACCGCAGACCCGCCTGGCCGATGTCCGCCGCGCCATGACCCAGACCCAGGGCGCCACCGTAACGGTGGCCGAGCGCGAAGGCGGCCCCATCCTGGCCCAAGGGCGGCTGCGCGCCACGGACAACGTGGTGGATGCGGGCTCCGGCACCCTCAAGCTCAAGGCCGAGCTGGCACCGGCGGGCGACCGCCTCTGGCCTGGTCAGTTTGTCACCGTTCACCTCAACACGGGTTCCCTGGCGGGCGCCCTGACCGTGCCCACCGTGGCGGTGCAGCGCGGCCTCAAAGGCAGTTTTGTCTGGCGGGTCACCGAGGGCGTGGCCCAGATGGTGCCCATCCAGGTGCGCTGGCAGTCCGATGTCGTGGCCGCGATCGACGTCAATCCCCAGGGGTTGAAGGCGGGTGATCAGGTCGTGATCGATGGCCAGTCTCGTCTCAAACCCAAGGCTTTGGTCAAGGTGCTGCCCGCAGGGCCGGCTGTGGCTGCCGCCAGCAAGCCTTGAGGCCTGGGGTGAGCATGGACGACGTCAACGGCAACGCCAACCCGCAACGAGGCCTGTCGGCCTGGTGCATCGACCACCCCGTGGCCACCGTGCTGCTGACCCTGGCGCTGGTGCTCCTCGGGCTGTTTGCCTTTCCGCGCCTGCCCGTGGCGCCCCTGCCGCAAACCGAGTTCCCCACGATCCAGATCAACGCCCGGCTGCCCGGCGCCAGCCCGGAGACCATGGCCTCGGCCGTGGCCACGCCGCTGGAGGTGGGCCTGAGCGGCATCCCTGGCATCACCGAGATGTCGTCCACCAGCTCGCTGGGCAGCGTCTCCATCACCCTGCAGTTCACGCTGGGCAAGGACATCAACGCCGCCGCCCAGGAGGTGCAGTCCGCCCTCAACGCCACCGCAGGCAAGTTGCCCGACGACATGCCGTCGCCACCCACCTGGCGCAAGGTCAACCCGGCCGACGGCCCCATCCTGATCCTCAAGATGCAGTCGGACGTGTTGCCCATCACCGAGCTCAGCGACCTGGCCGAGACGGTGCTGGCCCGCAGCCTCAGTCAGATCGATGGCGTCTCCGAGGTCTCGATCGCCGGGCAGCAACGCCCGGCCATCCGCATCCAGGCCTCACCCGCCGCCCTGGCCGCACATGGACTGAGCCTGGCCGACATCCGCAGCGCCGTGCAAAAAGCCAGCGTCAACCAGCCCAAGGGCGTGCTGTTCGGGGCCGACCGCAGCAGCACCCTGGCCACCAACGATCAGTTGTTCAACGTGTCGGAGTACGAGCAGCTCATCGTGGTCGACCGTGCCGGCGTGCCCGTTCGCGTGGGCGATGTGGCCCGCGTCACCGCCGGGGCCGAGAACGACTACGTCCGCGCCTGGCAGGACGGCCAGCAGGGCCTGGGCATCATCATCCGGCGCCAGCCAGAGGCCAACATCGTGGCCACGGTCGACCGCATCCAGGCCGCCTTGCCCGACCTGTCCAGCCGCCTGCCCGCCAGCGTCCGTGTCGAGGTGCTCAACGACCGCACCCGCACCATCCGCTCATCCCTGCACGAGGTCGAGCTCACCCTGGGCCTGACCTTTGTGCTGGTGGTCGGGGTCATGGGTGCGTTCCTGCGCCAGGTCTCGGCCACGGTCATCGTCACCGCCGTGCTGGGGGTGTCCATGATCGCCACCGTGGCCGCCATGGACCTGATGGGCTTCAGCCTCAACAACCTCACGCTGGTGGCGCTCATCATTGCCATGGGCTTTGTGGTCGACGATGCCATCGTGGTGGTCGAGAACATCCACCGCCACCTGGAGGCCGGGGTGCCCATGCGCCAGGCCGCCTTGCAAGGCGCGGGCGAGGTCAGCTTCACGGTGCTCTCCATCGGCGTCTCCCTGGTGGCCGCCTTCATCCCCTTGCTGTTCATGGGCGGGGTGGTGGGGCGCTTGTTCAGCGAATTTGCCGTCACGGTCACGGCCGCGATTGCGGTGTCCGTGATCACGTCCCTGACCCTGGCGCCCATGATGGCCTCGCGCCTGATGTCCCGCGCACCGGCGCACCATGACGGCGGCTGGGTGCAGCGCCTGATCAACGGCTATGGCCGCAGCCTGGGCTGGGCCCTGAACCACAGTCGGGTGATGTTGGGGCTGTTTTTGCTCACCATGGCCATGGCAGTGGGGGCCTATGTGCTCATCCCAAAGGGCTTCTTTCCGCTGCAGGACACGGCCTTTGTCGTGGGCACCACGCTGTCGGCTCAGGACACCTCGTTTGACCGCATGGTCGACAAGCATGAAGCCTTGGCGCGGGTGATCGGCAAGGACCCGGCCGTGCAGGGCTATGCCCACTCGGTGGGCGCCACCGGAGGCAGCAGCAACCTCTCCAGTGGGCGCTTCTTCATCGTGCTCAAGGACCGATCGGATCGCGACGTGTCGGCGCAAGGTTTCATCGACCGGATCCGCCCTCAGGTGGCGCAGATCCCGGGCATCACGCTGTTCATGCGGGCCGCACAGGACATCAACCTGGGCACGGGCGCCTCGCGCACCCAGTACCAATATGCCCTGTTGGGCGACGACAGCGCCACCCTGGGGCTGTGGGCTGATCGCCTGACCGAGCGTCTGGCGCGCATGCCGCAGTTCCGCGATGTGTCCAACGACCTGCAACTGGGCGCGGGCATCACCCGTCTGACCATCGACCGCACGGCGGCATCCCGACATGGCCTGAGCGTGGACGACATCAACCAGGTGCTCTACAGCGCCTACGGCCAGCGCCAGATCGGCGAGATCCAGACCGAGAAAAACCAGTACCAGGTCATCCTGGAGATCGACCCCGCACTGCGCGGCCAGACCGACAGCCTGAACTGGCTCTACCTGCGCTCGGGCAAGACGGGCCAGATGGTGCCGCTGTCCGAGGTGGCCCGCCTGGAGCCGCCCGAAGCGGGCGCCGTCAGCATTGCCCACCTGGGCATGTCTCCCGCCGTCAACCTGTCCTTCAACCTGGCCCCGGGCGTGGCGCTGGGCGATGCCGTCCAGTTGCTGGCGCAGACCCGCCAGGACCTCCAGGTGCCCGACAGCGTGGTGGGGCGTTTCCAGGGCGCTGCCCAGGCCTTCCAGGACTCGCTGGCCACCCAGCCCTTCCTGATCCTGGCGGCCCTGCTGGCGGTCTACATCATCCTGGGCGTGCTCTACGAGAGCTTTGTGCACCCGCTGACCATCTTGTCGACCTTGCCATCGGCGGGCATCGGGGCCGTGCTGCTGCTGTGGCTCAGCGGGCAGGACTTCTCCATCATGGCGCTCATCGGTGTGGTGCTCCTGATCGGCATCGTCAAGAAAAACGGCATCATGCTGGTCGACTTTGCCCTGCAGGCCCAGCGCGAGCGGGGGCTCTCCCCGCGCGAGGCCATCGAGCAGGCCTGCGTGGTGCGCTTCAGGCCCATCATGATGACCACCCTGGCCGCCTTGCTGGCCGCCATCCCCCTGATGCTGGGCTTTGGCACCGGCGCTGAGCTGCGCCAACCTCTGGGCTATGCCGTGGTGGGGGGGCTGCTGGTCAGCCAGGTGCTCACGCTGTACACCACACCCGTGGTCTACCTGGCCCTGGACCGATGGTTCCATCGCGGATGACCGTGTTGCGATCAGGGGCACTTGCGGGCATCCCCTGATGGCCAGATGAACGCGGGCACAGTACCTTGGAAGACGCCGAGCCTTTCGGTTGGAGGTCGCCATGAGCGTTTCTCGTTCTGTGCCGTCGCCGTCATCCTCCCACCCCCTGGATGACACGTCGGTTTCTCATTCAGCCGTGGTTGAGGCTGCGGCTTTTGACCACCCCGGGCCGCTTGACGCCCTCGGTGGCGCCCCCAGCGACCACCCTTTTGACCGGCCCCTGGCCACCCTGAAATGGGGTGACCCTTTCCGCTGGCTGGCGGCAGGCTGGCACGACTTCACCCAGGCTCCGCTGATCGGCCTCTTTTATGGCGCCTGCTTTGTCGCCATGGGTTGGGGGCTGTTGGGCGTCTTCAAGTTTGCCGCGGCCTACACGCTGGCCTTGTCGGCCGGCTTCCTGTTGCTGGGCCCATTCCTGTGCCTGGGGTTGTACCAGGCCAGTCGGGCCATGGCCCAGGGCGAACCCCCGCGGCTGCTCGACACCATGATGGCCTGGCGCGGCAAGGGCAGTGCCATGGCCACGTTTGGCTTCATCCTGCTCATCATCGAGATGCTCTGGGGCCGCTCGGCCATGATCGTCTTTGCCGTCAGCTTTGACGGGGTGCCTGACTTCAACGGCACGCTCTCGCAACTGCTCTCGCCCGACTACCTGCCGTTTGTGGCCACCTACCTGGCCGTGGGCGCCGTCTTTGCCGGCCTGATCTATTCGATCAGCGCCATCAGCATCCCCATGATCCTGGACCAGTCCACCGACGCCATCACGGCCGGCCTGACCAGCCTGCGCCTGGTGCTGACCCAGACCGGGGTCATGCTGCTGTGGGGCGCCATGCTCACGGCCATCGTGTTCCTGGCGATGGTGCCGGGGTTCATGGGGCTGTTGATCGCCGGGCCCGTGGTGGGGCACGCCTCCTGGCATGCCTACAAGGCGGCCACCCGCACCTGAGGTTTCACAGACCGGACACATTTCCCTGGCATAAAGCGTGCTTGATACAGGCTCAAGGAGGGCCTGACTATCGAATCGCTTTGCAACGGGGAGGGGTCTGGTTTAATCGCGGGGGTTCGCATGCTGTGATCCGTTCCTCGCCTTGAAGCCAGACCCCAAAACCTTTGCCCTGCTGGTCATGCCCCCGATGCTGTGGGCGGGCAATGCCGTGATCGGCCGCCTCATGGTGGCGCAGCTCCCCCCGGTGATGATGAACGCGCTGCGGTGGGCCCTGGTGGCCCTGATCCTGGCGCCACTGGCACGCGGCGTGTGGCAACAAGGCCCACGTTTGCGGGCGCAATGGCCTTACCTGGCCCTCATTGGTGCGCTGGGGGTGGGCAGCTACAACGCCCTGCAGTACCTGGCCCTGCAAACTTCCTCCCCACTCAATGTCACGCTGATTGCCTCCAGCATGCCCATCTGGATGATGCTGGTAGGCGCTGTGGCCCATGGCCAGCGCATCCTTCGGCGTCAGGCGCTTGGCGCCGTCCTGTCCATGGCGGGCGTGGTCCTGGTGATGGCGCAGGGCCGCTGGTCCGTGCTGCAACAGTTTCAGTGGGTGCCTGGCGACTGGCTGATGCTGCTGGCCGCCCTGATCTGGTCCATCTACAGCTGGCTGCTGGCCCGCCCCCCTCGCGCCGTGGCGCAGGCCCGGTATCCGGCCTGGGGCTGGGCTGAATTTCTCTGGCTGCAGGTGGTGTTCGGCCTGGCCTTTGCCTTGTTGTGCACCGGCCTGGAAGCCCGGTGGGCGGATGCGATCGTGCCAGTCCCCCATTCGGTGCATGGCTGGTGGCCCTTGGCGGGCGGCCTGCTGTTCCTGGCCCTGGGGCCGTCCATCCTGGCGTATTGGGCCTGGGGTCGGGGCGTTCAGGCGGTGGGGCCCACCGTGGCGGCGTTTTTCAACAACCTGACCCCGGTGTTTGCCGCCCTGTGGTCCTGGTGCCTGCTGGGGCAATGGCCCCAGTGGTACCACCCGGCGGCGTTCGTGCTGATCGCCGCGGGCATTGTGGTCTCGTCAACGCCGCCGCGGACCGCCTGAAAACGGCGACTGACCGCGCCAGTAGCGGATCATGAGCCAGCCACCCAGCATGCCGCCCAGGTGCGCAAAGTGCGCCACGCCCGAGGCCGTGCCCGTCACGCCCAGGAACAACTCGATGCCCCCGTACACCGCCACAAAGACCTTGGCCTTCATGGGAATGGGCGGGAAGATCGGCATGATGGTCCGGTCCGGAAAGATCATGCCGTAGGCCAGCAGCAAACCGAACAGACCACCGGACGCCCCCACGGTGGGGTTCATCCCGCCGCCAGCCGCCGAGATCAGCAACTGGCAGGCCGCGGCCGTCAACACCGAGGCCGCGTAAAAGCGGATGTAGCGGTCACGCCCCCACAACTGCTCCAGCTCGCTGCCAAACATCCACAGACCCATCATGTTGAAAAACAGATGCATCACCGAGCCATGCATGAACGAGTAGGTCACCACCTGCCAGGGCATGAAGGCGCCGCTCTCCAGGGGCCACAGCGCCAGCCAGTAGGACAGCGTTTGATTCAGGGCCAGGTCCAGACAGAACAGGGCCACATTGGCCAGCAGCAAGGCCTGCGTGATGGGAGGCAAGGGGGGCATGAAACTTAGCTCGACGGAGACGTGATGCGCATCATCATAGATCGGGCTGAAGCAACCCGATCCGCGCTGGTGTCATCAAGGCACCCGCTTTTGCTGGTACGGTCCTCGCTACAGACCAGAACACCGAGCCGGAGATGACCCATGCCCCTTGAGTTCCCCAACCTCACCGTGGTGAACCACCCCCTCATCCAGCACAAGCTGACCTGGATGCGAAGCCGCGACACGCACACCGACGGTTTTCGAAAACTCCTTCGTGAGGTCAGCCAGTTGCTGGCTTACGAGGCCACCCGCGCCTTGCCCACCGCCCTGATCGCCATCGAGACCCCGGTGGCCCCCATGCACTCGCCCGTCATCAGTGGCAAGAAGCTCTGCCTGGTGTCCATCCTGCGGGCGGGCAACGGCATGTTGGAGGGCTTCCTGGACATCCTGCCGCTGGCCCGGGTGGGCCACATCGGCATGGCCCGTGACCCCCAGACCCTGTACCCCACCGAGTACCTGTTCAAAGTGCCCGCCGACATCGCCGAGCGCCAGGTGCTGGTGGTGGACCCCATGCTGGCCACCGGGCACTCGGCCGCTGCGGCCCTCACGCGCCTGAAGGAGGCCGGTGCCAGCCAGATCCACCTGATCACCCTGCTGGCCGCGCCGGAAGGCGTGCGCCACCTGCTGGAGACCCACCCCGACGTGCCCCTGTTCACCGCCGCACTCGACAGCCACCTCAACGAACACGGCTACATCGTGCCCGGCCTGGGCGATGCCGGGGACCGCCTCTACGGCACTTGAAGGGGACCTGAGCCATGCTGGACCTGATCCTTCGCCACTGCCACCTGCCTGATGGCCGTCAGGATGTCGACATCGGCATCGCACAAGGCCGCATCGTGGCGGTCGAGCCCTCCCTGGTTGCCACGGCCGCGCAGGAGGTCGATGCCCAGGGCCAACTGGTCAGCGCGCCCTTTGTGGACGCGCACTTCCACATGGATGCCACGCTCAGCCTGGGCTTGCCCCGCCTGAACCAGTCGGGCACCTTGCTGGAGGGCATCGCCTTGTGGGGCGAGCTCAAGCCCACCCTGACGCAAGACGCCATCGTCGAGCGGGCCTTGACCTACTGCGACTGGGCCGTGGCCCAGGGCCTGCTGGCCATCCGCACCCATGTCGACGTGTGCGACCCACGTCTGCTGGCGGTGGAGGCCTTGCTGCACGTGCGCGAGAAGGTCAAGCCCTACCTGGACCTGCAACTGGTGGCCTTTCCCCAAGACGGGGTGCTGCGCAGCCCGGGCGCCCTGGCCAACCTGACCCATGCGCTGGACATGGGGGTGGACGTGGTGGGCGGCATCCCGCACTTCGAGCGCACCATGGCCGATGGCGCCGAGTCCGTGCGCCTGCTGTGCGAACTGGCCGCCCAGCGCGGCCTGCGCGTGGACATGCATTGCGACGAAAGCGACGACCCCCTGTCCCGCCACATCGAGACCCTGGCCTTCCACACGCAGCGCCTGGGCCTGCAAGGGCGGGTCACCGGTTCGCACCTGACCTCCATGCACAGCATGGACAACTACTACGTCAGCAAGCTGCTGCCACTGATCAAAGAGGCGGGCGTGGCTGCCATTGCCAACCCCCTGATCAACATCACCTTGCAGGGGCGCCACGACACCTACCCCAAGCGCCGCGGCATGACCCGCGTGCCCGAAATGCTGGCCCAGGGCATCGACGTGGCCTTTGGCCATGACTGCGTCATGGATCCCTGGTACAGCCTGGGGGCAGCCGACATGCTGGAGGTGGCGCACATGGGCCTGCACGTGGCCCAGATGACGGGGCAGGCCGCCATGCGTCAGTGCTTCGAGGCCGTGACCAGCACGCCCGCGAAGATTCTGGGGCTGCAGGGCCACGGCGTGGCGCCCGGCTGCCGTGCCGACCTGGTCCTGCTGCAGGCCCGCGATGTGGTCGAGGCCATCCGCTTGCGTGCCACGCGGCTCCTGGTCATCCGTGCCGGGCAGGTGGTGTCCACCACGGCTCCGCGGGTGGCGTCATTGAGCCTGCCGGGGCGGCCGGATCACGTCACCTGGCAGCCTCAGTCACCCTGAACTGGTGTGCTATATTCTTGCCTCTCACACCAGTGCCCTGGTGGCGAAATTGGTAGACGCGCGGGATTCAAAATCCCGTTCCGCAAGGAGTGTCGGTTCGATTCCGACCTGGGGCACCATCTCTTCCATCGCTGGCGCTTCAGTCAACCATTGCAGCCTGCCACACAATAGCGATGATGAACTACCCAACGCTTGAAGACGTCATTGGCAAGACACCCCTCGTGCGCCTGCAGCGCATCCCGGGGGCTGACAACCATGAGCGTGGCAATGTGATCCTGGCCAAGCTGGAGGGCAACAACCCGGCCGGCTCCGTCAAGGACCGTCCAGCCATCAGCATGATCCGCCGTGCCGAAGAGCGCGGCGACATCCGTCCCGGCGACACCCTGATCGAAGCCACCTCCGGCAACACCGGCATTGCCCTGGCCATGGCCGCCGCCATTCGCGGCTACCGCATGGTCCTGATCATGCCGGAGGACCTGAGCATCGAGCGCGCCCAGACCATGAAGGCCTTTGGCGCCGAGCTCATCCTCACGCCCAAGAGCGGCGGCATGGAATACGCCCGCGATCTGGCTGACCAGATGGTGCGCGACGGCAAAGGCACCGTGCTGGATCAGTTTGCCAACGGCGACAACCCCCGCATCCACTACGAAACGACCGGCCCTGAAATCTGGACCGACACCCAAGGCCAGATCACGCACTTCGTGAGCGCCATGGGCACCACCGGCACCATCACCGGCACATCGCGTTACCTCAAGGAACAAAGCCCGGCCGTGCGCATCGTCGGCGCGCAGCCGCAGGACGGCTCACGCATCCCCGGCATCCGCAAATGGCCCGAGGCCTACCTGCCCAAGATCTACGAGCCCAGCCGGGTGGACGAGCTCATCCTGGTCAGCCAGGCCGATGCCGAAGACATGGCCCGTCGCCTGGCCCGTGAAGAAGGCCTCTTTTGCGGCATCTCGGCAGCGGGCGCCTGCTGGGCGGCCTTGCAACTGGCGCGCACCCAGCGCAACGCCACCATAGTCTTCATCGTGTGTGACCGGGGTGATCGTTACCTCTCTACCGGCGTCTTTCCCGCCTGATATCGTGGCAGCGAACCACGCCCACCCAACCTGAGGGATTCGAGATGGACATCCACAAAGAAATCGACGCACGCGGCCTGACCTGTCCGCTGCCCATCCTGAGGGCCAAGAAGGCCCTGTCGGACATGCTCAGTGGCGAAGTGCTCAAGGTGCTGGCCACCGACCCCGGCTCGGTGCGCGACTTCCAGGCCTTTGCCCGCCAGACCGGCAACGACCTGCTGGAGCAGCAGTCCGATCAGGCCGAAGGGCAGGACCTGTTCACCCACTTTCTGCGCCGCCGCTGATCGGCGGTGGCGCTGATCAGTCGGCGCCGTCCTCGCCTTGAGGCGGCGGCAGGCCCAGGTGCCTGAACGCCTGCGCCGTGGCAATGCGCCCCCGGGGCGTGCGTTGCAAAAAGCCTTGCTGGATCAGATACGGCTCGATCACATCCTCGATGGTGTCGCGCTCCTCCCCGATGGCCGCGGCCAGGTTGTCCAGGCCCACCGGCCCACCATCAAAGCGGTGGATCACGGCCTCCAGCAACTTGCGGTCCATCAGGTCAAAACCCAGCGGGTCCACATCCAGCATGGCCAGCGCCTTGTCGGCCATGGGCTTGGTGATGCGGCCATCGCCCTTGACCTCGGCATAGTCCCGCACCCGACGCAACAGCCGGTTGGCAATGCGCGGTGTGCCGCGTGAGCGCCGCGCCACTTCCAGCGCACCCTCTGCGTCAATGGGTGCCTGCAGCAAGCCAGCCGATCGCGAGACGATGCGCGTCAGCTCATCGGCCGTGTAGAACTCCAGCCGCGCCACAATCCCGAAGCGATCTCGCAGAGGGTTGGTCAGCATGCCCGCCCGCGTGGTGGCGCCTACCAGCGTGAAGGGCTGCAGGTCCAGCTTGATCGACCGGGCAGCAGGGCCCTCGCCAATCATGATGTCGATCTGATAGTCCTCCAGCGCGGGGTAGAGGATTTCCTCGACCACCGGGCTCAGGCGATGGATCTCGTCAATGAACAGCACATCGTTGCGCTCCAGGTTGGTCAGGATGGCCGCCAGGTCCTTGGGCTTTTCCAGCACGGGGCCCGAGGTCTGGCGCAGGTTCACGCCCAGCTCGGCCGCCACGATGTGGCTCAGGGTGGTCTTGCCCAGGCCGGGGGGGCCAAACAGCAGCACGTGGTCCAGGGCCTCGCCACGCTTCTTGGCCGCGCTGATGAAGATCTCCAGTTGCTCGCGTGCCTTGGTCTGGCCGACGTATTCGTCCAGCACCTTGGGGCGCAGGGCGCGCTCCATGGCGTCTTCATGGGGGGACGTGACCGCGGCGGCCACCATCCGCTCTGGCTCACTCCAGGCTTTGGCGGGCGCCTTGGAAGGGCGGGGCGCCAGATCGTCGGTCTGTATGCTCATACAGTGATTATCACCGTCTTGCGCTTGTTGTCATGAAGCAACAGACAACCTTTCGGATCAAGGCGGATGACGGAGTTGTCACAAAACCTTCTGGGAAACACTGTTTCAATTCGATCCTGTCGAGGCAAACCCGCACCCCGAGGCACCCGCGTCAAGCGGCAAAGTCTTCTTTGTTCATGCCAAACGCGCATGAAGCCTTTCGCGGTTTTTTCCTGATACTCACGTTCAACGCGGCTGCCTGCTGGCAGCTGTGCCTGAGAC
>DAORJC010000080.1:0-11985 GCA_035438885.1 Aquabacterium sp. | reverse complement strand
AGGGTGGAGATGCGGTCGTTGTCGCTGGTGTGCACGATGGTCAGCAGCTTGGCACCCAGGTCGTCGTGCAGGTCGGCGGCGATGCGCTTGCGTTCTTTCTCGGCGATCTGTTCCACGCGCAGCTCGGCGATCTGCGTGAAATTGCGCTGGATCTCGCCGCTGATCTCCTGCACGCGCTTTTCCAGCTGGGCTCGGGCGCCCTCGGCGGTCTGCAGGGCGCGCGCATAGACCTGGATCAGCCGGAAGGAGACCACGGCAAACAGCATGGGCATCACGAAGTAGGTGATGTTCCAGCCCCAGGACTGCATCAGGCGGAACTGGAAGAACAGCTCGGTGCCCAGCAAGGCGGCGGCCACGCCCAGCGTGCCGCTCATGACCAGGAACTCGGCCCGGCGCGCGCGCCCGGCGTGCCAGATGAAGTACATGATCGCCAGCAGCACCTCCAGCGCCAGCAGCGCGTACCAGAGGCGGGCCACGTCAAAGAGGTAAGGCGTTCCGCAGGCCACCCACAGCGTCAGGGGCATGGCCACCACCTGCACCCACAGCACCCGGTTGATCCAGGACTCCTGTCGGGCCTCATGCTCATCCGTCAGGCCATGGCCCGCATAGCCCAGCAGGAACTTGACGGCAAAGGCCGTCATGAAGGCAAACACAGTGGCCAGCAGGACCTCGGCCGTGTGGCCGTCCACCGGGATGGACGAGAACCAAAGCCGCCCGGTCAGCGCGGCCCAGCTCAGGGTCAGCAGACCAAAGTGCCACAGGTAGGGCAGGCGCCGCACCCAGGCCAGCCCCAGCGCAAAGGCCCCCAGCACCACCAGGATGCCGCCAATGATCTGCGAGACGGTGACGGACCAGAAGGTCTGGCTGTCCGCGCGGGCGCGCAGGGCATCCCAGGGGCCGATGTGCACCGCCCCCAGCCCGCCAGCGCGCTGACGCGCCGTGACATGGTCGAGCGATTCCCCGATGACCTTGATGTCCAGTTGATTGTCACCCTGGCGCAGCAGGAAGGCAGGCAGGGGCAGCAGGTGGGGCTCGTAACACTGGCGTGAGAGCAGCTCGCTCATCCCGCCGGACCGGTACAGCACCTGGCCATTGAGTTGCACCTCACCGGCGGCGCACAGGCGCTCCAGGTAGGCGCCCAGCAGGGCCTCGCGCCCTCGCTGGCTGGCGTCAAAGTGAATGCGGTACCAGACATGACCGGCATAGCCCGGGCGGGTGCGGGCCCACTCGTCGGGCAGCGGCACCACCGACGAGGTCTCCTGGATCGGGAAGGTGCTGGCGCCACTGGCGGCCACCCAGGCCGCGCGGATGACCTGGATCTGCTGGGCCGCGTCGGCCTGGCGATCGGGTTGGGCGGAGGTTCGGTTCAGGGCCACCACCCCCCAGCCCAGCACCCAGGCCACCAGCAGGCCCAGCAAGGTGCGCCCCAGGGTGTTGAGCCGCAAGGCCGCCCAGTCGGCTGACGCCATGCCGTTGGGGGCCGAGGCGGGTCGCCAGAACGCCCGGGCCCGGGACCACCACTGTTGCCAGAACTGCTGAGCCATGCTTGATGCGTCGATCCAAAGGGGGTTGAACGTTCATTCTCGCAAGATAAGTTGCGCAGCGGTGCCCCGGGCAGGCGACAATTTGAGGGACAAATCGCTCCTTTGACGCCCAACGATGCCACTGCGCCACACCTTCAGCCCTCCTGACAATGCCCGCCTGGCTCACCTGTGCGGCCCGCTGGATGAGCACCTGCGCACCATCGAAGCCGCCTTCAACGTGATCCTGGTGCGTCGGGGCGAGCAATTTCGGATCGACGGGCCCAAGGCCGTGGCCGAACAGGCCCTGCGCCTGATCGAGGCGCTGTACGCCCAGGCCGCCCGCCCGCTGGCGCCCGAGACGGTGCAACTGGCCATTGCCCAGCACCTGAGCCGGGCCGCCACGCACAAGGCCAGCCAGGGCGCACGCAAGGGCAAGACCTCCACCAGCAACCTGCCCGATGTGGCCCTGGAGGCCGCCAGCGAAGGCCCGCAACTGCACACCCGCCGCGCCGACCTGCAGGGCCGCACGCCCAACCAGGTGCGCTACCTGCAGCACATCCTGGCCCATGACCTGACCTTTGGCATCGGCCCGGCCGGCACGGGCAAGACCTTCCTGGCCGTGGCCTGCGCCGTCGATGCGCTGGAGCGCAGCGCCGTGCAGCGCATCGTGCTGACCCGCCCGGCCGTGGAGGCGGGCGAGCGCCTGGGCTTTCTGCCCGGCGACCTGTCCCAAAAGGTGGATCCTTACCTGCGGCCGTTGTACGACGCGCTGTACGACCTGATGGGCTTTGACCGCGTGACCAAGGCCTTTGAAAAGGGCCTGATCGAGGTCGCCCCGCTGGCCTTCATGCGCGGCCGCACGCTCAACCACGCCTTTGTCATCCTGGACGAGGCTCAGAACACCACGCCCGAGCAGATGAAGATGTTCCTCACCCGCATCGGCTTTGGCACGCGGGCCGTGGTCACTGGTGACGTCAGCCAGATCGACCTGCCCAAGGGTGCCAAGAGCGGCCTGATCGAGGCCCAGCGCGTGCTCAAGCAGGTCAAGGGCATCGCGTTCACCAAGTTCAACTCGGCCGACGTGGTGCGCCACCCGCTGGTCGCCCGCATCGTGGATGCCTACGACCGCGCAGAAAACAGCCCCGAGCCGCCGCCCCAGGGCAAGCGCGGCCCCACCGACTGACCCGATACGTTCATGAAGCCCGAACTGACCCTGAGCCTTCAATTTGCCGACAAGCGGCACAAGGACACCCTGCCCCGCCACAAGGTGGCCCGCTGGATCAAGGCCGCCCTGGAGACCGATGGCGAGATCACCGTGCGCCTGGTCGATGCCCAGGAGGGCCAGGCCCTCAACCGCGACTACCGCCACAAGGACTACGCCACCAATGTGCTGACCTTCGACTACGCGCACGAGCCCGTGGTCATGGCCGACCTGATCATCTGCGCCCCCGTGATCGAGCAGGAGGCCCTGGACCAGAACAAGCCACTGCAGGCCCACTACGCCCACATGCTGGTGCATGGCACCTTGCACGCCCAGGGCTGGGACCACGAGGACCCCGAAGAGGCCGACGCCATGGAGGCGCGCGAGCGCGAGATCCTGGCGGCCCTGGGGTTTGATGACCCGTACGCCAGCTGACCTGGCGCGGGGATCGGGCCCAGACATCGGGCTCCGGCGTCAGAGAACTCTGACACGGCAATCAGCCGGCACCTTCAGCACGCAGGTGTCGGGCCTGACAGCCCCCGAGGGGCCACCTCCCTACAGTGAGCTCACTGCCTCCCTGCAGTTGTCCACTCACCCCAAGGAGCCCCACATGACCCGATCCAGCCTGCTGTTCATCCCCCTGTTTGCCATGAGCTGCGCCGCCGTGACGCTGACCACGGGCTGCGCTAGCACCGCCACGCAGTCCAGCATTGGCGAGACCCTTGACGACAGCGTGATCACCACCAAGATCAAGGCCGCCTTTGTGGAAGACAAAAGCGTCGACGCGCTGAACATCGCGGTGGAGACCTTCAAGGGCACCGTGCAGCTCAGCGGCTTTGCCAACAACGCGACAGAAATCAACCGGGCGCTGGAGCTGACCTGGGCCGTCAAGGGCGTCAAGTCGGTCAAAAACGACATCCGACTCAAGAACGGTGGCTGAACGCCACACCCCCTGAATTTCCCACCCCCTTGAGTTTCGGAGAGCCTCCATGCTTCACTACGCCGCCGTCTTTTTTGTCATTGCGCTGATCGCCGCTGTGTTCGGTTTCGGCGGCCTCGCCGCCGGCGCCGCAGAGATCGCCAAGATCCTCTTCTTCGTGTTCCTGATCGGCTTTGTGATCTCGCTGATCATCGGCCTGTTCAAACGCTGAGGAGCCGGCGCCCCTCGGGTGCGACCCCTTTTTGAGAACGATGCGCACAGGGCCCACAATGGGCCCTTGCGATTGACAACTGCCCGGGGAGTGCCTGCTTTTGCCAGACTTGCTGTCCCATTCCACGCTGCGCCACTGGCTCAAGGCCATGCCACCCAAGGTCATGTGGGTGCTCTTGCTGACGGCCCTGGTGTCGGTGCTCGTGTTTGCGGTCTCCGAGCTGGCCTTCAAGGGCATCACCAGCGAACGCGAGGCCGCTCGTCTGAGCATGAACGGCCAGGCCACCTTGTTGCGCATGAAGGAGCGGCTGCTCCAGGCCGAGTCCAGCCAACGGGGGTTTTTGCTCACGCGCGATGCCCGCTACCTGGCGCCGTATGACAAGTCCGTGGCCGATGCACGAGCCGCGCAGGCCTCACTGCTCAGTGACTTCGGACAGGAAACCGACATCCGCACGCCGGTCGCGGCCCTGGGCGTGCTGCTGGAGAAGAAGCTCGACGAGCTGAACCTGACCGTGCACATGGCCCGCGACCGGCAACCCGGCCTGGCCATGGCCACGCTGTACACCGATGAAGGCCTGAACCTGACCGCACGCATCGCGGCGCAGTCTCAGAAGATCGACAACCTGCTGACCGTGCGCACGCGCGCGCACCAGAGCAAATTGACCGAACTGCTGCGCCAGCAACGCTGGGGCGTGGGCCTGGTCGTGTTCCTGAACCTGGCCTTTTTGTCGGCGCTGGGGGCCACCCTGGTGCGCAATTTTTATGAGCGTGAGCAGCAGCAACGCGAACTCACCCAGCACGCCCAGTCGCTGGAGACCGCGGTCGAAGACCGCACCCAGGAGCTCTCCGAGCTGTCGACCTACCTGCAAAGCAGCGCCGAACAGGAAAGGCGCGCCCTGGCCCGCGACCTGCATGACGAGTTTGGCGCCCTGCTGACGTCGGCCAAGCTCGATGTGGCCTGGCTGCAAGGCCGCTCCACCGTGGCGGCGCCCGAGGTGCTGGACCGGCTGGAGCAGTTGTCCAGCTCGCTGGATGAAGCCGTCCACCTCAAGCGCCGCGTGATCGAAAGCCTGCGCCCTTCATTGCTGGACCACCTGGGTCTGCCAGCGGCCTTGCAGTGGTATGTGCAGGACACCTGCGATCGGGCGGACCTGGCCTGCGACGTGCAGGTGCCCGACGACGCCCCGCCGGTGCCTCCGCACATCGCGATCGACCTGTACCGGCTGGTGCAGGAGGCCGTCAACAACACGATCAAGTACGCGCAGGCCTCGTTGATCGAAGTGCAACTGAACCACCAGGGCGACCAGTGGCACCTGTCGATCCGGGACGACGGCATCGGCATGTCCGGGCTCAAGATCGACCACCTGAGCCATGGCCTGGCGGGCATGCGCCATCGGGTGCGGGCTCTGGGGGGGCGCTTTGACATCCACTCGGCGCCCGCGCAAGGCACGCACGTGCAGGCCTGGGTCCCGTTGGCGGCCCCAAGCTGATGCTTCTTCAGGCCGGGTAGTAGACCCGCTGCAGGATGTTCGCCAGGTGAGACAGCTCGCGGCTCTTGTCCAGGAAGTGATCGGCGCCGGCCTTGATGCTGGCCGCCTGCAGGGCCGCCAGGGTGTGGTTGGTGACCACGATCATCAAAGGACGCTGCTCGGGGGGCAACAACTGGCGGACCGCGTTGAGCAGGCCCAGGCCGGAGCCCTCGCGCAGGTTCAGGTCGATCAACAGCGCGTCAGGGCGCTCCCGCGTGAAGCGCTCCAGCGCGGCCTGTTCCGTGTCGTCAATGCCGGAAACCTCAAAGCGACCGGCCTGCTCCACCAGGCCTTTCAGCAGGCGCTGCACGCGAGGCAGGTCCTCGGCAATCTGCACGCGCACGATGGGCGCATCGATCGTTCGGGGGCGGGGCACGATGGGACGGTGCATCTCAGCCTCAGAGGATCAGGTTGTGCTTGACCGCGTACTGGGCCAGCTCGGCATTGGAGCTCACCCCCATTTTTTCGATCAGTCGGCTGCGGTAGGTGCTGATGGTCTTGGCGCTCAGGCACAGCTCATCGGCGATTTCGGTCACGCTGCGTCCCACCACCAGCTTGGAGAAGATCTGGAACTCGCGCTCGGACAGCCGGGTGTGCATGGGTTGGTCCAGGTCCCGGGTCAGGCCCAGGGCGAGGAGCTCGCTCAGGCGCGGGCTGACGTATCGCCGGCCCGCCGCCACGGTGCGCACCGCGGCCACCAACTGGTCGGACGCCAGCTCCTTGCTCAGAAAACCACTGCCCCCGGCCTTGAGCACGTTCAGGCCGTACTGGTCTTCGGCGTAGCTGCTCAGGATCAGCAGCCCCATGTCGGGCTTGATGCCCTTGGCCTGTTTGAGCACGTCCATGCCCGACAGATCCGGCATGGACAGGTCGATCACGCACAGGTGCATGTCGGTGTGGCGGATGGCCTCCAGGGCCTCCCGGCCGGTGCCGCCTTCGGCCACGATCTCGATGTCGCCGTGCTCGGCCAGGACATGGCGAAACCCTGCCCGAACGATGTCGTGGTCGTCAAACAGGCCCAGGCGAATCAACACGGCAGCTCCTCATCCAACATGGGGTCAAGCTTACGCAATTTACCGAGCTGCGTCGGTCATCGAAGACAGCCCGACGGCGTCAGCAGATGCTGATCGTACTGTAGGGCAATGCCGACACGCGCCAGGCGAGGCTTGCCAGGACACCAGGGTGCACCCCATGTGTGCCTGGCATCACAACTGCGATTGCGTGCATTTGTGCACGGACCGCCCCCCCCGTGAACAGGGGTCCCGAGGGTGGCACCCGGTGGTGGCATGAGGGCAGGTTCAGAACAATGAATCCAACGACGAAACGCTCCATCCACCAGCCCACAGAGGTGCCCGATGTCCCTGCTCAAACCAGCCCGTACCTACACCCGGTATCACGCCCTCAAGGACATCACGGTGCAGGACATCCGGGCCATGTTCAAGGTGTTCTGCCGCTATTACGAGAACACCTCGATGGACCAGTTCCTCTCGGACCTGAGCAAGAAGAACGGGGCCTTCGTGATCCGTCGCAAGGCAGACGATGCCATCGTGGGCTTCTCGACCCTGGGCGTCTACAAGATGGAAGTTGACGGCAAGAAGGTGCGCGGCATCTTCAGCGGCGACACCATCCTGGAGAAGGAATACTGGGGTCACCGGGCCATGAACGCGGCCTTCGTCAAGCGCGTGGTGTGGGAGGCCCTCAAGGATCCGTTCACGCCTCAGTACTGGTTCCTGATCTCCAAGGGCTACAAGACCTTCCTGCTGCTGACGCGCAACTTCCCGGACTACTACCCGCACCCGCAGCGCGAGAACGACCACATGAAGCACATCGTGGAGTCGTACTGCCGTCAGCTGTTCCCCGGTTACCTGGACCCGGCCAAGATGGTGCTGGACTTTGGCGAGGGCTACAACTGCCTCAAGAACCATGTGACGCCGATTTCGGCCGAGCTGCGCAAGGAGGCCGACATTGCCTTCTTCGAGCAGTGCAATCCGGAGTGGGAGCGCGGCTGCGAGCTGCCCTGTGTGGCCCGCGCCGACCTGATCACCGTCTTCCAGGTGATCGTGCCGCAACTGATGAAGCTGATGTTCAAGCCCTCGCGCTCGGGCCAGGACTGGCGCACCCGGATGGCCAATCGCTGGAGCGACTCCAGCTTTGGCAAGGCCGTGGCCCGCCACCGCGAGACCATGTGGGGCTGAGCCAGGCGCAACGTTTTTCTAGGGGTGAAGTTTGGGGGCCTTCGGGCCCCCTTTTTTGCCTGACGCGGCCTGAGCGATGGCTCAGGCCTGCAGCGCCGACAGAAAGCCCGCGGCGCCCTCATGAAGGCAACGAGGCTTGTAAGCACTCACTCTCCTGGCAATCTCGGCGATGTGGTCGGGCGTGGTGCCGCAGCAGCCCCCGGCGATGTTCAGAAAGCCCGCCTTGGCAAAGTCCTCGACCAGGCTGCCGGTGACCGGCGGCGTCTCGTCAAAGCCGGTGTCGCTCATGGGGTTGGGCAGGCCGGCGTTGGGGTAGCAACTGATGAAGGTGTCCCCGGCGATCTTGGCCAGCTCTTCGATGTAGGGGCGCATCAGGGCCGCGCCGAGTGCGCAGTTCAGACCGATGGCCAGCGGGTGGGCGTGGCGCACCGAGTGCCAGAAGGCGCTCACGGTCTGGCCCGACAGGATGCGACCCGACGCATCGGTCACGGTGCCCGAGATGATGATGGGCAGGCGCTCACCGGTGTCTTCGAACAATTCATCCAGCGCGAAGATGGCCGCCTTGGCGTTGAGCGTGTCAAAAATGGTCTCGACCAGGAAGACGTCACAGCCGCCTTCCATCAGGGCCTGGGCCTGCTCGTAATAAGCCTGGCGCAGGGTTTCAAAGTCCACATTGCGGGCGCCGGGATCGTTGACGTCCGGGCTGATGCTGGCCGTCTTGGGGGTGGGGCCGATCGCACCGGCCACAAAGCGAGGCTTGTCCGGCGTGCTGTGGCGGTCGGCCACCTGGCGGGCCAGGCGGGCGCCTTCGAGGTTCATCTCTCGGGCCAGGTGGGCCAGGTCGTAGTCCTCCTGGGCCACGGTGGTGGCGCCGAAGGTGTTGGTCTCGATCAGGTCCGCCCCGGCGGCCAGGTACTGGTCATGGATCTGCTCGATCACCTCGGGCCGGGTCAGTTGCAGCAACTCGTTGTTGCCCTTGACGTCCTGGTGGTGGTCAACAAAACGCGTGCCGCGGTAGTCGGCTTCACCGAGCTTGTAGCGCTGGATCATGGTGCCCATGGCGCCATCGAGCACCACGATGCGCTGGCGCATGATCTCGGGCAGCTGGGCAGCGCGGGTGTAAGGGCGGCGGTCCACCGACACGGTGGCGGGCGACGCAAGGGAGGCGGCAGGGGATGAGCTCATCCCGCTATTGTAGGAAAGTCCGCCCGGGTCCGCCCAGGCCCCCTCGGGTTGGCACGCCGGGGGACTCAGACCGGGCTCAGGCCGCCGTGTCGGGAGGGTCGCAAGAACCCGGCGGGCGAGGCCGGGGCAGGCCAGGCCGACAGACCGACCGGCCCCTGCACCAGCCAGGTGAGCAGATCCGCCGGCGACATGGGTCGGGCAAACAGGAAGCCCTGCAACTCATCGCAGCCCAGGCCCCGCAGGCGGGCGGCCTGGGACTGGGTTTCGACGCCCTCGGCCACCACCTTGAGCTTGAGTGCATGGGCCAGCCGCACCACTGCCTCGACAATGGCGGCCGAGCCTTCGCTGCCGTCGTCCAGATCCCTCACGAACGACCGGTCCACCTTGAGCTGGGTGGCCGGCAGGCGGCGCAGGTAGCTCAGGCTGGAATAGCCGGTGCCAAAGTCATCGATCGACAGGGGCACACCGATGCTGTCGAGCATGTCGAACACCCGCAGCGAGGAGTCGATGTTTTCCATGGCCACCGACTCGGTGATCTCCAGGGTCAGCAAGCGCGCCGGCACCTGATGGCGCACCAAGGCGTCACGCACCCGCACCTCCAGGTCGGTCTGGCGCAACTGGTGCACCGACACATTCACGGCCACCGGCACCTCCAGCCCGGCGTCCAGCCAGACCCGGATCTGCCGACAGGCTTCGTCCAGCACCCAGGTGCCCAGCTCGCCGATCAGGCCAAAGCGCTCGGCCACCGGGATGAATTCAGCCGGACTGACCATGCCCCGCTCCGGGTGACGCCAGCGCAGCAAGGCTTCCACCCCCGCGAGCTCGCCACTCATGGCCTGCAGCTTGGGCTGGAAGTGCAGCATCATCTCGCCCCGCTCCACAGCATGTCGCAAGTCGCGCTGCATCAGGACCTGGGCCTGAACCTCACGCCCCATGCCGGACTCGAACACGCAATGCGCGGCACCGCCGGCCCCTCGGGCCGCCAGCAAGGCCTCGTTGGCCCGATCGAACAGCCGCTCCGCGCGGGGCTCATCAGGGTACAGGGCCACGCCGATGGAGCAGGTCAGCTCGATGTCGGCCTCCTCCAGCACCACCGGCTGTCGAACGACATCGCCCAGGCGCTGGGCCAGGTGGGCCGTGGTGGGGCCATCGCCGGGCTGGTGCAGGAGCAGCAGGAATTCGTCGCCGCCGACGCGGGCCACCACGTCGTCACTGCGAACCAGGCCTCGCAAGCGGTTGCCCACCTGACGCAGCAGGGCGTCGCCCACCGCGTAACCATAGTGCTCCACCATGGGCCGAAAGCCATCGAGGTTGACCAGCATGACGGCCATCTGTTTGCAGCCCTGGGCAACGGCCTGCTCCAGCGCCAGGTCAAATCCCTGGCGGTTGAGCAACTGGGTCAGCGGGTCGCGATTGGCGGCCTCGACCATGTCGGTCTTGACCTGCGCCAGGGAGGCGGCCAGCATGGCCTCGCGCCGGCTCAGCCGTTCGTCCTGCACCGTGCCCACGTGGAGCATGGCCAGCAACAGGGCGATGACGCCGGACAACAAGGGCCCCAGGGCATCGGCAGGCAAAAGCCGCTCGCCCATGGAGACGGTGCCCGCTGGCAACGCCACTGCGGACAGCAGCATCAGGTGCGAGCCCAGCGTCAACGTGCCCACCATCAAGGCCAGCGATACCGTGCCGGACCTTGAAATGGGCGCACGCATGGCCCGCAGGTGCCACCATCCCATCAACAAGGCCGTGCCAAAGGCCAGCGCCAGACTGAGCAAAGTGGGCAACCACTGCCACTGAGGCGACGGCCGATGCATCATGGCCAGCACCAGCACAAACGGGGTCACCTGCAGAAAGCCCGCGCCAGCCAGGCAGAACAGCCCACGGATGGCGGGCCTCATGTGCACCTGGCCACCAAACCAGAGCGTCAGCGCAGACAGGGTGGTCGCGGGCACCCAGGCCACCGCCACCAAGGGCAAGGAGAACTGGGTGCCGACCGGCCAGCCCAGCCCCACCACGATGAGCAGGGAGATGGCCCACGAGGCCGTGCCCAGGCACACCGTGCCACCGACCCACCAGCCCAGGCCAGCGTCGCGACCCGAGGCCCTGACACGGCGGACCACCCGCTCGTGCAGAAGGATCGTGTAGACCCCGAGGGCCCAGGCTGCCAGCAAGACCTGGAAGCCGAGCCCCGGAGCAAAGGTGGCGTCAGACATGAATTTCCCAGAACAACCGGCGGGAGTCGAGACCTGATGTCGTCATCGGACGATGCGTCCGCGACTTGAACTCAGGCACGCCAGAGGTTGAACGAAGTGGTCAATGCATCACGACTGGCTGCAGCGCCAGACCTGAAAACTGTTCCAGGTAGGCATCGAACTCCTCGATGCTGGGTGATCCCTCGATCAGGGCGTCCACGCCCTCTTTGAAGCTCTCGGCCATGGCGCCTTCGATGAAGAGCTCCTTGCGGGCAAACTTGTCGACGATTTCATACCCCCCACGGGTGAGGGTCTGATCTTCGGACACACCGGCAATGACTTCGGGGGTGAGCTCGATCTGGACTACCGCGTAGTTGTCAGAGTTGTAGAGCATGTGCATGGCCGGTACTCCAGGTGCGAGGGGATGGTGATTCAGGTGAGGCCGAATGCCCCATCGATCAGTCCATCATTGCCCTCAGCTTCGGCAACGTCACCCCCCGACTTGAGGGCTGCACCGACACAGGGGGGCTGCTTCGTGCCGAAATGCTCAAGCCCGGGCTGCTTTTCACCCCCTAGAGGGGGGTGCCCCCATGCCGTGCGCGGCTTTACATTTGTGCCTGTGCTGTCACACGGGCGCATGGTCAGGAGGAAAGACAAACGGGTGAAGGGTCAACGCCGCCGGTGCCAGGGAGCGCACTGAAATGAGCACAACGGCCCTCACCGCAATAGCCCCCCGGGATGATCCGCAAGGTTCGCCCTCGCAAAAAGTTCTTTTTTGCGCCCCCCGCTTCGGCGGGGTTTTTTTTGCCTGTCGTTTTTTGAGGGCGCGGGGCTGGGGTCTGGGCTGACGGCCGGCCAGGCTTCATGTGAGGGGTCCCGCTGGAAGCGGGACTGCCCTCCGGTGCTCGCGCCGAGGTGGTGCCGGAGAACTCACTGCGCGGCCCGAAGGCCGCTCCGTTCAAACATCTCCGGCAAGTTTGTCAACGATGCGCGCTGCGCGCGCCCACCTCGAC
>DAORJC010000079.1:0-11998 GCA_035438885.1 Aquabacterium sp. | reverse complement strand
GGCCTTCGCGGAAGCAGTCCACCGGGCACACGTCCACACAGTCCGTGTATTTGCACTGGATGCAGGCTTCGGTGACGACGTGGGTCATGACAAGGTCTCTTGGAAAACAGGTTGAAGATCAGGAGCGATTTTACGAGTCCTGGGGGCCGTCAGCCCTCAGATTCGCCACAGAGTCGGATGTGGGTCAAAGGTTTTGCAGGAATGTCGGTGGCGCCAGCACCCACGATCACAAGGGTCGGGCGTCCGGCATGGATGACGCTGGCATCGTCCAGGCTGGCCACGGTGTGCACAGTGTGGCGCATGTCCGGCCAACCGGCACGGGAGACCACACTGACCTCGGTCCCGGCAGGCCAGCCTGCGTCGAGCAGGCCTTTGGACAACGGCGCCAGTTGGCGGCCGGCCATGTAAAAGACCTCGGTGTCGGCGCGCTGGCCGGGGCCCATGCCGCATTGCAGGTCGCCGGTGCGCGTCATAGCGGTGGTGAAGCTCACGCTGCGGCCCGTGCCACGTCGGGTCAGGGGGCGTTGCGTGGCTGCTGCGGCTGCCAGCGCCGAGGTCACGCCAGGCACCACCTCGCATGCAATGCCTTCGCTGCGCAGGGCATGAAGTTCTTCTTCCAGGCGACCAAACAGGCTGGGGTCGCCCCCTTTGAGGCGGGCCACGGTGGCGTCCGCACCAAAGCGTTGACCCACCTCACGGGCATGCTCGATCAACAGGTCGTTGATCCGGGTCTGCCCATTGAAGTCACTGCCCGGCTTGCCGGAGAACCCACGTTTGCCGACATCGATCCATTCAGCGCTGGGCGCGATGTCCCGCAAGGTCGGGTCGGCCAGGGCGTCAAACAGCACCACCTTGGCCTGCGCCAGCACGCGGGCACCCCGCACCGTGATCAGGTCGGCCTCGCCAGGCCCGGCGCCGATGAACACGACGCGGGCTGACACAGGGGATGCCGACGTGCTCACGCGGCCTTGACCAGCAGCGCGCCGCTGGTGCGGTTGGTGGTGGGGTCGACCACGATCAGGGCACCGCTGATGCGGTTGTCCAGGTAGTCCTCCACCGGCAGGGGCTGCTGGGTCTGGATCTGCACGCGGCCAATCTCGTTGACGGCCAGCTCATGCGCATCCTGGTCTGCCAGGGTGTGGATGTCCAGGCGGCTGTCGATGGCGGTGATGCGCGCTTGCACCCAGCGGTTGCCATGGCGCACCCAGTACTTGCGACCCAGCACAGCGGGTTCAGTGTCCAGCCAGGCCAGGGTGCCACTGAAGGTGTCGGTGGGCTTCATGCTGCCAGGGGTGGCAATCCAGTCGCCACGCGAGATGTCGACCTGACGGTCCAGCACGATGCCTGCCGACTGACCGGCTTCGCACGAGGTGACCACCTCGGCGGCATGACGCACTTCGGAGACGATGGCCGATTCACCGCTGGGGAAGATCTGAACTTCGTCGCCCGCCTTGACGCAACCGTGGGCAATGCGTCCCCAGAAGGTGCGGTATTGGTGGCCGGTGCCACTGGCCGTGGCCTCGCCCTCACCGACGCTGTCACGGGTCACGTACTGCACGGGGTGCAGCAAGGCACCGTCGTGGCGCTCGTCGGTCACGGGCAGTTCTTCCAGCACCTGCAGCAGGGTCGGGCCCTGGTACCAGGGCCAGTTGGCGCTGGGGGTGGTCACGTTGTCGCCACGCAGGGCGGACACCGGGATCACGCCCTTGCTGACGATGCCGGCCTGGGCGGCAAAGGCTTCCAGGGACGCCTTGACGTTGTTGAAGGCGGTCTCGGTGCCGTCTTCGATCGCGTCGAGCTTGTTGATGGCAAACACGATGGAGGGCACGCGCAGCAACTGGGCCAGCAGGCTGTGGCGACGGGTCTGTGCCAGCAGGGGCACGGGCGATGCCTTCCAGTCGATCTTGGTGATGTCCACCAGCACCACGGCGGCATCACTGCCTGCGGCAGCCGTCACCATGTTGCGGGTGTACTGCTCGTGGCCAGGGGCGTCGGCAATGATGAACTTGCGTGTCTTGGTCGCAAAGTAGCGGTAGGCCACGTCGATGGTGATGCCTTGCTCGCGCTCGGCTTCCAGGCCGTCGGTCAGCAGGGACAGGTCGATCGGCTCGCCAGCGGCGCGCTTTTCCAGCGCATCGAGCTGGTCAGAAAGAATCGCGCGGCTGTCAAACAGCAGGCGGCCGATCAGGGTGCTCTTGCCATCGTCAACGCTGCCGGCGGTCAGAAAGCGCAGGGCCTTGTGTGCCAGTTCGTCCTTGGCGTGGGTTTCAACAGCGGTGTTCATCAGAAATAACCTTCCTTCTTGCGGCGCTCCATCGAGGCCTCGGACGTGCGATCGTCCATGCGGGTGGCGCCACGCTCGCTCACGGTCACGTGCAGGGTCTCGGCCACGATGTCAGCCGGGCTGGTGGCATCGCTCTCGACCGGGCAGGTGCAGGTCATGTCGCCCACGGTGCGGAATCGCACGTCGACGGTTTCCACCGTTTCGCCTTCCAGCGCTGGCGTGACATCGGTCAATGGCACCAGCAAGCCCTTGCGGCGGATCACCTGGCGGGCGTGCTTGAAGTAGATGCCCGGCAGCGGGATCTTTTCGCGCTCGATGTAGAGCCACACGTCCAGCTCGGTCCAGTTGCTGATGGGGAAGGCCCGGAAGTGCTCGCCCGGCTTGATGCGGGTGTTGAACAGGTTCCACAGTTCAGGGCGCTGCTCTTTGGGCTGCCACTGGCCGAAGCTGTCGCGGTGGCTGAAGATGCGCTCTTTGGCACGGGCCTTTTCTTCGTCGCGGCGGGCGCCGCCCATCAGGCAGTCAAAGCGGCCGTCTTCGATGGCTTCCAGCAGGGTCACGGTCTGGTGGCCGTTGCGCGATTCCAGCGGGTGGGCCAGGCGCACGGTGCCCTTCTTGATGGACTCGTCCATGTGCGCCACGATCAGGCGCTCACCGATCTCGGCCACGCGCTTTTCACGGAACTCGATTACTTCAGGGAAGTTGTGGCCGGTGTCCACGTGCAGCAGCGGGAAGGGCAGCTTGCCCTCCAGCTTGCCTTGCGCGTTTTTCATCTTGAAGGCTTTTTCAGCCAGGTGCAGGACCACGCAAGAGTCCTTGCCGCTGGAGAACAGCAAGGCAGGGCGCTCGAAGCTGGCAGCCACTTCACGCAGGATGAAGATGGCCTCTTCTTCCAGCGCGTCCAGGTGACGGTGGTCGACATCCGCCAGCAGTTGGTTCACGTTCACGGGGGCGTTCATGGTTGTACTCGTTCTCGGGATTCAGTTCTTGTGGACGTGCAGGCCACATTCCTTGGCCTTCTCGTCTTCCCACCACCAGCGGCCGGCGCGGAAATCCTCGCCCACGGCAATGGCGCGGGTGCAAGGGGCGCAGCCGATGCTGGGCATGAACTGGTCATGCAGCGGGTTGTAGGGCACGTGGTTGACGGACACGTAGTGCCACACATCGCCCCAGGTCCAGTCGATCATGGGGTTGAACTTGGCGCGACCCTTGTCGTCCTGTTCGCGCGCGGCCATGTCGCCACGGTTGTTGGACTGTTCGCGGCGCAGGCCGGTGATCCAGGCACTGCGCTCGGCCAGCATGCGGCCCAGCGGTTCAAGCTTGCGGATGCCACAACAGGCCTTGCGCAGGTCGATGCTTTCGTACATGGCCTTGTCGCCATTCTTCTGCACGAACTCGATCACGGCTTCGGCCACAGGGCGGTAGACCTCGACGTGGATGCCGACGTCGGCATAGTGCGTCTCGATCGTGCCGATCAGGGAGGCCGTCTCCGGGTTCAGGGCGCCGGTCTCCAGCGTGCCAATCGCAATGGGCAAGCGGTGGCGCGCGATCAGGTCGGTCACGACCATGTCTTCCACACCGAGGCTGGTGGCCTGCACCACCTTGCCGGGGTGCTCGATGGCGGCAGCCTTGAGCAGCGCCAGCGTGCCCTGGACCTTGGCGGCGTAATCCGCACTGGGGTGGTTGTACAGCGCAATGGCCGAGCCTGCCGGGGCAGGGCCGCCAAACAGCGAGTAGGTTTCACTCATGGAACTGGCTCCAGTCTCAGACGGCGCGGCTGAACACAGGCTTGGTCACCTGCACGTCGCCCTGGTAGTGGCCACGTGCGGCAAAAAAGCCCAACGCGCGTTCGGCCGCCGCACGGTCCTGGTCGCCACGCAGTGCCACGGCATCAAAACCGGTGCGGTGGAGCAGGGAAATCATGTCGACCAGCACGTCGCCGGTGGCTCGGATCTCGCCCCCAAAGCGGTAGCGCTTGCGCAGGATGTGGGCCTGGGTGTAGGCACGGCCATCGGTCCACTTGGGGAAGTTCAGCACGACCAGGGCCAGCTTGGCGGCATCGGCCTCCAGGGTTTCGATGTCCACGTCGTTGGCAACGATCACGCCCACGGGCTTGTCGGCGGGCCAGCCTTCACGCACGGCGTGCCACTGACCCAGGGTCAGGAGGCTGTGGCTCTTGATGGGCGGGTGCGACTGGGGGCCGTCTTCGCCGCCAACGGTGTGCCATTGGTCATGGTGGGTGTCGATGAATTTCATGATCAAACTGCCTTGGCTGAATCTTTGGCGGTTGAGCGACGCACGGCATTGGCCGCCGCCTTGAAGGGGTCCAGGCCAATGCGCTTGACCGTGTCGACAAACTTCTCTGCCGCCTCGCGCTGGCCTTTGTAGGTCTCGATGACCGCTTCGATCACGTCCGAGACTTCATCGGCCGCGAACGAGGGGCCGATGACCTTGCCGGCCACGCTGGTGGGCGCGTGGTCCGAACCATCGGAGCCGCCCAGGGTGACCTGGTACCACTCGGTGCCGTCCTTGTCCACGCCCAGGATGCCGATGTGGCCGGTGTGGTGGTGGCCGCAGGAGTTGATGCAGCCGGAGATGTGCAGGTCGATCTCGCCGATGTCGTACAGCTCGTCCAGATCCTGATAACGCTCGATCAGGTCGTTGGCAATCGGGATGGAGCGGGCATTGGCCAGGGCACAGAAGTCGCCGCCCGGGCAGGCAATCATGTCGCTGAGCAGGCCGATGTTGGCCGAGGCCAGGCTGGCCACCTTGGCCGCTTGCCACAGGGCAAAGAGTTCTTCTTCGCGGACAAAGGGCAGCAGCACGTTCTGGTCGTGCGTGACGCGCAGCTCACCGCAGCTGAACTGGTCAGCCATGTCGGCCACCAGGTCCATCTGCGCATCGGTCACGTCGCCAGGGGCCTGGCCCACGCGCTTGACCGACAGGTGCACGTTCTTGTAGCCCTGCACCTTGTGGCCTCGCACATTGCGCTCCAGCCACTTGCTGAACTGGGTCTTGTCCTGCTCGGAGGCATCGGCCGGCAAGCCGTTGCCCGAAGGTGTGTGGGCCTTGACCGACGCCGGGTAGCCAAAGCCCACGTTCACGCGGTCAAACTCGGCCTGCGGAATGATGTGGGCGGCGCCGTCTGTGTCGCGCGTCAGGATGTTGCTGAACTCCTGATTGACCTGGTCAACGAACTTCTGACCTTCGGCCTTGACCAGGATCTTGATCCGTGCCTTGTACATGTTGTCGCGGCGGCCGTAGCGGTTGTACACGCGCACGATGGCTTCGATGTAGACCAGGATCTGCTGCCAGGGCACAAAGCTGTTGATGACGGTGCCGATGACAGGCGTGCGGCCCATGCCGCCACCGACGATCACCTTGAAGCCGATCTCGTCTTCTTCATCCTTGACCAGTTGCAGGCCGATGTCATGCCAGTAGATGGCCGCACGGTCTTCCTTGGCGCCGCTGACGGCGATCTTGAACTTGCGGGGCAGGAAGGCAAATTCAGGGTGCAGCGTGGACCACTGGCGCAGCACTTCGCAGTAGGGCCGGGCGTCGATGATCTCGTCTTCGGCCACGCCCACCATGGCGTCGGCCGTGATATTGCGGATGCAGTTGCCCGAGGTCTGGATGCCGTGCATGTTGACCTCGGCCAGCAGGTCCATCACGTCGGCCGCCTGGGCCAGAGGGATCCAGTTGTACTGAACGTTCTGACGGGTCGTGAAGTGCGCATAGCCGCGGTCGTACTGGCGGGCAATGCGGGCCAGTTGGCGCATTTGCGTCGACGACAGCTCGCCGTAAGGCACGGCCACGCGCAGCATGGGGGCGTGGCGCTGCACATACCAGCCGTTCTGCAGGCGCAGGGGCCGGAACTCTTCGTCACCCAGCTTGCCGGCCAGGTTGCGTTCCAGCTGGTCGCGGAACTGCGCCGCGCGCTGGCGGACGAACTGTTTGTCGAACTCGGTGTATTGATACATGGTGCGCTGCAGAAAATAAGGACACAGGGCGTGGCCCGCCCAGGGAGCGGGCGAATGCCGATGTCAGTGGAGTGCCTTGACCAAATTGTAGGCGCTGATGCCTGAAATGACGGTGCCAACCAGGACCAGCAGGGTCTTGGTCTTGAGGTGTTTGGTGAGGTAGGCGGCAAAGGGTGCGGCAAACAGCCCGCCCACAACCAGGCCTGCCACGGTGGGCCACGGGCCCTCGTCGACCAACACGGCAAAAATGCCGGCCACGGTGAAGGTCAGGAAAAATTCCGCCAGGTTGACCGACCCGATGGTGGTGCGAGGGTCTTGTCCGGTGCCAACCAGGGTGGTGGTCACGACCGGCCCCCAGCCACCGCCGCCCACGGCATCGACAAAACCACCAAACAGGCCCAGCTTGGCCACGTGCTTGGGGGCCTCCTTGCGGGGCTTGATGGTCTTGAAAACCTTGCTGATGACGTACAGCCCCATCAGGAACAGGTAGGCCGAGATGTAGGGTTTGATGGCCGCGCCATCCACGCTGGAGAGCGCCCAGGCGCCCACACTGGCCCCCAGGATGCCGGGGATCAGCAGGCGCAGGAACAGGGAGCGGTTGACGTTGCCGAGCTTGACATGGGAGATGCCGGAGACGCCCGTGGTGAAAACCTCGGCAATGTGGACCCCGGCGCTGGCCACCGCTGGCGACGCGCCCGAGGCCAACAGGAAGGTGGTCGACGTGATGCCATAAGCCATGCCCAGCGCACCGTCCACGGTCTGGGCCAGCAGGCCGACCGCCACGGCTTTCCAGAACTCGTCGCCCTTGAGGGTCTCGACGATCAGCTCCATCCCGGTGTGCTGGTGGGTGCCATTGAACAAGCGGGTGGCCAGGTAGACCATCACTCCACTCAGCATGAACACCACCGCCCAGACAGCGATGCGCAGCACCGGGTGGTCAGAAGGGTGGGAGACATCCTCTTCGACCGGCGGCAAGCCCAACGCCGAGTGTTCAGCGTTGATCGCGTTGTCCGAGAGGTCGAGGTTGCGGATTTTCATGGGAAGGCTTGGGAGTCACTTTGGAGACTGCCAGCCGGTCCGGCCTCGCGTCTCTGCAAAGAAGAGCGCGATCGTAAGGGGATTTTTATATATAGATCATATATTTTCGCATGTTGCTTATGCGTTTTTGCATATAAGCAGCTCAGCGGGGGCCCGAAAACGGCGCGCCAGACAATTTTTGCCCGGCCTGAATGTGCCGTTTGGCAAACCAGCCCTTGTTCATCTCCAGCACATACCGCACCGGCTTGGCCGAGCAGTGCGCGTCCTCGGTCTGCGGCTGCATCTCGTCGATGTTCACGATCTTGCCGTCGTCATCCACAAAGGCAATCGACAGCGGGATGAGGGTGTTCTTCATCCAGAAGCACTGTTTGGTGGCTTGCGGAAAAATGAAGAGCATGCCGTCATTGGCGCCCATCTCCGTCCGCCACATCAGACCGATGGCGTGCTCGCGCGGGGTCTGCGCTACTTCCGCCTTGATCACGTGCATGCCGATGCCCAACTGGGTGGTGGGCAGCTTCTGGGGTGCCGTGGGCATGCCCTGCAGCGCCAGGGCTGGGGCGGCCATCAGGCCCAACAGCCCTGTCAGGGCGAGGGCGGCGAGTCGGCTCGCCAGGGGGCTGAGGCGATCTTGCAAGACAATGTGCATCATTGATTTGATCCTGGTCGGTGCGGGCGGACGCGTTCGGGCCTAGAGTCTCGCATTTCCTGCCTCCTCGCCGTCCGTCCCAACGTGTCTGAACTGCCAGTCAACGCATCAGCGTCTCTCCTCGACGACAAGCCCCTGCGCCCGGGTGCGCCAGCACCGGCCTTGAGCGCGGCTCAGGTGACCGGCCTGGACGACCCCGTGGTGATGCAGCAATGCCAGGTCGGCCCCCGTGAGGCCGATGGTGCCATCCCCGTGGGTTTGGGCCTGTCGGGCATGTACTGCGCCGCCTGCGCCATCACCATCGAAGGGGCACTCAAGCAGGTACCCGGGGTGCGTGATGTGCAGGTGCAAGGCGCCACACAGCGCGCCCGCCTGGTGCTGGACCCTGCCAAGGTCCGCCTTTCCCAATTGGTGGCAGCCGTGCAGTCGGTGGGCTATGGCGCCTGGCCCGATGGCGCCGCGCGGGCTCAGAACGCCCGCTTGCAGGTGCAGCGGCAATTGCTCTGGCGCTTGCTGGTGGCGGGCTTTTGCATGATGCAGGTGATGATGATCACCACGGCGCAATATGTGTCGGGCCCCGAGGACATCCCATCCGACATCTGGCGCCTGATGAACTGGGCCAGTTGGGTGCTCAGCCTGCCCGTGATGGTGTTTTCATGCGGCCCCTTTTTCACGGGGGCCTGGTCGGCCCTCAAACGGGGACAGATCGCCATGGACACGCCAGTGGCGCTGGGCATCGCCGCCATGTTTGTGGTCAGCACCGGGGTGACCATGGGCCACACCGAGTGGCTGGGTCACGACGCGTATTTCGATTCCCTGACCATGTTTGTGAGCTTTCTGCTTTTTGGCCGATGGCTGGAGAGCCGGGCGCGCGAGCGGGTCACCCAGTCGCTTGAGTCTCTGTGTGGCCGTTTGCCGGAGGCGGTCGAGCGCAGCCTGGCCCCTGCCACGGTCCCGGACGACGACCTGGGCAGCTCGGAGGTCGCTTCGGTGCCCCTGTCGGTGCTGGTGCCGGGGGATCGGGTCCGGGTGGCCGCTGGCCAGGCCTTCCCGGCCGACGGGCAGATCATTCAGGGACAGACCGAGGTCGACGAGTCCTTGCTGACGGGCGAGTCGCGCCCGGTTCCCCGCGAGCGTGGGCAACTGGTCGTGGCCGGCAGCATCAACCTCGGTGCGCCCGTGTGGTGCCGGGTCGAGCGCCTGGGGCCGGACACCCGTTACCAACAGATCGTGGACCTGGTTCACCAGGCCATGACCGAGCGCCCTGGCTGGATGCGTACTGCCGACCGCTATGCGGGACCATTCCTGTGGGCCGTTCTGGTTGTGGCGGCCCTGGGCGCGCTGGCCTGGCAGTGGATCGACCCCTCACGAGCCATCTGGGTGGCTGTGTCGGTGCTGGTGGTGACCTGTCCCTGCGCCTTTTCACTGGCGGCGCCCTCCGCCTTGTTGTCAGCCGCGGGTGCACTGGCGCGATCGGGTGTCCTGGTGCGTCACCTTGATGCGCTGGAAACCCTGGCCAGCGTGGATCAGGTCCTGTTTGACAAGACCGGCACGCTCACGGAGCCGCACCTGCAACTGGTCAAGGTCTGGCATCGGGGCCAGGTTCTGGATCCAGCCGCAGGCCTGCAAGAAGCCGCGCTGATCCACCTGCAACGCGCGGCATCCCTGGCGGCCTTGTCACAACACCCGGTCTCTCAGGCCCTGGTGGTCTGGTCCGGGGGGGGCGCGCCTCGCTGGCAGCAGGTGCGCGAGCAGGCCGGGCAGGGCATGGAGGCTGTGGATGACCACGGCGTCACGTGGCGCCTGGGTTCAGCGGCCTGGGTGCTGGGGGCGACAGATGCATCGCCCTGGCCAGAGGCGCGCGTCTGGCTTGCACCACAAGTGTGCGGGCAGGCGCAGGACCGCCCATCTGAAGCTGCGGGTTTTTCGCTGGATGAAAAAATCAGGGCAGAAGCCCCTGATGCGCTGCAGGCGCTGCGTCACCTGGGTGTCGAGGTGGCGGTCTTGTCGGGTGATCAAGAGGCGCGAGTTGTTGCGCTGGTGAGACAAATTGCTGTCAACCCCCCGGTCTTTGTGGCGGCTGCTTCGGCCACCCCGGAAGGCAAATTGGGTGTGCTTCAGGCTGCTCAACAGGCGGGTCATGTGGTCGCCGTGGTGGGCGATGGCATCAACGACGCGCCGGTTCTGGCCAAGGCGCATGCCTCGTTTGCACTGGACCAGGGGGCCCCTTTGGCACAGTCGCAGGCGGATTTCATCGTGCTGGGCGGTCGCCTGGGGGGTGTCCCCCTGGCGGTGTCCATTGCACGTCGAGCCATGCAGATCGTGCGACAAAACCTGATCTGGGCGGCAGCCTACAACTTCGTGTGCATTCCCCTGGCGTTGATGGGATATCTGCCGCCCTGGCTGGCGGGGCTTGGCATGGCCCTGAGTGCCTTGGGGGTGTTGCTCAACGCGCTCCGAATTGGTGCGGCGACAGGCCCTGGACACCGCCATCCCACCTCATCCACCCACCGAGTCTGACCATGGACATCCTCTATCTTCTGCTGCCCTTGTCCGTGGTTCTGGTCCTGTTGATCCTGGGCATCCTCGGTTGGTCCGTTTATCGGGGACAGTTTGACAACCTGGATCAGGAAGGTGTTCGCATTCTTGAAGAAGACGAGCAGGATCTCTGACCCCGCGTCTTGATCTTGAACAAGTCCGACTACTGGTTTGCCCTCACAATAGCGCGGTTGAAATAAGGAGAATGATTGATGGCAACCAACCGCTCTGCCACCTACAACGACACGGTCGTCAGGCAATTTGCCCTGGCCGCGGTGCTTTGGGGTGTCGTGGGCATGGCTGTCGGGGTGTTCATTGCATCCCAACTGGCCTGGCCCGAACTGAATTTTGGCGTACCGTGGCTCACGTACAGCCGATTGCGCCCCCTGCACACCAACGCTGTGATCTTTGCGTTTGGTGGTTGCGCGCTGTTTGCCACCTCGTACTACGTGGTGCAACGGACCTGCCACACCCGGCTGATTTCGGACAAGCTCGCCGCCTTCACCTTCTGGGGCTGGCAACTGGTGATCCTGGCCGCGGCCATTTCCCTGCCGCTGGGCATGACCCAGGGCAAGGAGTACGCCGAGCTGGAATGGCCCATTGACTTGCTGATCACGGTGGTCTGGGTGGCCTATGCGGTGGTGTTCTTCGGCACCATCGGCATCCGCAAGGTGCGTCACATCTATGTGGCCAACTGGTTCTATGGCGCCTTCATCCTGGCGGTGGCCCTGTTGCACGTCGTGAACGCCGCGGCCATCCCAGTCTCCCTGACCAAGAGCTACTCCGCCTACGCTGGCGTGCAGGACGCCATGGTTCAGTGGTGGTACGGTCACAATGCGGTGGGCTTTTTCCTGACCGCAGGCTTCCTGGGCATGATGTACTACTTCATCCCCAAGCAGGCCGGTCTGCCTGTGTACTCGTATCGCTTGTCGATCGTGCACTTCTGGGCTCTGATCTTCACGTACATGTGGGCCGGTCCCCACCACCTGCACTACACCGCATTGCCTGACTGGGCCCAATCCGTCGGCATGGTGTTCTCGCTGATTCTGCTGGCACCTTCCTGGGGCGGCATGATCAACGGCATCATGACCTTGTCGGGTGCCTGGCACAAACTGCGCGATGACCCCATCCTGAAGTTCCTGATCGTGTCCCTGTCGTTCTACGGCATGTCCACCTTCGAGGGGCCCATGATGGCCATCAAGACCGTGAACTCGCTGTCGCACTACACCGACTGGACCGTGGGCCACGTTCACTCCGGCGCTCTGGGTTGGGTGGGCATGATCTCGATGGGCTCGCTGTACTACCTGATCCCCCGCCTGTTCGGTCGCAAGGCCATGTACAGCGTCTCGGCGATCTCGCTGCACTTCTGGGCCGCCACCATCGGCATCGTGCTGTACATCGCCGCGATGTGGATTGCTGGCGTGATGCAGGGCCTGATGTGGCGTGCCGTGAACCCTGACGGCACGCTGGTCTACAGCTTCGTCGAGAGCGTCAAGGCCACCTATCCCTTCT
>DAORJC010000078.1:0-12155 GCA_035438885.1 Aquabacterium sp. | reverse complement strand
AGGGCCATCAACTCGAGCAAGCCCTGCACCAAAGGCGTGGTCAGGTTGTCGCCGTAACGCTCGAAAAACTTGTCAATGAACAAGTCGTTTTCGAGCAGACCCCGACGGCAGCGCCAGCGAAGCCGACGCAGCACATCCGGGTCAGGTGTGAGATCGGCAGGGACAGGAGCTTGAGTCATCGGGGCAGGCGCAAACGCAGACAGTTCAGGGACATCAGATCGACAGAATCAAACGGCACGCTTGACCATCATTTCCTTGATCTTGGCAATGGCCTTCGTGGGGTTGAGACCCTTCGGGCACACGTCCACGCAGTTCATGATGGTGTGGCAGCGGAACAGCCGGTACGGATCCTCCAGGTTGTCCAGGCGCGCGGCGGTGGCCTCATCGCGGCTGTCGGCCAGGAAGCGATAGGCCTGGAGCAGACCGGCGGGGCCGACGAACTTGTCAGGATTCCACCAGAAGCTGGGGCAGCTCGTGGAGCAGCTGGCACACAGAATGCACTCGTACAGGCCGTCCAGCTCTTCACGCTCTTCCGGCGACTGCAGACGCTCCTTGTCGGGCGGAGGCGTGTCGTTGATGAGGTAGGGCTTGATGGAGTCGTACTGCTTGAAGAACTGCGTCATGTCCACGATCAGATCGCGGATGACGGGCAGACCTGGCAACGGTTTCAGCACGATTTTCTCGGGCAAGGTGCGCATGTTGGTCAGGCAGGCCAGACCATTCTTGCCGTTGATGTTCATGGAGTCGGAGCCGCACACGCCTTCACGGCAGGAGCGACGGAACGACAGGGTGGGATCGACGGCCTTGAGCTTGACCAGGGCGTCCAGCAGCATGCGTTCGTTGCCGTCGAGTTCGATCTCGATGGTCTGCATGTAGGGCTTGGCGTCCTTGTCAGGATCGTAGCGGTAGATTTGGAAGGTGCGCTTTTGGCTGCTCATGTTCAATTCCTGATGACTGTGTCGCTGCGATCAGAACGTGCGGACTTTCGGGGGAACGGATTCCACCGTCAGCGGCTTGAGGTTCACGGGCTTGTAGTCCAGGCGGCTGCCTTCGGAGTACCACAGCGAGTGCTTCATCCAGTTCTCGTCGTCACGGTTGGGGAAGTCGTCGTGGGCGTGGGCGCCACGGCTCTCCGGACGGGCTGCAGCGGCCACCATGGTGGCTTGTGCGGCTTCGATCAGGTTCTCGACTTCCAGGGCCTCGATGCGAGCGGTGTTGAAGACCTTGGAGTTGTCCTTCAGACCGATGCTGCCCACGCGTTCACGGACGGCGGCGATGCGCTTGACACCTTCGTCCATCGACTTCTGGGTGCGGAACACGCCAGCGTGCTTTTGCATGGTGGCGCGGATCTCGTTGGCCACGTCCTGCGAGTACTCGCCGCTCTTGGCGCTGTCCAGACGGGCCAGGCGCGACAGGGTCTGGTCGGCGGCGTCCTTGGGCAGGGGCTTATGGTTCTTGGTCTTGAGGCTGGTCTCCACGATGTGGTTGCCAGCAGCGCGACCAAACACCACCAGGTCCAGCAGCGAGTTGGTGCCCAGGCGGTTGGCGCCGTGCACCGACACGCAGGAGCACTCACCCACGGCATACAGACCGTTGATGATTTCGTTGGACTTGCCGTTACCGGGCACGACCACCTGACCGTGAACGTTGGTCGGGATGCCACCCATCTGGTAGTGAATGGTGGGCACCACAGGGATCGGCTCCTTGGTGATGTCGACGTTGGCAAAGTTGTGGCCAATCTCGAACACCGAAGGCAGACGCTTCATGATGGTCTCGGCGCCCAGGTGGGTCATGTCCAGCAGCACGTAGTCCTTGTTGGGACCACAGCCACGGCCTTCCTTGATTTCCTGGTCCATCGAGCGGGACACGAAGTCACGCGGGGCCAGGTCCTTCAGGGTGGGCGCATAACGCTCCATGAAGCGCTCGCCATTGCTGTTGCGCAGGATCGCGCCTTCGCCACGGCAGCCTTCGGTCAGCAGCACGCCCGCGCCGGCCACGCCGGTGGGGTGGAACTGCCAGAACTCCATGTCTTCCAGGGGGATGCCGGCGCGAGCGGCCATGCCCAGGCCGTCACCGGTGTTGATGAAGGCGTTGGTGGAAGCCTGATAGATGCGACCTGCGCCACCGGTGGCAAACAGCACCGTCTTGGCTTGCAGGATGTGCACGTCGCCGGTTTCCATCTCCAGCGCGGTCACGCCCACGGCATCGCCGTCGGCATCGCGGATCACGTCCAGCGCCATCCACTCCACGAAGAATTGGGTGCGGGCCTTGACGTTTTGCTGGTACAGCGTGTGCAGCAGTGCGTGGCCGGTGCGGTCAGCAGCAGCGCAGGCGCGTTGCACGGGCTTTTCGCCGTAGTTGGCGGTGTGACCACCAAAGGGACGCTGGTAGATGGTGCCGTCGGCGTTGCGGTCGAACGGCATGCCGAAGTGTTCCAGCTCGTAGACCACTTTGGGGGCTTCACGGCACATGAACTCGATGGCGTCCTGGTCGCCCAGGTAGTCAGAGCCCTTGATCGTGTCAAAGAAGTGGTAGTGCCAGTTGTCTTCGGACATGTTGCCCAGCGAGGCGCCAATGCCGCCCTGCGCTGCCACCGTGTGCGAACGGGTGGGGAAGACCTTGGACAGCACGGCCACGTTCAGGCCAGCCAGAGACAGTTGCAGCGACGCGCGCATGCCGGAGCCGCCGGCGCCAACGATGACGACGTCAAACTTGCGGGTAGGAAGAGAGGTACTCATTTTTTACAGTCTCCACAGCACTTGAATGGCCCAGCCAGCGCAGCCCACGAGCCACACGATGGCAAAGACATGCAGCGCCAGGCGCACGCCCACGGGTTTGATGTAGTCCATGAAGATGTCACGGATGCCGACCCACACGTGGTAGAGGATCGAGAGGATGACCACGAAGGTCAGCGTCTTCATCCATTGCTGGGAGAAGATGCCGGCCCACTTGTAGTAGCTGACGGGCTCGCCAAAAATGACTTGAGCCAGCAGCACGACGGTGAACAGGGCCATCAGGACGGCCGTGACGCGCTGGGCCATCCAGTCACGCAGACCGTAGTGCGCACCGGAGACGATGCGCTTGGTTCCGTAGTTTTGAGACATGGTTAGTTTCCTGCGATCAGGTTCAGAACAGGCCGAAGAGCTTGGCGCCCAGCACGACCGTCAGCAACACGCTGAGGACCAGCGTGATGACGGCCGAGGAGTGGCCTTGCTGCTTGCTCACCGTGTGGGTGGCGTCCATGATCAGGTGACGAACACCGGCAATGAAGTGGTGCAGGTAGGCCCAGATCAGGCCCAGGGCGATCAGCTTGAAGAACCAACCGGGGACGGCACCGTCGGCGCAGCCGGCAGTGAAGACCGAGGTGAACTGGTCGTAAGTGATCTCGGAGGTCACGCTGGTGTCAAACATCCAGATGATGAAAGGCAGCAGCAGGAACATCACGACGCCGCTGACACGGTGCAGGATCGAGACGATCCCGGCCGGAGGCAGGCGGTAACTGACGATGTCAGTGACGTGGATGTTCCGGTAGACGGGGCGGGGGGTTTTCGCGTTGTCAGCCATATTTTTATGGGCTCTACCGAGCGTCAGGGAACGGTTACAGAATTCGTGATTTTAGGGCAATCCCTCAAGCGGTGCAGCCAGATTGCTTTGGTCACGTGCCAGACAAGTCACGCGCAAGCGGCCGACAGCCGGGAAAGCGTGACTCAATTCAACTCATTGCGGTAGTGATGTGCCTCCGTTCGGTACAAGCCGCGGCGCAGTTCCACCGGCTGATCGTCATAGGTGCGCGACAAGCGCTCGACGCTCAGCAGGGGGGCCCCCACCTCGACACTCAGCAGCGCAGCTTCAGCCTGGTTGGCAAGAACCGCCCGCAGTTTCTCTTCGGCCCGGATCATGCGGACGCCGAATTCGGTTTCGAAAAGCCCATACATGGGCCCTTTGTACTCGCTCAGGCGCTCAGCGGTGAGGCCTTTGAACAGATGACCTGGCAGCCAGATGTCGTCCAGGACGACAGGCCGGCCAGCAAAATGCAGCACGCGGCGCACCTCGACCACGGTGTCACCGGGTTTGAGGTTGAGCGCCCGTGCAATGTCGGCCGGTGCGCGCAGGCGCCGGCAATCGAGCAGTTCGCGCTTGACATCACCGACCGCGTTCGGGTCGTCGGGGGTCAGGCGCAGGAATCGGTATTGCACGCGCTCTTCGGCGTGGGTGGCCACAAAGGTGCCCTTGCCCTGCCGACGCACGAGGAGGTGTTCAGCAGCCAGCTCGTCGATGGCCTTGCGGACGGTGCCCTGGCTGACCCGGAAACGGGTGGCCAGCTCGATTTCGCTGGGAATGGCCTCGCCAGGACGCCACTCGCCGGCCTGCAGGCTGCGCACCAGCAGCGACTTGATCTGCTGGTAGAGCGGGCTGAACGAGGGGCCTGCGGCCATCGGCACCTCCCCCTCGGCGCCTGCAGGAGGCACCGGATCCGCAACAGCGGCTGGGGTCGGTTGGGAGGTGGGCACGATCAGGGGTCCGAAAGTGTGGCGTGGACTGAATTGCACCACAAAGGCGGGGCCCATGCCACCACTGAGATGAATGATGTCTTATATAAGACATAAGAGCTTGACGAGAAGGGTGCATGTCTCTAGACTGCCGCGCAGCGCTACACTTGAGGGTTGTTACTGACCCTCCCTCTACTTCCTCACCTCTTTCGGAGTTGCATATGAGCAAAGCACCCGTTCGCGTCGCCGTCACCGGCGCCGCTGGCCAAATCGGTTACGCCCTCCTGTTCCGCATCGCCTCTGGCGAAATGCTGGGCAAGGATCAGCCTGTGATTCTGCAACTGCTGGAAATCCCCGACGAGAAGGCCCAGAACGCGCTGAAGGGCGTGATCATGGAACTCGAAGACTGCGCCTTCCCTCTGCTGGCCGGCATCGAAGCTCACTCCGACCCGCTGACCGCGTTCAAGGACACCGACTACGCCCTGCTGGTGGGTGCACGTCCCCGTGGCCCCGGCATGGAGCGCGCTGACCTGTTGGCCGCCAACGCCCAGATCTTCACGGCTCAAGGCAAGGCACTGAACGCTGTCGCTTCGCGCAATGTCAAGGTTCTGGTCGTCGGCAACCCCGCCAACACCAACGCCTACATCGCCATGAAGTCGGCACCTGACCTGCCCGCCAAGAACTTCACCGCCATGCTGCGCCTGGACCACAACCGTGCTGCTTCGCAGTTGGCTGCCAAGACCGGCACCAAGGTGGGCGACATCCGCAAGCTGACCGTCTGGGGCAACCACTCGCCCACGATGTACGCTGACTACCGCTTTGCCACCACGAACGGCAAGTCGATCAAGGACCTGATCAACGACCAGGTCTGGAACGCTGACACCTTCCTGCCCACCGTGGGCAAGCGCGGTGCTGCGATCATCGCCGCTCGCGGTCTGTCGTCGGCTGCTTCGGCTGCCAACGCTGCCATCGATCACATGCGCGACTGGGCCCTGGGCTCCAACGGCGAATGGGTCACCATGGGCGTGCCTTCGAATGGCGAGTACGGCATTCCTGCCGGCATCGTGTTTGGCTTCCCTGTGACGACCACGCCTGACGGCGAGTACAAGATCGTTGCCGGTCTGGAGATCGATGCTTTCTCGCAAGAGTGCATCAACAAGACCCTGGCTGAGCTGCAAGGCGAGCAAGACGGCGTCAAGCACCTGCTGTGATTTGATGCGGCGTTGAGCTGCTTGTGAAACCGGCTGCTGCCCTTCGGGGCGGGGCCGGTTTTTTCTTTGGGCGGTCGGCTTGGGTGGCGATGCGCCCGGGTCAGGCGCTTGTCCAGGGGTTGAGGAGAGGCACGCCCAAGCCTTCAAAGTGCTGCGTGTTGCGGGTGGCCAAAGAGGCGCCGTGGGCCAGGCAGGTGGCGGCGATCTGGGCATCAGCCCACGCCACTGAGCGGCCCGCTTGTTCGCGCACCGCCAGCAAGGATGCGCAATCGAGTGCTGAAGCCAGGTCGAACGCCAGCACGCGTCCGGCAAAATCTTCCTCCAAGGTGATGGCCAGCGCGTCTGCCAATTGCCGTTTGCGGCGCCCCGTTGGCATGCGACCCACGCCATAGGCCAGCTCAGCCGCCACGACACTACAAAGCCACAGGTCCTGGGTCATGTGAGCATCAACCCAGGCCAATACCGCCAGATCAGGCGCGGGGCGCATCAACTCGGACACCACGTTGGTGTCGAGCACGATCATCTGGCCGGCCCTTCAGACGAAAAGTCAGCAGCGCGACCTGCCTCATTCCTGGGGGGCAATTCCAGCTCTACACCGCCAATGGCCGCGAAACGGGCCTGGATGCGGCTGCCAAGGCCTGAGCCGCCGATCGGCTGAGCAAGCGCTTGGCGCAAAATCACCCTCACCTCTTCCTCCATGGATCGACCGTGTGCTGCGGCGGCAAGCCGCAGCTTGTCTTTGATGGCAGGTTCAATGTTGCGAATGGTCAGTGTGTGCATGCTCAGCTCCTTGCCACAAGCTAATTTGACAGCAATGCTAGCAATGCATGCATCCGCTTGCAACCCAGCCACGCACCGCTTCTGATTTTTCTGGGGCGTTTGCCACCGCAGCGCCCTCACCTCACTGCACCGCCAGCAGCTCCACCGTGAAGGTCAGGTCTGCGTTGGGTGGGACCGCGCCGCCAGCGCCGCGCGCTCCATAGGCAGTGCTGGAGGGGCACTTCAATGTGGCTTTGCCACCCACCGCCATGGTCTGCACGCCTTGTGTCCAGCAGGGGATCACTCGGGTCAGCGGGAAGCTGATGGGTTCGCCGCGCTTGTAGGAGCTGTCAAACACGGTGCCGTTGGTCAGCGTGCCTTCGTAATGGACTTTCACGGTGCTGGCGGCCGTGGGCTTGGCGCCTTTGCCCACGGTGAGGTGGATGACTTCCACGCCCGAGGGCAGCTTGTCAACGATGGGCTTGGGCGCTGGGACCACCGCGTGAGCGCCGGTGGCCAAGGCGGCCAGGCTGATCAGTGTGAGGGTGGCGACGTGTTTGAAGGTCATGGCATTCCTGGGATGAGAGATTCAACACAGTGTAGGCGGCCGTGGGATTAGGCCAAGGGGTGGCCAACCGAAATGGGAGATCAGACCCAGTTGTCGAGCAGCAAGCCTGGCACCTTGGCAAACTCGCGTGTGTTATTGGTGACCAGCATGGCTTGTTGACTCAAGGCGTGCGCCGCAATCATGGTGTCCAGTGAGCCAATGGGTGTGCCACGACGCTCCAGGTCCGCGCGCAAATCGCCGTAGGCCCACACTGCATCGGCGTCAAAGGGCAAGATGGTCAGGGGCGCGAGAAACATCTCCAGCGCTTGCCTGTTGCGGGCAGAACCGCTTTTGGCCACGCCAAACGCCAGTTCGGCAGCCACCACACTGCACAGGCCAACGTCGCCAAGCCGGTATTGTTGAAAGCGCGCCAGCACCGCTGGCGGTTTGGCGTTGATGATGTAGATGCAGATGTTGGTGTCGAGCAGGATCATGGGCTGATCTCGGCGCGAATTTGCTCATCAGGCTGCTCACGCGTCAACACAAAACCTGGCTCAAAAGCGGCCAGCCCTGCCTCCAGCATTTGCCAGGGAGCGTCTATGGGCAACAAGAGAACGCCATTGCCAAAATGTTTGACGGCCACCTCGGTTCCGGCAAACCGGTACTCTTTGGGCAGCCGAACAGCCTGGCTGCGGCCGGATTGGAACAAGCGTGCGGTGTCCATGAGCGACCCCTGAATTTGGTGACCACCAATGGTAACCACCATCAGGCAGATTGTCCACCGCCACCTGGGGAGGCGTCGGTCAGGTGGTGTGCTTCGCGAAGCTGGCACAGGTGGGGCAACGCGCCATCAGCCTTTTGGGAATTGGCTCAGGAGGACGTCCAGCGCCTGTTGCTGGCGATGCTGCAGGGCCCGAAGTTGGGCGGGGTCTCCTCTGGCGGAGGCCAGGGCCAGGCTGCTGCCATGGGCGTGGTCCACCAGGATGTCGCACCACAGGGTTGGCTCGGGCGTGATCTGGGCCAGCAGGGAGGTCAGGCGTTGGGTGATCTGGCAGGTGATCCCGGCGTAGGCCTCTGGGGTGTCAAAGATCGCCATCGTCAGTTGGGGGTGGCGACTCACGGCCTGGTGGTAGCGGGTCAGCAACGCCCGGATCCTGGCCTTGGCGTCCGCCAGGTCGTCGATGCCCTCCAGCACCTGCGCGTAGACCCGCTCCGACAAGGCCTGGAGCAGTGCCGCGTGGTCGCCCACATGGTGATACAGGCTCATCGGGGTCACGCCCAGGCGAGTGGCGAGTGCGCGCATCGTCAAGCCCTGCCCTTCGCCTTCGTCCAGCAGCGCCAAGGCAGCGGTGAGGATGTCGTCACGCGCCATGCCCTGGCCTTGGGGCGGGCGTCCACGGGGACGTGTCATGGGGTCAGTCGGTAGGTCGATTGCACCAGGCCCGACGGAAAGCTCCGACTGGACACCAGCGTCATGTCGATGTCCCGCGGCACAGGCCCGAACAGCGAGCGCCCTGCCCCAATCAGCACCGGCACGATGGTGACGGTCATGTCGGTGATCAGGCCATCGCGCAGGAATGACTGCACCAGCAAACCGCCATCGACATAGACCTTGCGGACGCCCTGCCCGACCAGGGTCGTCATCACGTCCTTGGGCGACTGACTGGAGAAGCTGAGCTTGTCTTTCAGCGCCAAAGGCACGGGTGTGTGAGCCAGTTTTTGGGAGAGCACCAGTACCGGCAGGTCATAGGGCCAGGGGTCAAAGGTCAGCGCTTTTTCGTAGCTGCCACGGCCCATGACGATGCAGTCCTTGTCGGCGATGAAGGCCAGGTAACCATGGTCCTCGGTCGGGTCATCGCGCTGCAAAAGCCAGTCGATGTCGCCATCGGGGCGGGCAATGAAGCCATCCAGGCTGCTGGCTATGAAGACGTGGGCGGTGGTCATCAGGGCATGTGGCATTTATTCATACGATGTATATTTATTGCATGAAAACGATGCGGTGACAAGCCCCATCAACCGTTCTGGGTGAGGTGCTCGACCAGGCGGCGGGTGATGGGGGCCACCACCAGCACGGCGGGGAAGGCGATGGCCCAGGCGGTGAGCCAGGCGCCCATCCAGATGCCCATGAAGCCATGGACCGGGCCGACGGCGCGCAGCGTGGAGATGCCGGCGACCAGGAAGGACATCAGCCCCGAGAGCAGCAGACCGAAGAGGATGGGGGCGTATTTTTTGGGGATCATGGGGTGCAGGGATGGGTTCGACTGACGGTCGAAGCAAAATTCTGGCCGAACAGGCGCGCTGTTTTGGTGTCTCCGGCCACAAAGGCATTGGCGGGCTGACCGTGACCGGCCTGCGCCATCAGGCCTGACCACGAACCCAGGCGGTTGACCGCCTCGTCAACCGGCACGCCTTGGTGTTGCTCTGGCAGGAAGGGGTTGCCCACCCAGAGCATGCCGTGCTGCATGCCGAACACAAACATGGACATCAAGGTGGACTGCTTGTCGCCCGATGGCAGCGACGACACGGTGAACCCGGCCGCGAACTTGCCTTTGAGCGCCTGCTGGCGCCACAGGCGGCCAGTGGCGTCCATGAAGGTTTTGAAGGTGCCAGACACGCCGCCCAGGTAGGTCGGCGAGCCCATGATGATTCCGTCATAGGGCGTCAATCGGTCGGGGTCTTGGGCCAGGTCCTCGGCCCTGATCAGGTCCACCTGCGTGAGGGGCACGCTGCGGGCGCCCTCCAGCACGTGGGTGGCGATGTGTTCGGTGTGCCCATGGGCGCTGTGATAAACGATGGCGAGTTTTTTCATGTCGGTGACTCCGGATCAAAGGGGCAAGGGGTGGGTGCGAACGGTGGCCAGCAGCACGGCCGCCAGGTAAAGGCCCAGGCCAAAGACGGTGTGATTGGCCAGGCTGCGCAAGCGGTTCTGGAACGGGTTGGGCGTTTTGCTGGCGGCAATGCCGGCGCCCATGGCGGGCTGCATCACCAGCCAGGGCACCAGCACCGTGCCCACGCCCACCATCAGGGCGGCGCCCACCGAGGGCTGGGTCAGCCAGACCGGGCCTTGCAGTGCCACCAGCAAAGCGGCAAAGGCGATGCCCACGGCGTAGTGCGTGGCCCAGCCCAGGGCCAGCTCACCCGGGATGGGTGGCGAGCGGCCCATGGCCTCGTGCCTCAAGCGCCCGCGCAGGAGGTGCCCCACCCAGCGGCCGATCAGGGCAAAGCCCTGCGTGGGCACACCCAGGCGCTTGAGCAACAGCAGCCACAGGTCCATGACCGCGGTGGCGCCAATGCCGACGAGAATGACGGCGAATGTCTGTTGCAGTGCTGTCATGGAAAGACTCCTTGTGTTGACCTGTGAGCGAATGAAGTTCACTATAGAAGTTGAAGTCAACTTCAAGTCAAGAGCTTTTTTGATGGACATTGCCGAAGTCGCCAAACGCTCAGGGGTGCCTGCCTCCACCCTGCGTTATTACGAAAAGAAGGGGCTGATTGCCTCGGTGGGACCCGCGGGGGTGCGGCGCCAGTTCGTGCCGAGCGTGTTGAACCAATTGGCACTGATTGCCCTGGGCCAGGCAGCCGGGCTGTCGCTGGACGAGATTGCGTCCATGCTGACACCCAGCGGCGGCCCGAACATCGACCGCGAGTTGTTGTCGAACAAGGCCGATGACATTGACGCCACCATCAAACAACTCCGAGCCGTGAGCCGAGGCTTGCGACACGCGGCCGCCTGCCCTGCCCCGAGCCATGCCGAGTGCCCGACGTTTCAGGGGCTGCTGAAGGCCGCGGCGGCAGGGGCGCTGGATCGGCAGCGGGTGGGGAGGCAGGTGGGGAGGCAGGTGGGGTACCGCGACGCGGCGGGGAGCACGCCATGTTGAGCGTGCTGGCCGTGGTGGTGTCTCTGGCCTTGCTCATGTGGCTGGCCTACCGGGGCGTGACCGTCTTGCTGCTCGCGCCGCTGATGGGGGCCTTGGCGGTGCTGCTGTCGGGCGAATCGCGCTGGCTGCTGCCGCTGTACACAGACACCTTCATGAGCGCCCTGGGGAGCTACGTGCTGCAGTACCTGCCGCTGTTCTTGCTGGGGGCGCTGTTCGGCCGGCTGATGGCCGACTCGGGCGCAGCCAGCACCCTGGCACGCTGGATTGTGCGCACCCTGGGCGAGCGGCATGCCATGCTGACGGTGGTACTGGCCTGCGCGCTGCTCACCTACGGCGGCGTGTCGCTGTTCGTGGTGGCGTTCGCCATCTACCCCATTGCGCGCAACCTCTTCGAAGCGGCCGACATTCCCAAGCGACTGGTGCCCGCCACCATCGCGCTGGGCGCTTTCACGTTCACGATGACGGCGCTGCCAGGCTCGCCCGCCATCCAGAACGCCATCCCCATCCCCTACTTCGGCACCAACGGCTTTGCCGCACCCGGGCTGGGCCTGCTGGCCGCAGCCGTCATGCTGGGGGGCGGCATGGCGTGGTTGCTGCGCCGCGCTGCCTCGGCCCGCGCCGCTGGCGAAGGCTATGGCCGGCATGACGACGGTGAAGACAGCCCGGCGAACCCATCGCCCGCCCAGGCTGCGGCAGAAGCCGCACGCCACGCCGAGGTGCCCTTGGCGCTGGCCCTGCTGCCGCTGGTGCTGGTCGTGGGTGTCAACGCGCTGTTCACGTACCTGGTGTTTCCTGCGCTGGACTTGTCCTTCATGGCCGAGCGCTACGCGACGCTGGAACCCAGCCGCGTCACGGGCCTGTGGTCGCTGCTCATTGCCTTGCTGGTCGCCTGCACCACCCTGGTCGTGACCCGGCTGGGGCACTGGCACGACCTCAAGCACACGCTCAACCAGGGCGTGTTCGGCTTCATGCTGCCGCTCTTCAACACGGCCTCCGAGGTGGGCTATGGCGCGGTCATCGCTTCGCTGGCAGGCTTCGGGCTGATCCGCGATGCCGTGCTGCGCGTCTCGGACAACCCCCTGGTCTCAGAGGCCATCGCCATGAATGTGCTGGCCGGCATCACCGGCTCGTCGTCCGGCGGGCTGAGCATCGCACTGCAGACGCTCGGCAACGATTACCTGGCCATGGCCGAGGCGGCAGCCATCAGTCCGGAGTTGCTGCACCGCGTGGCCGTCATGGCCGCAGGCGGCATGGACACGCTGCCGCATTG
>DAORJC010000077.1:0-12320 GCA_035438885.1 Aquabacterium sp. | reverse complement strand
CGCGCCACCTCGATCAGCAACTCGTCGCCGGCCTGGTGGCCCAGGTTTTCATTGATGACCTTGAAGCGGTCCAGGCCGATCTGGATCAGGGCCACGCCATGGTTCAGGCGCTTGGCATGCTCGATGGCGCGCTCGCTGCGCCAGAACAGCTGGCGGCGGTTGGGCAGGCCCGTGAGCGTGTCAAAGTTGGCCAGGTGCTTGATCTTGTCCTCGGCCATGCGGCGGTCGGTCACGTCCTGGACGATGCCGGTGTAGCCGATCAGGTTGGCCTGCTCGTTGAATTCGGGTTCGGCCTCGATGTGCAGCACGCGAGGACGGCCGTCGCTCAGGTTGATCTGGACGTCACAGCACAGCACGGTGCTGTGGTTGACCACATCCCGCAGGATGCGGCGGAAACCTGCTTGGTCTTCGCTCGGCATCATCCGGATGATGCGCTTGAGGGTCAGGCGCTCGTTGGGCCCCACGCCGAACACACGCAGGCCTTCGACCGAGAAGCTCAGGCCGTAGTGACTGTCCTTGCGCCAGTCCAGGCTGCCCATGCGGGCCAGGTCCTGGGCGCGTGCCAGCTTGGCTTTGCTGCGCTCGAGTTCGTGGCGGGTGCGCGAGGCACGCAGCAGGTATTTCAGTCGGCCAGCCAGCAAGCTCCACTGGTTGCATTTGACGAAGAAATCGGTGGCGCCGACTTCATAGGCGCGGGCGATGGAGGCCTCGTCGTCCAGGCCGGTCAGCATCAGCACGGGGATGGATTCGTAGCCGGGCAGGTGACGCAGTTCGCGGCAGGTCTCGAAGCCATCGAGGCCGGGCATCACGGCATCGAGCACGATGACATCGGGCAGCCATTCGGAGATCTGACGCAGGGCGTCTTCGCCGGATGAGCATTCGGTGATCGAAAAACCGCGTTCGCGCAGGGCGATCGAGGTCAGCAGGAGATTGACTTCGTCGTCATCGACCAGCAGCACGCGAGGTGCCTGGTCCATGTCTTCGTCCTCGAACGGCGCGTAACGCGTCATCGAGTGGCCTCCCGCAGCAAAGGCAAAGCAGCCACCACGACAGCGGCTTCTTCACGAAGATGTTGAATGAGCGGAGTCAAATCGTCTCCCGTTTCCTCTCTGATCACGGACTCGATTTCGACACAAGCCTGGGATAACTTGAGGGCCCCCAGGTTGGCCGAGGATGATTTGAGGGTGTGTGCCACGTCTTTGACGACCTTGCGATCCTGGGCACGCCAGGCATCCTCCAATTGGGTCAGGTACTTGTCAACCGACGATGCATACATCTTCGTCACTCTTTCGATCAGGGCATTGCTGCCCGAGGGATCCAGTTCGATGAGACGTTGTACCGCAATTTCGTCGAATACGTCACGCCAATCCAGCTTTGTCAGGTCCTTAGGCGCTGCAACCGTGTCCTGGATCTTCACCTGAGCAACATCCCCTTCGGCCTTGTCCGAAATGCTGGGTGGTGGTGGCGGTGTCATCACCGACTGGAGCACGCGCAACAACTGGTGCATCCGAAACGGCTTGGAGAGGTAGGCGTCAAAACCGTGTGACAGGAAGCGCTGGTCGTCGCCCTCCAGGGCATTGGCCGTCACGGCAATGACGGGGGTGCTGGGCGGTGTCTGGAACGTGAAGCGACCATTGCGGTTGTTACGGAAGGCCTGCAGGGCCTCCATGCCGTCCATGCCGGGCATCTGGATGTCCATGAGCACCAGGTCAAAGACCGTCTCGGTCAGGCGCCGCAGGCCTTCCATGGCCGAGCTGGCCACCGTGGGCGAGCAGCCCATCTTGCTGAGCATCTGGCTGCAGACTTCCTGGTTGATGTGGTTGTCCTCCACCACCAGCACCTTGAGCAGCAGGTTGGGCATTTCGGTGACGGGGGCGGCCAGGTCGACCGACAGGCCCAGGATGACCTGGCGCAGCTCGGTCTTGCGCAAGGGCTTGGCCAGGAAGCGGTCATAGCCGGCCTTCTGGGCTTGCTGGACATCGTCTGGTGTGCAGATGGACGAGAGCATCACCATCTTGAGGGCCTTGTAGCGTCCCGACTTGCGCACCGCCCGCGCCAGCTCCATGCCGTTCATGCGGGGCATCTTCATGTCGACCAGGGCCAGGTCGATGTCCAGATCGTGGTCGGTGCGCATGAGCTGTTCCAGCGCATCCTGGCCGTCCACGGCGCGGGTCACCTTCATGCCCCAGGCGTTGAGCAGGTTGTCCAGCACCGTCAGGTTGGTGGCGTTGTCGTCCACCACCAGCACGTGCAGGTGGGGCATGTCGACCTCATCGAGGGCGCCAAAGCCGGAATCGCCCAGGCCCACCACCACCGGGATTCGGAAGGTGAACTCCGAGCCGACCCCAGGGGCGCTCTTGGCCTCGATGGTGCCGCCCATCAGCTCCACCAGTTGCTTGGAGATGGCCAGTCCCAGGCCGGTGCCACCGTAGCGACGCGACAGGCCGACATTGGCCTGTGTGAACGCACTGAACAGGCGGGGCAGGGCTTCGGCCGGGATGCCGATGCCGGTGTCGCGCACGGAGATTTCGATCTCCACCTGCTGGCCGACCATGTCCTTGGGGCTCAAGGCCAGGTTCTGGTCCAGGCTGCGGATGTTGACGATGACCTCGCCCGATTCCGTGAACTTGATGGCGTTGGCCACCAGGTTGGTCAGGATCTGTTGCAGGCGCAGAGAGTCGGCGTGGATGACCGCGGGCATGCCGGGCTGCACGTGCGATGCAATTTCGATGCCTTTTTCGTGCGCTCTGGGGGCCATCAGCTCCAGGGTGTCGTCCAGCATGGTCTGCAGCGAGAAGTCCGACGGCGCCAGCTCCAGCCGACCTGCCTCGATCTTGGAGAAGTCCAGGATGTCGTTGATGATCTCCAGCAGCGATTCGCCCGAGCGGAACACCGACTGTGCGTAGCGGCGCTGCGTGTCGGTCAGCTTGGTGCCCAGCATCAGCTCGGTCATGCCCAGGATGGCGTTCATGGGCGTGCGGATCTCGTGGCTCATGCTGGCCATGAACTGGCTCTTGGCCTGGCTGGCGCTCTCTGCCGTGTCGCGGGCGCGTTGCAGTTCCGCGGCTTGTTCGCGCTCTTCAGAGACGTCGGAGATCAGGCCGTAGATGCGCACGTCACCGTCGTCCAGGCGACGCGCCCGGGTGCGGCGGCGGATCCAGCGCAGGCCCTTGTGCGGGTGCTGGATGCGCACGACCACATCGGTGTGGGCCAGGGAGTCGACCTCGGCGTTGGCGGCCTCCAGGGCCGGCCTGTCCTCGGGCAGCACCAGTTGCTGGAACAGACCGGCCAGGTCTTGCTGTGAGGCCAGGTCCATGCCCAGGATGTCGGGCAGGCGGGGGCTGTGATACACCAGTTGGGCGTGACCGGCCGAGGCCACATAGACGCTGTCGTCCATGGATTCGACCAACTCCCGAAAGCGCCTCTCGGACTCTTCCAGGTCGATCCGGGCGCGGCGTGTCTCGGTGATGTCCCGCGCCAGACTGATCAGAAGGCGGGGTTCGCCATTGGCATGGCGCAGCGCGAAGTGGCGCACGTTGATCACAAAGCGGCGCTCGGGCGATTGCCATTCGAAGTCGTGTTCGACGGTGCGGCCTGTGGTGATGGCCTCGCGCATTCGGGGCTCGATCACCTGCATGACATCGGCGCCCAGCACGTTTGAGAGGGTGCGTTTGACCACGTTCTCGTTCTTGAGGCCCAGTTCCTGCTCGGCAAAGCGGTTGACGGCGGCCACCGTGAAGTCGACCGGGTCCATCACCAGGAGGCTCACAGGCAGGTTGCCCAGCAGGGCTTCAAGGAATTCCTTTTCCTGCTCCTGCACGCGCTCTTCGTTCTTGCGCTGGGTGATGTCGTTGAACAGGCAGACGAACTGGCCCTTGCCGCCCATGTCGTCGAGCATCAGGATGGCATCGATCTCGCCCCAGTAACGCACCAGCGTGCCTGTGCCCACCCGGTTGGCTTCGTAAGAGACCCGGAACGGGCGGCCTTCAGCCAGCTTTTGCGCGACCTCCTTGGCCAGGGCTTCGTTTTGCGTGCCTTTGAGCAAGGCGGGCAGTTGTTGCCCCAGCACGTCTTGCGCCGACCAGCCCGTCAGGGCCGTGAACATGGGGTTGATCCATTCAACCGCACCATCGCGATCGAGCATGGCCACGCCGCTGCTGATGCGTGAGGCCACCAGCCCCAGTCGACCCATGTGCTCGGCGCTGTCGGCCATGCGGTGCAGGGTGTCGTCGCGCTGGGCCACAAACCCTAGCTGGATGGCTGCGATCTGCAGCATCACCTGCTGGTCATTGATCAGGGGGGAGGGCTCGACAAACTCCAGCAAGGCCAGCGGGGTGCCGTTGACAAAGACCGGCACGGCCAGAACCTTGCCGGGCCGCCCGACGCGCCAGGGCGTCACGGGGCGAGGGGTGATCAGTTGGGTGATGTCGGCCAGGCAGGGCTGCTGGTCCACCAGGGCCTGGCCCAGGGGTTGGTCGCTGGCGTGCAGGGTGGCCATGGAGGCCGGGTCGATGTGGTCGTCGTCCTTGCCCTCAAAGTCCCACCAGGGGCGGACCAGGGCGGTCTCCCCGTTCCAGCCTTCCACCCGCAGGCAGTGCCAGGCTTGCGAGCCCATGCTCTGGTGCAGCAAGGCGCCCACCTGGCCCAGGGCTTCGGTCAGAGAACGGGCCCGCTGTGCGGTGTGCGCCACATCCTTGGTGATGCGCAGCCAGCGCTGCGAAGTGATGCGCACATCGGGCAGGGTCTGGGCGTAGTGAATGTCCGTCGGCTGCGACAGCCCGGCGGTGGATGCGTGCGTCGGTGGGGGCTCGGTGAGCGCCTCCGAGCGCAGGGTCTCCTGGGCGTCGGGCGGGGTCTGCATGACGTGGCGCGCCAGAAAGCCGATGCCGGCGGCCGCCCAGGCGGCCAACGCCAGGCCCAGGCCACTGGAGCCCAGCGGCCAGGCGAGCACGGCCGTGGCGACCACACCCAGCAGAACTGCCAGGGGCCACCACGTTCGACGTGCCATATGCTTTGACTGCGACATCATGTACCTGGGAATGGGGAGTTTCCCATTCTGTAGCCTGCCATTTGCATGGGCATACTGCAGCCTTGAATGGGAACGCTGACTTTACAAGCTTCCAAAAGATTTCATCCGGACGAAGAAACCCCTTCTAGGTGTTCATACAATCATTTTGATGCACGCGGATCACCGTCCATATTCATTTTTCAGACACATCCTTCTTCCCTGGCTGGCGAGAGGGTGGACGCTGACCGTGCTTGCCATTTTTGCGACGCTCATGACGCTGGTATGGCGGGCGCCGGTCTGGACATCCGTTGTATTTTTGTTGATCCTGACCGTGGGCTTGATTCAGGTTTTCAGGCAAACCACGGCCCCCACACAGGCGTCGCCTTTGGTTCCGGCCATTCCCGAGGTGGACCAATATTGGACGGACTGGCTGGGCGGCTGGTACTGGCAAACCGACGATCAATACCGGCTGGTGGTGCTCAAACCCCCGGCGGGGGCCTCCCAGGCATGCTGGCAGTGGGCGCACCGCCTGGTCGACACTGGTGCGGCGCACGCGTGGGCGGCGTACGCCCGGGCACTGATGGACCCCTTGGCCGCCGACGCCTGGGATGTGCTGGACACCCAGATGCGCGCCAGGGGACTGGTGGACGTGCCCAGCCTGCCCTGGCCGTTGGTGGGTGCTCACCATGTCGTGGGCGCACCTGCGCCTGACCATCCCCTGATGGGGCGTTTGCGCGGCGTGCCGCGCCTGGACCCCCAGGGGCAGTGGGTGGGTCACCATGGGGTCTGGCAATCGGTGGACATGGCCGCTGCTGCCACGGCCTGGCCCCAGCCGGCCAGCGCACCGGCCCCTGCACCTGATTCCCGCACCGAGGACGAGATCAACCAGGCCGCACAGGAGGCCCTGCGCTACGCCCTGTCGCATGACCTGCGTGCACCGCTGCGCGTGGTCGACGGCTTTGCCCGCATCCTCAAGGAAGACTACGCCAATTGCCTGGACCGCATTGGCAATGACCATGTGGATCGCATTCTGGCGGCGTCCTTGCGCATGAACGGCATGATCGATGCCGTGCTGGACCAGGCCCAGTTGTCGCAGGCGCCCCTGCAGCTCACGCGGGTGGACCTGAGCAGCCTCTCGCGCGAGATCGCCACCGAGTTGCAGGTGGCTGCCCGCCCGCCCGCTGGTGATGCGGTCCCGGGTGCACCAGTGCCGGCCGTGCCTCAGGTGCTGGTGAGTGACGGGCTGGCCCACATGGCCGATGAGGTGCTGGTGCGCCGCATCCTGGAGAACCTGATCGGCAATGCCCTGAAATACAGCAACAAGGTGGCCCAGCCTCGCATCGAGGTCGGCGCGGTGCCCGCCACCAACCCCACGGTGTTCTTTGTGCGTGACAACGGCGCAGGCTTCGACATGAAACACGCCGACAAGTTGTTCGGCCTGTTCCAGCGCCTGCACAGCGCCCGAGAATTTCCGGGCACCGGCGTGGGGCTGGCCAGCGTCAACAACATTGTGCGACGCCACGGCGGGCGAGTGTGGGCCGAGAGCGAGCCCGGCAAGGGCGCCTGCTTCTATTTCACGTTGACGGCCTCGGGGCCGGCCCAGAGCGGTCTGTTCTGAGCCCCGGCCCAGGGGCCTGGCTTCAGCCCAGCGGGCCCAGGCCTGAGAGGACTTCCTGCGCGTTGAGGATGCGCTCGGCCACAGCGGCCAGCGTGCGGCCCTCCTGACGAGCTTGCGCTTCAAGGCGGCTCAAGGCGGCTTGCGCACCCAGCGAGTGGCGGTGCATGACGATGCCGATGGCCAGCGCGGTGGACTGGCTCAACGGCGAGACATCGGTCTGCGAAGCGGCGGCACCACCTTCGGTGGCGGATGGCCTGGCGGCCGATGGAGTCTTGTAGGAACCCAGGCCGCGGCTGGCAAAGGCCGCCTCGACAGCCGGCACGATCTGTTGAACGTCCAGCGGTTTGACCAGGTAGGTCACGGCACCGAGTGCCTTGACCTGGGCGATGGTGGCATCGTCGGAAAACGCCGACAGGAACATGAACGGGATCTGGCAGTACTCGCGCAGGTAGGCGGCCACGTCAAAGCCGGTCTTGCCCTCCATGCGAATGTCCAGCAAGGCCAGATCAGGCTTGTGCTGACGGGCCAGCAAGATGGCGTCGTCTCCGTTGTCGGCATCGATCACGTCAAAGCCGGCCTGAGACAGGCCGTGCGTCACCGTCGCGAGCACGAGGCGATCATCATCGACGACAAGCACTTTGCCTTTGGTTGGAGTTGCCATGGTCTGTTGAGAGGGTGGGACTGTGCTGCTCGACGCCACCCTTGCATTTTTCCGTTCGATTTTTTTGTAGTTTAACGGCCATTGTTCCTTTGGCTCGTGACGCTAATGTGGCCAAAGTGCATATTGTTGGCCATTGGGCTCGCCCAGGATCTGCGGCGCGCTGGACAAACTGATGCCCGGTGGCGTCAGTTGCAGGCGGGTCACGACCCATTCGCCCTCCTGCAGGATGCGGATGCTGGAACTGCGGCGCGGCAACAGCGCCCTCACCAGCCCAAGCCCCGACACACCGCCCCGGATGTTGTTGACGTCAAAACCGTCGGGCAGACGACCTCGGTTTCGGATGTGCAGCGTCACGCCTTGTTCGTCGCTGAGCATTTCGCAGTGGATGGCGGACGTGGCATCCTGGCCGTGCTTGTGGGCGTTGGTCAGCAACTCGTTGAGGCTCAGGGCAATCGGGATGGACTCGGCCTCGGGCAGCAGCCATTGCAAGTGCTCCGCACCGGTTTCGCTTTGCTCGATGGGATGGCCAAAGGTCTTTTGCACCGAGTTGGCAATGGCCGAGACGACGCTGGCCAGGCGCAACGGACCACCGGCGCCCACCTGCAGGCCATAGACCTGCGCAATGGCCTGGACCTGGCCCACCACCTCGGCAATCGCGGGGGCCACCTCCGGCTTGCGGGCGGCGATCTGCTGCAGCAGGCCGGCCACACCCTGCAGGTTGTTCTTGATGCGGTGGTGCACTTCACGCACCAGCATTTCGCGCTGGGTGATGGCCGCTTCCAGGCGAGCGTTTTCAGCGGCGCGTTGCTCGGTGATGTCCGAGGCCACCACCAGCAACTGGTCGGCGGCCTGGCCTTCGATGCTCAGGGGCAGGTAATTGACATCCCAGATCTGGGCTGCCCCGCGCTTGGTGGCGTCGATCTTGTGTTCGCGCTGCAGGCTCTGGTGGCCGTCGAGCGAGGCCATCATCTCGGCGCGCAACTGGCGGGCGCGGCCTTCGGGGTAGATCTCTTCCAGGGTCAGGCCCAGGGCCGTGGCTGCGTCGCGCTGCATGAAGCTGGACGCACTCTGGTTGGTCTGCAGCACCTTGAGGGTGGCCGCCTCGTGCACGCTGATGGCCATGGGCGCCATCTCGATGATGCGTTTGAGGGTGGCCTCGGCCTCGGCCGATCGGGCTTCGGCCTGGCGGCGCCGGTCGATGTCCAGCAGGGCGTAGGTGATCTGGCGTTGATGCGGTTTGCCATCGATGACCACGGCGTTGCCCACGACCCAGAACACGCGACCATCGCGGCCCACCACCTGGCATTCAAAGGTGTGGGACTGCCCCTCCTGCAGGTGGTCCAGGTAGTCGGTGATCCGGAACGGGTGGTCGATGTCGGAGGTGGCCACGGTCGACAGGGGCTGGCCCACAAAGTCGGCCAGGTCACCGCCAAACATGCGGCGTGCCGAGCGGTTCATCCAGGCGATGCCGTGGTTGTCGATGGTGACGATGCCCACGAACACCGAATCCAGGATGGCGCGGGTGCGATCGGCCTGCAGTGCCAGGTCGCGCTCCATGGCTTCGAGTCGGGCCTTCTGCGAGCGGATCCGGGTGATGTCCGAGAGCACGGCAATGGCTTCCAGCGGGCCTTGCTCGGAGCCGATGCGTTTGACCGACAGGGCGTACCACATGGTCGCCTGGCCCGGCACGACGATTTCGAGCTCGCTCTCGAACTGGCCCTCGGTTTGCAGGCGAGACATCGAGTCCACGGTCATGCGCTTGACGCGCGGATCATGGTTGATCAGGGTGTCCAGGCTTTTGCCGGTCAGGGAGTTGCCCAACAGGCCCAGCATGCGCTCGAAGCGGCGGTTGCAACGGACCAGGGTCTCGCCCTTGAGGTAGGCAATGCCGGCTGGCGAGCTCTCCAGGATCATGGTGAGCTCGTGCAGCAGGGCTTCGCTTTCGTTGCCACTGAAGGCTGGGGCCGCGCTCAGGTCCTGCACGATGCACAGCAGTCGACGTGGCTGGCCATCGGGGGCTGGTTGGGCGTGCACCAGGCCCTTGAGGGCCTTGGCCGTGATGCCGGGCTCGCTCAGGGTGGCGCGCGTGGGCAGGGGGGCATCGCCGGGGCGCAGGCCCAGCAGTGCCATGGGGCTGTCCCAACCCAGCAGGCGTTGCATGGGGGCGGGCAGCAGGCTCAGGTGCATGCCGGCCTGCGGCGCGTGCCCTGTCAGTTGTGCGAAGGCCGGGTTGTGTCGCAGCCAGTGCCCTTGCTCGTCAAACTCGGCCAGGGGGCTGGGCACGAGGTTGAACCACGGGTCGGGATGAGCATCAAAGGCAGTGGTCATGGGCGCAGGCAGGGCAAGGTCAGGTCGGCGCGGAGGGGCTGACCACGGTCACCCCCGGCATCTTCGAAGAATAATCCCTGGGCAGTAGCGAAACCTTGGCCGCGACTTGCAGAGCGATGTCCCGATACAACTGTGCGGCGCGGCTGTCGGGGTCGGAGGCCACCGTGGGCTGGCCCGAATCGGCCTGCTCGCGAATCTTGAGGTCCAGTGGCAGCGAGCCCAGCAGGGTCACGTGGCCATCGTCGGCCAAGCGCTGGCCCCCATGCTCGCCAAAGATGTGGGCTTCATGGCCGCACTGCGGGCAGTGGTAAACGGCCATGTTTTCGATCACGCCCAGCACCGGGGTGCTGACTTTTTCGAACATGCGCAGGCCCTTGCGAGCGTCCAGGAGGGCAATGTCCTGCGGCGTGGTCACGATCACGGCGGCCGTCAGGGGGGCACGCTGGCTGATGCTCAGGTGGATGTCGCCGGTGCCCGGGGGCAGATCGACCACCAGGTAGTCCAGCGGGGCGTCAGGTTCGCCCCAGTTGGTCAGGCGCAGCAACTGGTCAAAGGCCTGGCTGGCCATGGGGCCGCGCCAGATGGTGGCTTTTTCTTCCTCCACCAGCAGGCCCATGGACATCATCTGCACGCCAAAGTTCTCGGGCGGGGTGATGGTCTTGCCATCAGGGCTGTCGGGCTTGCCACTCAGGCCCATCATCAGGGGCTGGCTGGGGCCGTAGATGTCGGCGTCGAGCAGGCCCACGCGGGCGCCCTCACCAGCCAGGGCCAGGGCCAGGTTGATGGCCGTGGTGCTTTTGCCCACGCCGCCCTTGCCGGAGGCCACGGCGATCAGGTTGCGAGCCCCTGGCAACGGCGCCTGTCCGCGGGAGACCGCATGGGTCTGCACCTGGGTGTCCCATTGCGTTTCCACCGCCCGGATGCCGGGCACGGCCATCAGGGCCTGGGTCACCAGGGCGGTGTAATCCGACCAGCGCGAGGCGGCCGGGTAGCCCAGCTTGATGTGTACCTGGGCAAAACCGTCCTGGACGCGGAGCGTCTGCAATTGACGGCCGCTGACCCAATCGACGCCCGTCAAGGGGTCGACAACGGCCTTGAGTGCTTCGAGGGCGGACGATTCAAGGGGGGAGGTGGGCGCGATGCTCATGGGGTAGGGCCTCAGGGTGGGCATGAAAACTTCTCAGCTCGGTAGTGTGCCGCACTCTAAAATCCCCCTTTCGCCCATTGATACGCCCAGCACCATGCCCCGTCAGCTTTTTGTCACCACGGCACTGCCCTATGCCAACGGCCATTTCCACATCGGCCACATCATGGAGTACATCCAGGCAGACATCTGGGTGCGGTTCCAGCGCATGCAGGGTCACCAGGTTCACTTTGTGGGAGCAGACGACGCCCACGGCGCGCCCATCATGATCGCGGCCCAGAAGGTGGGCAAGACGCCACAGCAGTTTGTGGCGGACATCGCTGCGGGCCGCAAGCCCTACCTGGATGGCTTTCACATCAGCTTTGACCACTGGTCCAGCACCGACAGCCCCTCCAACCACGAGCTGGCCCAGGACATCTACCGTGCGCTCAAGGCCGAGGGGCTGATCGCTGTGCGCCCGGTCGAGCAGTTCTACGACCCTGAAAAGGGCATGTTCCTGGCCGACCGATTCATCAAGGGCGAGTGCCCCAAGTGCGCGGCCAAGGACCAGTATGGTGATTCGTGCGAGGTGTGTGGTGCCGTGTACGCCCCCACCGAACTGAAGAACCCGTTCTCTGCCCTGAGTGGCGCCACGCCGGTGCTCAAGACCAGCGACCACTACTTCTTCAAGTTGTCCGACCCGCGTTGCTTCGAGTTCCTGGAGAACTGGACGCAGGACGGCAAGCTGCAGGCCGGGGTGGCCAAGAAGATCCGTGAGTGGTTCACCAAGGACGAAAACGGCGAGGGCGGCCTGGGTGACTGGGACATCAGCCGCGACGCGCCTTACTTCGGCATCGAGATCCCGGAGGCCCCAGGCAAGTACTTCTACGTCTGGCTGGACGCGCCCATTGGCTACCTGGCCTCGCTCAAGGACTACTTTGCCACCGGCGGCCCCAAGGCCCGCTACGGCGAGCAGCGCAGTTTCGAAGCGTTCATGGCCGACCCGGCGGTGGAGCAGGTCCACTTCATCGGCAAGGACATCACGTACTTCCACACCCTGTTCTGGCCTGCGATGCTGAAGTTCAGCGGCCGCAAGCTGCCCAACCAGGTCAATGTGCATGGCTTCATGACCGTCAACAATGGCGAGAAGATGAGCAAGAGCCGTGGCACGGGCCTGGACCCGCTCAAGTACCTGAGCATCGGCATGAACCCCGAATGGCTGCGCTACTACATCGCGGCCAAGCTCAACGCGAACGTGGAAGACGTCGACTTCAATCGCGATGACTTCACAGCGCGTGTCAACAGCGATCTGGTGGGCAAGTTCATCAACATCGCCAGCCGTGCGGCCGGTTTCCTGAGCAAGCGTTTTGGGGGGCAACTGACCGCCGCCCTGGGCGCCGATGGGCAGGCCTTGCTGCAGACCTTGCAGGCCGGAGGCACCGAGATTGCCAGCCTGTACGAACAGCGCGAGCTGGGCAAGGTGCTGCGCGAGATCATGCTGCTGGCCGACCGTGTCAATGAGTACGTGGACGCCAACAAGCCCTGGGAGCTGGCCAAGCTGGAGGGGCAGGACGCCCGCCTG
>DAORJC010000076.1:0-12418 GCA_035438885.1 Aquabacterium sp. | reverse complement strand
TGGAGCGGGAGACGGGAATCGAACCCGCGTCATTAGCTTGGAAGGCTAAGGTTCTACCATTGAACTACTCCCGCCCGGGAGCCATTCGCTCGTCACAGATGCATTCAAAAGCCCCGCGACCCGATCGCTCGAATCATGGGATGCCTGGTGGAGGGGACAGGATTCGAACCTGTGTACGCGTTAGCGGGCAGATTTACAGTCTGCTGCCTTTAACCACTCGGCCACCCCTCCAGGGCAAGACCGCGACTGTAGCACAGATCGCCCGGGCATTTCAAGTGGCTGCCATTTTTTTGAAGAACCTGCGGCTCACCAGTTCAGGGTCACGCCACGCTCGGCCCAATGCCGAGCGGCCATGGCAAAGTGGTCACAGCCAATGAACGGGGCCGGCGGGCGCAGGGCCGACAAAGGTGAAGGGTGGTTGGCCATCAGGATGAGGTGATGCCGGCCCGGGGTGGCATCAATGAGGGCGCGCTTGCGCTGCGCGTGCGCACCCCAGAGCATGAAGACGATGCCCTCGCCGTGCGAGGCCAGGTGGGCCACCATGGCATCGGTCAGCACCTCCCAGCCCCAGCCGGCGTGGCTGCCGGGTGCGCCGTCTTCCACGCTCAGGCTGGTGTTGAGCAACAGGATGCCCTGGCGAGCCCAGTGCATGAGGTTGCCACCGGCCGGCGGCGTGACCCCCAGGCTGCGGGCCAGCTCCTTGTGGATGTTGCGCAGGCTGGGCGGGATCTTTTGTCCCGCAGGTACGGAGAACGCCAGGCCGTGGGCCTGACCCGGCCCGTGATAGGGGTCCTGTCCCAGGATGACGACGCGCACACCGCCCGGCGGCGTGGCGCGCAAGGCCGCAAAGAGGTCGGCCGGGTAAATGGTGGCGCCGGCCAGGCGGCGGGCCTCCAGCCGATCGATCAAGGCCTGACCGGTCGGTGAGGCGCGAAAGGCGTCGGTCAGCGGGCGCCAATCCGGCGGGACCTGATCAAACTGGGACGCCACCGAGGTGCAAAGGGCGCCCTCAGGCGGAAACAGACTTGTCACCGAAGGCTCAGGCAAACAGGTGGGCCAGGGCCGCACCGGGATCGGGCGCGCGCATGAAGGCCTCACCGACCAAGAAGGCGTGCACACCGGCTTCGCGCATGCGCCGCACGTCGTCCACCCCCAGGATGCCGGACTCGGTCACCAGCAGGCGGCCGGGCGGCACCCGGTCGAGCAGGCCGAGGGTGGTGTCCAGGGTGACCTCGAAGGTGCGCAGGTTGCGGTTGTTGATGCCGACCAGCGGGGTGCTGAGCTGCAACGCCCGCTCCAGCTCGTCGCCATCGTGCACCTCGACCAGCACCGCCAGGCCCAGGGAGTGGGCGCAGGCCTCCATCTCGGCCATCTGGGCGTCGCTCAGGCAGGCGGCGATCAGCAAGATGGCATCGGCGCCCATGGCGGCGGCATCATAGATCTGGTACTCGCCCACCATGAAGTCCTTGCGCAAGACCGGCAGGCTGCAGGCCGCACGGGCCTGGCGCAGGTAGTCGGCGCTGCCCTGAAAAAAGCGCTCGTCGGTCAGCACACTCAGGCAGGCCGCACCATGCTGGGCGTAGCTGGCCGCGATCTGGGCGGGCTGGAAGTCTTCGCGCAGGACGCCCTTGCTGGGACTGGCCTTCTTGACCTCGGCGATGACGCCGGCATGGCCCGCCTTGATCTGGTCGATCAGGGCACCGATGAAGTCGCGCATGTCGACCTGGGCGCGGTGGCGTTGCTCGGCCTGCTCGCGCACCGTGGCCAGGGGGCGCAAGGCCTGGGCGGCGGCCACTTCTTCGTGCTTGACGGCCACGATCTGTTGGAGGATGTCGGACATGGAGGGGCCTCGGGTGGGGTGGATCAAGCGGCCGAAGCGGCCAGCGCCTGAGTCGACTGGATGAACGTGAACAGGGCCTCACTGGCGCGGCCTTCGGCCAGCACCTGACGGGCGCGGTCGACGCCCTCGGCCAGCGAGCCGGTCACGTTGGCGGTGTACAGCGCGGCGCCCGCATTGAGCAGCACGATGTCGCGGGCCGGGCCGGGCTGGTTGTCCAGCACACGGCGCACGATGTCTACCGATGCGTGTGGGTTGGTCACGCGCAGGGCGGAGCCGTCGTGCTGGGCCAGGCCGAACTGCTCGGGGTGCACGGTGTACTCCGTCACCTGACCGTCCTTGAGCTCGGCCACCAAGGAGTCGCCTGCCAGTGTGAGCTCGTCCAGGCCATCACAACCGTGGACCACCATCACGTGGGTCGAGCCCAGGCGCTGCAGCACACGCGCCTGAATGCCGACCAGATCACGATGGAACACGCCCATGAGCTGATGGGGAGCGCCGGCCGGGTTGGTCAGCGGGCCCAGCAGGTTGAACAGGGTGCGCACCCCCAGCTCCTTGCGGACCGGGGCGGCGTGCTTCATGGCACCGTGGTGGTTGGGGGCAAACATGAAGCCCACACCCGTCTGGCTCAGGCATTGCGCCACCTGCTCGGGCGGCAGGTTGATGTGGGCGCCCAGCGCTTCTAGCACATCGGCACTGCCGGAGCTGGAGGACACGCTGCGCCCGCCGTGCTTGGCCACCCGGGCCCCGCCGGCTGCGGCCACAAACATGGCCGTGGTGGAGATGTTGAAGGTGTGCAGGCCATCGCCGCCCGTGCCGCACAGGTCCACCAGGTGGTCCTTGTCAGACACATGGACCGGGGTGGCGAACTCGCGCATGACCTGGGCCGCCGCGGCGATCTCGCCCACCGTTTCTTTCTTGACGCGCAGGCCGGTGATCAGGGCCGCCATGACGACGGGCGACATCTCGCCCTGCATGATGCGGCGCATGAGGCCCAGCATCTCGTCATGGAAGATCTCGCGATGCTCGATGACGCGCTGGAGGGCTTGCTGATCGGTCAGTTGGGTCATGGTCGCGCCCTCACATCTTCAGGAAGTTGGCCAGCATGGCGTGGCCGTGCTCGGTCAGGATGGACTCGGGGTGGAACTGCACCCCCTCCAGGGGCGCGAAGGCCGGGTCCGTCTGCGGCCCCTTGTGGCGCACGCCCATGATCTCGCCATCGGGCGTGGTGGCGGTGATCTCCAGGCAATCGGGCAAGGTCTCTCGCTCGATCGCCAGGGAGTGGTACCGGATCACTGTGAACTCTTTGGGCAGGCCCAGGTAGACGCCCTTCTGGTCTGTGGTGATCACGCTGGTCTTGCCGTGCATCTGCTCCTTGGCACGGATGACCTTGCCACCCAGGGCAGCCCCGATGCTCTGGTGACCCAGGCAAACGCCCAGGATGGGCAGTTGGCCCGTGAAGCGCTGCAGGGCCGGCACACAGATGCCGGCCTCGGCGGGTGAGCAGGGGCCGGGTGAGAGCACGAGGCGATCGGGCTTGAGTGCGGCGATCTCGTCGAGCGTGATTTCGTCGTTGCGATAGACCTTGACCTCCTCACCCAGCTCGCAGAAGTACTGCACCAGGTTGAAGGTGAAGCTGTCGTAGTTGTCGATCATGAGCAGCATGGCGGTTTCCTTGTGCGGTGTGGATGTCAGAGACCTTGTTCGACCATCTCGGCCGCGCGCAACACGGCGCGGGCCTTGGCCTCGGTTTCTTTCCACTCCAGTTCAGGGACCGAATCGGCCACCACGCCCGCCCCGGCCTGTGCGTACAGGACCTGGTCCTTGATGACGCCCGTGCGAATGGCAATGGCCACGTCCATGTCGCCAGCAAAGCTGAGGTAACCCACGGCACCGCCGTAGATGCCCCGCTGCACGGGCTCGAGCTCGTCAATGATTTCCATGGCGCGGATCTTGGGGGCGCCGCTGAGCGTGCCCGCCGGGAAGCTGGCGCGCAGCACGTCCAGGGCGCTCATGCCGTCCTTGAGGATGCCTTCGACATTGCTGACGATGTGCATGACGTGCGAGTAACGCTCGATGCCAAAGGCCTCGGTCACCTTGACGGTGCCGGTCTTGGCAATGCGGCCAATGTCGTTTCGGGCCAGGTCGATCAGCATGACGTGCTCGGCGCGCTCCTTGGGGTCGGCCAGCAGTTCGTGCTCATGGGCCACGTCCTGATCGGGCGTGGCGCCACGGGGGCGTGTGCCGGCAATCGGGCGGATGGTGATCTTCTGACCCTCGTCGACCTTTTCCTGGCGCACCAGGATCTCAGGGCTGGAGCCCACGATCTGGTGATCGCCCATGTCGTAGTAGTACATGTAGGGGCTGGGGTTGAGCGAGCGCAGCGCGCGGTACAGGCTCAGCGGCGAGGCCGTGAAGCGCTTTTGCAGGCGCTGGCCGATGACCACCTGCATGCAGTCGCCCGCGGCGATGTACTCCTTGGCCTTGAGCACGGAGGCTTCAAACACCTCCTTGGGCAGGTGGCGCTCGATCGGGTGGGCCTCACACGGCGCGGTCGAGGGCACGACCATGGCCTCGCTCAGGCGAGCCTGCAGCTCGGCCAGGCGGGTTTGCGCGGCCTGATAAGCGTGTGGCTGGCCGGGGTCGGCGTAGACGATCAGGTAGAGCCGGTCGGACAGCTTGTCGATGATGGCCAGCTCTTCGCACTGCAGGAGCAGCAGGTCAGGCGTGCCGATGCCGCCGCTCTTGCGGGTCTTGGCCAGGCGCGGCTCGATGAAGCGCACCGTGTCATACCCGAAGTAGCCCGCCAGCCCGCCAATGAAGCGGGGCAGGCCCTCGGGCACGGCCACCTTGAGGCGCTGCTGGTACTGGGCGATGAAGTCCAGCGGGTTGCCCTCGAAGGTCTCGACGACCTGGCCGTCGGTCACGACCTCGACGTGCGGGCCGGTGGCGCGCAGCAGGGTGCGGGCCGGCAGGCCGACAAAGGAGTAACGCCCGAAGCGCTCGCCGCCCACGACCGACTCCAGCAAAAAGCTGTGCGATTGGCCTTGCGTGAGCTTGAGGTACAGGGACAGGGGGGTGTCAAGGTCGGCCAGGGCCTGGGCGACCAGCGGGATGCGGTTGTGGCCTTGGGCGGCCAGCGCATTGAATTGGCTTTGAGTGATCATGTCTTGGCGCTCCGTGTCCGACCCGAGGTGTGACGGGGTCGGATCGCTGGGGGATCAGGGGCCGCTGAACGGGGCGACCCTGAACGGGCGCTCGCGCTTCAGCAGACCTGCTGGAAAGAGGTCGACGCGCAGCGACGCCAGGGCCAAGCTCCCCGGTCGTGCGAACCTTTGGTGAATTTGCGCGGCATGAACATGCATTTGAGTGTATCAGGCCCGCGTTTGCATCGGGTTCATACTGACGATCTGACAGCCGCCGGCAGGTAACATCGCTCGACGTAATACAAGTGATGGCAAACGGCCCACCACCCAGCCATCCCGCATCGGAAGTGATCCCATGAGTACCCTTTTCCTGCCGCACTTCTCCCTGGCCCGACGCCAGTGGATGCGCTGCGCGAGCGCGCTGGCCCTGATGGCCTGCATCGCCAGCCCGGTGCGGGCCACCAACACCGAGATTGCCGGGGTGCGCTATGAGCCCAACGTGCAGGTGGAGGGGCAGACACTGCAACTCAATGGCTCCGGTCTGAGCTACAAGGCCCTGCAGAAGGTCTACACCATCGGCCTGTACACCAAGCGCAAAAGCAGCAAGGCCGAAGAGATCCTGAGCATGGAAGGCCCCAAGCAGCTCAAGTTCGTGATGCTGGTGCCCATGCGCATTGACGAGCTGGGCAAGCTGATCGCCCGCGGCATGGAGTCCAACAGCGCCCGCGACGAGTTCCTGCAACTGATCCCCTCGGCCGTGGAAATGGGGCGCACCTTTTCCAAGCTGCGCCGCCTGGGCCCTGGCGACAACGTGGCGATTGAATGGGTGCCCGGTCGTGGCACCGTGTTCTACCTCAATGGCCAGCCCTCGGGTCTGCCCATGGGCCAGCAGAATTTTTACAACGCCGTGCTGAAGGTCTGGATCGGCAAGAACCCGACCACGGTGGACCTCAAGAACGCGCTGCTCGATTACACCGCGCCACCCGTGCTCGACGCGCTGGAGTGAGCCGCAAGCTGAGCAAGCAGGGCTGACCAGTCCATCTGGTCCAGCCGATCCAGGTGCGCCAGGGCCGGCACGGCGTCGATCGGGTGGCCGTGGTTGTAGCCATAACGCACCAGCACCACCGGACACCCTGCCCCCCGCGCGGCCTGCGCGTCGTTGCTGGAGTCCCCCACCATCACGGTGGCGGCGGGCGGGGTGCCCAGGGCCTCGCAGGTCTTGAGCAAGGGCAGCGGGTCGGGCTTTTTGCGCTCGAAGGCATCGCCCCCGAACACGTGCAGAAAATAGCCCCGCAAGCCCTTGGCCGCCAGCAGTTGCTCGGCAAAGGCCGTGGGCTTGTTGGTCAGGCAGGCCAGCGGCACGCCCAGATCGGCCAGCAGCCTCAAACCCTCGACCACACCCGGGTAGACGGCCGAATGCTGGCCATTGAGGCGCGTGTAATGGGCCTGGTAATGGGTCCAGGCCTGGGGCACGTGGGCGGCCACCTCCGCATCGTCATCGGGCACACCCCAGGCGTGCGCCAGGCTGCGGCGCAGCAGGTCCTCGGTGCCCTTGCCCACCGTCAGCTCGATGAAGGCGCGGTCCACCCGAGCGATCTCGATGGCGTGGCAACCCAGGTCGGCCAGGGTGTGCTGGAGGACGACGACAAAGTCGCCCAGGGTGTCGACCAGGGTGCCGTCGAGGTCGATGATGGCCGCCTGGATCTGAATTTGGCTCAACGGAATAGAGTCAGTAACCATGGAATAGAGTCCGTAAGAATGGACGACTCGACCGACATCGCCCCGGAATAGAGTCCGTAACTATGGCTGAGTCGGCACAAGTTCATACTGGGTCTATCCATCACCCTGCACCATGCGTGCTTGTCAGGCCCACACCACTTTGCCGCGCCTCACAAAGTAGTGTGCACGGCATCCCTCGCGCCGCCAGATGGAGGGCGCCAGCGTGGGATGACCATGCTGATCCACCTGAAGCGACCAGCGAGGATGGGCCTCACGAATCAGCGGAAGCTCCACTGGTTGGCCACACCCGCAAGGACAGCGCATCATGATCGACCATGCCTCGCCGCCCTCACGCAGCAACACCAAATCTCTTGACGGCAACTGATCAGGTGGCAAGTCCCCCTGTACCTCAATCAATTTTCGAGGGCCGGCCCACCACTCCGCGAGCCTAAGCCAAGCAATTTTGAGCTGACTCATGCGCGCTCCTGGTGCCCAAGTACTGGCAGTCCAAGCAACGGCTCCGTTGCACCGATCCCCAACAAGGGAGTTGATTTCACTGGGAAAGCCGATTCGGCCTCATGCTCTTCAAATGCCTCTGCGAGCATGAAGCGCGTGCGTGCGAAGCTGCAGTTTGGCTGTTGCCGAAATGGGTATGCCCTGGCGATGAACTCCATGACGCATGCGCTAGACGCACGCATGTTGAGCGTAATCACCGAGGGGCCTTGTTCGGACATGCCATCGATGTAGCCCGCCTTGACTTGCTCGGCATGTGCCGCTGGATCTGCCTCCTCAAGGGCCTCAGCATGCAGAGTTGCGGCGGTGTAAACGCCTCGATCAGCCAGGCTGCTCCCACCTGGGAACACATAGTCTACCCGCCCAGTGACTTCTGCAATGGCCAGTCCATTCGGCGTGATACGTGTGGGGATGGCCACACCCACGTCGATCAATGGCAGCAGGAATGCCTCAGCCAGGCGGTCTGCCACCATCCGTGCCCGAAGCTTGTCGACACAACAAAAGATGACATCTGCTTGAGCCGCCGTCAGCACCGCACGCCGGGTCATCACATCAGCGTCAACTGGCGAGAAAAAGGGTTCTGCCCGCAAGAGGTTGATGCGATCAGCAAACACGTGGACTTTGATCTTCGCGCCTTGTGCATCAGCCAGCGTGGTGTTCAGTATCCGGTTGAGGTTCTTCTCTTCAACGTGATCATGGTCGATGCCGATCACACGTCCGAAACCCAGTCGACACACCTGCTCAGCCGTCACGGAACCCGTGCCAGAAACACCAATGACGCAAGCGGTCAAACGCCCAAGCTCCTTGCTCATTTCGGGGGTGAACGCCATTGGGCGCGACGCGGGTGAAGCAATCTGTTCACGCCACCAGAAGCGCAGGTCATCCCCCGCCACCGACACAAGGTCGACCGATGTCACTTGGCCGTTTCGGCTGTACATGCGCGCCAAGATCCGACCATCGGGCAGCATCACTGCTGACCCATGATCCGCAGCGACCGCAGCCTGAAGGCACGGGATCACCTCCGAGTCACTTTCATCGTCGACCCGAGAGAAGTCCGGGTAGCCCGTTGGATGGGAATGCAGCAGGATGATGCTCAACCCAGCAGATTCGGCCAGATCAACTGCTGCCTCGATGTACGCGCCAGGCCAAGTCAGAGCGTTTTCCGTACGGCGGCTGCAGGCTTGATGCGGCACCAAGACGATGTCTTTCACCAACAGCCTCACACGCGGTTCGGGTACACGTGTGCACACCAATACGGCGGCGGCTTCCTTGCCATCACCGGGGAACAGGTGAGCCAACAGCTGCCGGTGAGCTGCCTGCGTCAGGCTCAGCGTGGTGGCGGGCGTCATGCGCCCAGCTCCTTGAGCATGCAAGATTCAACCAAAGCCAGCTGGGTCTGCACGCAGTCTGAGTTCGGATCCCATGCACTCGCCCCATTGCGGTGGCGCGACCATCCCTGAAACGTCGCCCCCTTAATGGTTGCCCGCACTTGGGTGCTGGGAACCTCCTGGCCATTGGCCAGTGAGACAAAGGGCAGAAAATAGAACATGTCGATCTGGGCGGCTGGATAGTCCAGCACGATCTCCAGGGCCAATTGGACCTTGGATTGCGAGAAGCCCTCCAGCAGGGGGTAGTCATGGATGAGCAACCAGCGTCGCGTGGCGCCGGCGGCTGCATCGTGCTCGATCACGGTTTCCCATTTGAGGCCGAGGGCATCCAGGTACTGGTGATCCTTGGGCAGAAGCTGGAAGGCGCGCGTCGGCGCAAGTGAACTGCATTCGCCGTTGTTGACGTCTCGCAGCATGAGCCTGATCTTCTCGATTCCTGGCTGGCGCAAGTCCACAACAAAGTCATGTGCGCCAAGCACGCAAGGTGTTGCCGATCCTAAACGATCTGCTTGCCAAATCGATGCAAATTAAGCGACAATTGATGTCGAAAATGCATCAATCTCTCGCCTCCGTCCTGCTGCCTGAATACCGCCGACGCGTGCTCGGCCTGTTGTTGCTGCGCCCTGAAGAAGCGCTGCATGGCCGCGAAATCGCGCGCCGCACGGGCCTGGCGGCGGGCACTGTCACGCGGGAGCTGACCAAACTGGCTGAAGTGGGGCTGCTGCGGCGTGAAAAGCGCGGCAACCAGCAACTTTACAGTGCCGACAAAAGCTGTCCCGTGTTCACTGAGCTGGCCAGCATGCTGCGCAAGACCTCCGGCATGGCCGATGTGCTGGCGCAGGCGTTGGCCCCGGCTGCTGGCCAAATCCGCGTGGCTTTTGTGTTTGGCTCGGTGGCACAGGCGCGCGAGACCTCGGGCAGCGACATTGATCTCATGCTGATTGGCGACGTGGGCTTTGGGCAGGCCGTGCAATGGCTTTACCCGGTGCAGGCAGACCTGGGCCGTGAGGTGAACCCGAAGGTATTTTCGGTGGCCGAGTTTGCACAGAAATCGGCCTCTGATCCGTTTTTGCGCGATGTGCTGTCCAAACCAAAAATATTCTTGATCGGGGGGGAGCATGAGCTTGCAGAACTTGCTGGGCATCAGCCTTGATGCCCTTGCGCCAGACAAAGCTCAGTTGGGCAAACTGTTGGCTGCGGCACAACGCAACATCGACGATTCTCAGCTTGCGGGTCTGAGCGCAGAGAACCGCTTTGACGCCGCCTACAAAGCCATCATGCAGCTGGCCATGGTGGCACTGCATGCCAACGGCTTTCGCACCTTGTCCAGCAAACCTGGTCACCACCAAACGGCCATTCAAACCCTGACGCTGACCGTGGGTTTGCCACAGCCCCAAGTGATCTTGCTCGATGCGCTGCGCAAGCAACGCAACCTTTCTGATTACTCGGGCGATCTGGTGCCCGACGCCACCGTGGCCGCATGCGTGGACAGTGCGCAGGCCCTGATGACGCACGTGAAAACCTGGCTGTCAGCAAACCGCCCTCAGTTGCTGTGAACCCGGCCGGAGGAGCCATGCCCCAATTGCTGTTCTACGAGCGTCCCGTGCCCCTGAGCCCTGAGCGGCATGGCGACCTGCGCCTGGCCGTGCGCCCCGATCACCACCGTTTTGCCGCCGGGGTGCACGCCATCCCGGTGACCGGCACCGAGATGCTGGATGCCGCCCGCGACCACCCCCTGGCCTTTCAGGCGCAGGACGACGGCTCCTGGTCGGTGGTGGCGCTGGTGGGGCTGCGCCCCGCCGAGAACCTCCGGGTCGATGCCCAGGGGCGCTGGCAGCCCGGCGCCTATGTGCCGGCCTTTGTGCGCCGCTACCCCTTTGTGCTGGCCCATGCTGCCCAGGGCGAGGACCTGACGGTGTGCCTGGACGAGGCCTGTGCCGGCCTGAGCCGCGTGGAAGGCGAGCCCTTGTTTGACGACACCGCACGGCCCAGCCAGTTCCTGCAGACCACGCTGAACTTTCTGCAGCGCTTTCACGCGGAGGCTCAGCGCACCCAGGCCTTCATCCAGCGCCTGCGCTCGCTGGATCTGCTCGCCCCCATGCCCATCTCCGTGACCGTGAACCACGGAGCCGAAGGGCGCGCCCTGCCCCACCTCTGGCGGGTGGACGCGGAGCGTTACCGGCAGATCCCGGACGAAGCGGTGGTGGCCCTGTTTCGCCTGGGTGAGCTGAGCTGGATCGAGGCCCATCTGGCCTCCCTGGGGCAGGTGACCCGACTGGGCGAGCGCCTGGCGGCCCGACTGGACTCCGCAAAAGATCCGGGGAGCTCCTAGAATCAGGGCCCACCAGGCTCGAACGGCGCCCCACCGCTGCCCGCAGCGAACCACACAAGGCAATTTCATCCATGACGACCCCAGAACAGAAACGCGCCGAACTGAACAAGGCCGCGCTTGAGTACCACGAGTTCCCCACGCCGGGCAAGCTGGCCATCACGGCCACCAAGCAGCTGACCAACCAGCGCGACCTGGCCCTGGCGTACTCCCCCGGGGTCGCCGCACCGTGTGAAGCCATCGTCGAGAACCCCGCCAACGTCTTCAAGTACACCAGCCGGGGCAACCTGGTGGCCGTGATCACCAACGGCACGGCCGTGCTGGGCCTGGGCAACATCGGCCCCCTGGCGGCCAAGCCGGTGATGGAGGGCAAGGCCGTCCTGTTCAAGAAGTTTGCCGACATCGACGTGTTCGACATCGAGGTCAACGAGATGGATGTCGACAAGCTGGTCGACATCATTGCCTCGCTGGAGCCCACGTTCGGCGGCATCAACCTGGAAGACATCAAGGCGCCGGACTGCTTCTACATCGAGCGCAAGCTGCGCGAGCGCATGAAGATCCCCGTCTTCCATGACGACCAGCACGGCACAGCCATCGTGGTGGGCGCGGCCATCCTCAACGGCCTGAAGGTGGCCGGCAAGAACATCAAGGAGGTCAAGTTGGTGACCTCGGGCGCCGGTGCGGCCGCCCTGGCCTGCCTGGGCCTGCTGGTCAAACTGGGTGTGCCCCGCGAGAACATCTGGGTCACCGACCTGGCCGGTGTGGTCTACGAGGGCCGCGTGGAGCTGATGGACCCGGACAAGGCCTGCTTTGCCCAGAAGACCGATCAGCGCACCCTGAGCGAGGTGATCGGCGGGGCCGACATCTTCCTGGGTCTGAGCGCCGGCGGCGTGCTCAAGCCCGACATGGTGGCCAAGATGGCTCCCAACCCCATCATCTTCGCGCTGGCCAACCCCACGCCGGAGATCCTGCCCGAAGAGGTCAAGGCTGTGCGCAACGACGCCATCATGGCCACCGGGCGTTCGGACTACCCCAACCAGGTCAACAACGTCCTGTGCTTCCCGTACATCTTCCGGGGTGCGCTGGACTCGGGGGCGACCACCATCACCGACGAGATGGAAATTGCGGCTGTGTACGCCATTGCCGACCTGGCGCAAGCCGAACAGAGTGATGTGGTGGCGGCCGCCTACGTGGGTGTGAACCTAAGCTTTGGCCCCGAATACCTGATCCCCAAGCCCTTTGACCCGCGCCTGATGATGAAGATCGCGCCAGCGGTGGCCAAGGCGGCGGCAGATTCGGGCGTGGCCTCGCGGCCGGTCAAGGACTTTGTGGCCTATGGCGAGAAGCTGCAGAGCTTTGTGTACGCCTCCGGCCACACCATGAAGCCGATCTTCAGCGTGGCCAAGCGCGCCAAGAACAAACGCATCGCCTACGCCGAGGGCGAGAACGAAGGCGTGCTGCGCGCCGCCCAGATCGTCATCGACGA
>DAORJC010000075.1:0-12971 GCA_035438885.1 Aquabacterium sp. | reverse complement strand
TGAGCATCGAAGGCCCGGCCACGGTCAACGAAGCCACTGGCACAGTGACCTACACGATCAAGCTGAGCAACCCAAGCACGACGAGCGTGACGGTGAGCTATGCCACGCAAGACGGCACGGCTAACGCTGGCAGCGATTACACCCAAGCCACTGGCAGCCTGACGTTCGCACCCGGTGAGACGACCAAGACCATCACGGTCAACGTGCTGGATGACAGCGTGTTTGAAGGCAGCGAAGCCTTCAAGGTGTTGCTGAGCAACGCCGCAGGCGCCAACCTGACTGTCGCCGAAGCCACGACGACCATCAAGGACGATGGTACGGGCACGACGCCTCCAGGCGTGACCCCGACGGACGACACGCCCCAACTGAGCATCGAAGGCCCCGTGGCGGTCAACGAAGCGGCTGGCACCTTGACCTACACGGTCAAGCTGAGCAACCCAAGCGCCACCGGCGTGACGGTGAGCTATGCCACGCAAGACGGCACGGCCAACGCTGGCAGCGATTACACCCAAGCCACTGGCAGTCTGACGTTCGCCCCTGGCGAGACCACCAAGACCATCACGGTCAACGTGCTGGATGATTCCGTGTTTGAAGGCAGCGAAGCCTTCAAGGTGGTGCTGAGCAACGCCTCCGGCGCCAACCTGACCGTCGCCGAATCCACCACCACGATTCAGGACAACGGCACGGGCACGACGCCTCCTGGCGTGACCCCGACTGATGACACTCCGAAGGTCTCCGGCGTTAGCTCACCGTCTGCCACCGAAGGCGGCGACCTGAGCTTCACGGTGTCCTTGAGCAACCCAAGCACCTCGACCACTCCTCTGACACTCAAGCTGACCGATGGCTCCGGCACGGTCGCTGGCGATACGACGGGCTCTGTCTCGGTGAGCTTCGACGGCGGCGTGACCTTCACCCCTGTGACGGTCAATCCTGACGGCACGATCAACCTGGTGGTCCCTGCGAACACCGGCAGCGTGACCGTGAAGGTCCCGACCACGGACGATGCGATCAGCGAAGGCACTGAGACGATCAAGCTGACGGCTGGCACACCCGCCAACGGCGCCACGCCGCTGTCAGGCACAGGCACCATCAATGACAACGACGGCACGCCGACGTTGAGCATCGAAGGCCCTGCAGAAGTCAATGAAGCCGCTGGCACCTTGACCTACACGGTCAAGCTGAGCAACCCAAGCGCCATGGGCGTGACGGTGAACTACGCCACGCAAGATGCAGGCGCCAGCTCTGGCAGCGACTACACGCCAGCCAGCGGCAGCCTGACCTTCGCCCCCGGAGAGACCACCAAAACCATCACCGTCAATGTGCTGGAGGACAGCGTCTTTGAAGGCCCCGAAGCCTTCAAGGTGGTGCTGACCAACGCCTCCGGCGCCAACCTGACCGTCGCAGAAGCAACCACCACGATCCAGGACAACGGCACAGGCACCACCCCTCCCGGCGTCACTCCGACCGATGATCGTCCGGTCATCACGGTGAGCAACGCCTCTGCCGTGGAGGGCGCACAGGAGGTCTTCACAGTCACCCTGAGCAAGCCCTCCAGCGCCGCCCAGACCGTTGGTTTGAGCCTGGCATCAGGCACTGCCACGGTGCCTGCTGACTTCCTCAATGCCAGTGAAGTGTCGTACGACAACGGCGGCACCTGGCAGGTCGCCTCGGGTGGCCAGACCATCGTGCCGGCCGGTACGACGTCTTTCCTGGTTCGTGTCGCCACTGTCAACGACACAACGCCAGAGTCAACGGAATCCTTCTCCCTGACGGCAACCATGGCCGTGTCCTCCAATGGCCAGTCCACGGGGACTGCGACCATCACGGACAACGATGCACCTCCGGCCATCGACCTGGACGCCAACAACTCCAGCGGCGTCACGGGCACGGGCTACACCGCCACCTACACGGAAAACGGCACGGGCATCCGCGTGGTCGACACCGACCTGCTCATCACCGATACCGACAGCACCCAGTTGACTGGCGCCACCATCCGTCTGACCAACAGCCAAGCCGGCGACGTGCTGTCCGTGGGCACCCTGCCAACGGGCATCACCGCCTCGGTGCTCAACGGCGTGGTCACCCTCAGTGGTGCGGCCACTCTGGCGGCTTACCAGGCCGCCATGGCGGTGGTCACCTTCAGCAATGCGAGTGACACACCCTCGACCACCGCTCGCATCCTGCAGATCAGCGTGACCGACGGAACCAACACCAGCAACATCGCCACCAGCACCATCAATGTGGTTGCGGTCAACGATGCGCCGCTGATGGGTTCCGGCACCGGCAACGTCTCTGAAGAAGGTCTGGCCAATGGCCTGATGGACTCGACGGGCACTGGCGACACCACCGACCTGACCAAGGTCAGCGGTGTGATCGCCATCAGTGATGTGGACTCTGCCAGCGTGACGGTCAGCCTGACAGCGCCCATCACGCCTGTCCTCACGGCCACCGGTCAAACGGTGAGCTGGACCAGCGATGGCAGCGGAGGCCTGATTGGCCAGGCCGGCTCGACCCTGGTGGCCACGGCGATCATCAACAACACGGGCAACTACACCTTCGAACTGCTGGCTCCACTCAAGCACTCGGCACAAGGTGAAGACGTGCTGAACCTGGTTTTTGGCGTCAGCGCCAACGACGGGCAGACCACCAGCACCAACACCCTGACCATCCGGGTGGAAGACGACGCGCCGAACACGCCACCCGTGGTCACCGACTCCGTGTCCGTGCTGGACACCAACGTCATGATCGTGCTGGACATCTCCGGCAGCATGAACGACGCCAGCGGCATCGGCTCGCTCACCCGCTTGCAGGCTGCTGTTCAGTCGATCAATTCGCTGCTGGACAAGTACGACCAGAATGGGGTGGTTGCGGTCCGCCTGGTCACGTTCTCCGGCACGGTTCAACCGCTGGGTGGTGATCAGTGGGTCAGCGTTGCTGAAGCCCGGTCCTTGCTGGCAGGCGTGGTGGCCACCGGGGGGACCAACTATGACTACGCACTCAGCGGTGCGCAATCGGCCTTTGCCACCAGCACCGGCAAGCTGGCACTTGCTCAGAACGTCTCGTACTTCTTCTCGGACGGCAACCCGACACTGTCGAGTGACTACCCGACGAGCAACACCACCAACCCAGGCAACGTCACCAACGACGGCACCGGCGGGACCACTGACCGTGGCGATGGCATCAGTGCCACCGAAGAAATCGCCTGGCGCAATTTCCTCACCACCAACAGCATCAATTCGTATGCCGTGGGCCTGGGTTCCGGCGTCGCGCAGACCTACCTGAACCCGGTGGCTTACGATGGCCGTTTCCTGGTCAACACCTCGGGCGCAGTCGTCACCGATCTCACGCAACTGGACAATGTGCTGTCCAGCACCGTGCGCGAATCGTCCACGGGTCAACTGATCTCGAATGGCACGGTGGGGCCATCTCTGGGCGCCGATGGCGGCAGCATCCAGTCCATCACGATCAATGGGGTGACCTACACCCACAACCCGGCATCCCCCGAGATCACCGTGGTGACGACGCTGGGCGGTTCCCTCAAGATCAACTTTGCCACGGGCGTGTACACCTACAAGGCTCCGGATGTTCTGGCGGCCAATGCCCAGGAAAACTTCACCTACGTTCTGGCCGATGGAGATGGTGACCTCTCCACTGGTTCGCTGGTGCTCAACGTCGAACGTGATGCCCTCGTGGCAGGTGCCCCGACCGCCTCGGCTGCAGTCATCGCTGTGTCTGAAGAGGGCCTGGCCGGTGCTCTTCAGGACACCACAGGTGTCCTTGACACGACCAATGCACTGTCTGCCTCGGGGCAACTGACCTTTGGCACCACCGGTGGCGCCTCCGTGGTCTCGGCCGTGGCCACGGCGCCCACCAGCCAGGTGCTCACCGCCAGTGGTGAGCCAGTGGTCTGGGTCAGCGACAACAACGGCGGCCTGATCGGCAAGGCTGGCAGCGCCAGCGGCGCCACGGTCGGCACGCTGACCATGAGCCGCAGCGGCTCTTACGCCTTCACACTGGCCGCGCCGCTCAAGCACGCCGGCTCAGGCGAGGACGTGCTGGACCTGAACTTTGGCGTCAAGTTGCTCGACAGCAGCAACCGCGTGGGGCAGGGCGCCTTCACCATTCGCGTGGAAGACGATGCACCCGCGGCCGCCACGGCACCGCTGACGGCCTCCGTCACGGCCTTGAACACCAACCTGCTGATCACGCTGGACGTCTCGGGCAGCATGAACGACGTCGTCTCCGATGGCAAGACACGGCTTGAGCTGGCGCTGGATGGCATCCAGAAGCTCCTGGATCGCTACGACACCATCGGTGATGTGGCAGTCCGGTTGGTCACCTTCTCCAACACCACGGGCACGCCCGGTGGCGACACCTGGTTGACGGTGGCGCAGGCCAAGACCCTGCTCAGCAATGGCAGCATCACGGCCACGGGTGGCACCAACTACGACTACGCGCTGTCCGCATCCCAGACCGCCTTTGCGACCAGCACGGGCAAGCTGGGCAACGCGCAGAACGTGGCGTACTTCTTCTCGGACGGCAACCCCACCTTGTCGAGCACCAACCCGATCAGCCAGAACGACGGTGGCAACAACCGGGGTGACATCGTCAACGATGGCACCAACGGCACCACCAACCTGGGCGACGGCATCAGTGCCACTGAAGAGGCCAACTGGGTCACCTTCCTGAACACCAACCAGATCAAGACCTATGCGGTCGGCCTGGGATCCGATGTGCTGACCACCTACCTCAACCCGGTGGCCTACGATGGACAAGCCTCGTCCAACCGCAACGGCGTGGTGGTGGCCGACGTGGCCAACCTGGATGCGAGCCTGGCCAACACGGTGGCCCAGTCGGTTCGTGGCCAACTGGTGGGCAGTGGCGGCTTCTCGGCCTTTGGTGCCGATGGCTTTGGTCACATCGATGCCGTGATCGCCAATGGCGTGACGCGCAGCTTTGACGAGGCCAACCCGGTGGTCACCCTGGGCACCAGCCAGGGCGGCTCGCTCACGGTCAACATGTTGACCTCCGAGTACACCTACACCGCCGCGGGCAATCAGCCGGCCGGCTCGACCGACAAGGTCGACCTGGTCTTGCTGGACAAGGATGGCGACCCATCGACCTCCTCCATCACCTTCGTGGTCGAGCAGGCCACGGTTCGGGTGGGCGTGGCTTCGGGGGAGACCCTCACCGGCACTGGCGGCCCCGACCGCATCCTGGGCCGTGACGGTGCTGACGTGATCAACGCGGGTGCTGGCAACGACGTCGTGTTTGGCAACGCAGGTAACGACACCATCAATGGCGGCACGGGCAATGACACCTTGGCCGGTGGCGCTGGCAGCGACTCGCTGACGGGTGGTGCGGGCTCGGATGTGTTTGCCTGGCACCTGTCAGACCCCGGCACCAGCTCGTTCAGCCGTGCGGTGGACCGCATCACGGACTTCAACGTGGCGGCACCTTCGGCCGGTGGCGACGTGCTGGACCTGCGCGACCTGCTCAGCGGCGAGTCGGCCAACAACCTGGTCAACTACCTGGACATCTCGACCACCGCCACGCAGACGGTGATCCGGATCAGTCCAACGGGTGCATTCAGTGGTGGCAGTTACAGCTCTACGGCTGACACCCAGCAGATCGTCCTGGAAGGGGTGAACCTGCGCGACGTCAATGTCTTCGGTCTGGGGGCCACGGCCACCGACAAGGACATCATCGACAAGCTGCTGCAACAAGGCAAGCTGCTGATCGGCGACAACTGATCGGCACATGCCCCATGAAAAAACCGCGCTCCAGGGCGCGGTTTTTCTTGTGGGTGCAGCGTTTCGCGACGAACGTATTTAGTGAGCAGCCCGACCAAGCCTGCTTCAACAAGCACTCCATCACGGTGGAGAATCAGCGACATGACAAGACAACGACGAATCCCCCTTGGGTTGTTGCTGGTATTGCTTTCAGCCTCACCTGGTGCGTCTGAGCTTCGCGCGAGCGCGCACGACATCATTGATCGGGCCAACCGGACGACTCATGACATACAGATTGCGTAATTTCATCCGTGGGGCTTTCATCTACGGTAGCTGGGCGTGGCTGTCATGCCCAGCGATGGGCCAGGTGCCCCACCGCTCGGCTGATGCCGTGGCGTATTCCTTTGGCGCGGCGAGGCTGTGTATCCCCTCCTCGTATCTGCTGCGCACGCCAGATGCATCTTTTACAGCTGGCGAGGATGTATCGGTCACGTTGGGCGTGGCGTACCCCGGCTTCGGGCCGCTGAATGCTGCTACGAAAGAGGCACTGTCCAGCATGAAGTCGGCATATGTCCATGTGTCGCCTACCCCCATGGTCGTGACCATTGAGGTGGACCGGGGCGAGGTAGGGTTCTGGCCCTTCCTGACGCGTGACTTCCAGCGTCAGCGGATGAAGGAAACAGAGGACGTTCTGAAAAGTGTCGTCCTTCGGAACTTCTTGGTGGAGACTGTCGGGCAGCGCCAACTCCCTGCTTGCTGGGCCCAAGAAGGGGTAAGCATGCAACAAAAACTGCTCAAGTGCGGTGCGATGGAGCGCGACTTGATCAGCAAGCATGCATCGGCCTACGAGGGGCCATATCCGATGTTCGTTGTATCGCCATCCGGCCCCAAGGGGGTGGAGGCATGGGTGCCAAAGGACTTCCCTCCTGACGAACTTGGGCGCGAGAACCGAAGCGCGCGGGTCGTCTATTTGGGTACCGACCGGAAGGATCCCGGGTATGTGGACTGCACGGCTTGGGAAGACATGGCCTACGACCCCTACAGGAGCAGCCGGAACATCTGCGATCAGCATTTTTCTTGGCGAGAAGGAAATGCACGCGTGAGCGTGCGCTATGGGCGCCACAACGTCGAGCACTGGGCCAGCGTGCAGTCCGGGGTCCGAGGCCTTTTGCGAAATATGGAGACAGCGGCCTGTGGTCGTTGATGAGCCAGTGATAGCGAAGGTATCGCGCGCCGAGGATGGCAAGCAGCATCCAACTGACGCTGGGCATGAACCTGACGGGCTAGATCAAGGCATGAGAGGGGGACTACAGAGCATGAAAAAGCGGTGGAGGTTCGCATGGCCATGTGTGAGTGCATTGGCCTTGTGTGGAGTGGCGTGCACGACACAGCGAGCGGCAGACACCGTCAAGGTGCCTCGCTCGGCTCAGGAAATCTTGAGCCGGCCTGACCGCGCCCATGAAGAGCGGCAGGCTTGGTACCCGGCGCGAACCGAATCACTGGATGCCTTGCAGGCGCCTGCTGACGGCGTTGGTCCGTCGCAGCCGAACAGCCGCGCGGTTCGCACTCCTGCCTGGAGGGTACTGGGCCCGGTACAATGGATGGACAATCGCTACGCCATGATCGGTGTTCAGGCCGAAGGATCCGATGCGCAGGGCGAGGTCCAAGGCGTCGTTTCCATCTTGGACACGGCCACCGCTGAGCTGTTTCCCTACAAGCCTGGGCGCTTCATTTGCTATCACCTGGGCAAGATCATTTTCGAGTCAGGCCCACCAATGGCCTTCATTCGCCCGGATCTGACTGGGGCGGAGGTGTGGATTGGTGACGTGCTGCAAGAACGGCCGCATGCCGCATGGTTCGGGAGCGATCCCAAGGATATGAGGCGCTACATGCCGCTGCGTGACACCTGTGATGGTGTGATGGATCCGCAGGCATGGGTCCAAATGGACAAAGACATCGGTGGGGTGTTCTTTCCAGAGCCCCGACGTGAGGAAACGCCGGTGTGGATGCGGGTCGGCCTGTTGCCCGAGCATGGCTTCTTCGCCAACCACCTGCCCACGGTGCAGAAGGTGCCTCTAAGCGAGCGGGATGCCTACGCCCAGATCCATTGGTTCAGGCCAGGCAAGGACAAAGTGGTGCTGCCCTTGTCACGCATGCATGAGGTGGGGCAGGCGGGCATCTCGGAATGGTCGCCCTGGTTGGGGCGTTATGTGCTGAGCGGCTCAGGGATGAGGTATTCGCAGGCCACGGGGTCGGTCCGCTCTGAGTTCACCGAGTCAGCGCTCAGGTACGGACGCGCAGGCAATGTGGTGATCTTCGATCCACGCGATGGCGACATCAGAAAGATCCCCCGCCCCCCTGAACTCACCACGGTGGTCCAGTTGCGGAAGGCCTTCGCGACCCGAGGCGGGATGCTCTGGCAGTCGGCCACGGCCAAGCCCTGGGGCCTGTATCTGTCTCGCGGCGCTACGGTGCGCCGCATCGCCGACGTCCGGGCTGAACGCATCGCCATCTCGCCAGACGGCTGCCGGGCAGTGGTGCTTTCACATCAGAACCCAAACGCTGCAGGAGGCGTCAGCAAGTTGGACATCCTCAATTTTTGCAACGGAGCAAATTGACGATGGCAACGACATGGCACCCCAGCACCCTCAGGCTTGCCGAGGGCAACTTCTGCGCCAGCGTCAACGGAACTTGTTCTGCGTGACGGTCTTGAGATCGCCGCCCAGGCCCTCGATGTAGTAGGCCAGCAGCTTGAGTTCCTTGGCCGTGAAGCCCTTGACCTGACCGGCCATGATGGCGTTGGTGCGGCCAATGCTGGCGCTCTTGTCGTTCTGGTAGGACTTCAGGGCCACCAGCAAGTAGTCGCCGTGCTGGCCGGCCAGCTTGGGATAGCTGGCGTCCACCGGCTTGTTCATGTTCTCGCCATGGCAGGCAGCGCAGTTGCCACGTTGCAGCAGTGCAGCCACTTCCGCACTGGGCTTGGCCTGCCTGGCCGGACGTGCGGGCAGGTCCTTGCCTTGCACTTCGTAGTAGGCGGCCACATCCAGGATGTCCTGCTCGCTCAAGGTGGCGGCAATGCCCTTCATGGTGGGGTGCTTGCGGTCGCCCTTCTGGTAGCCCGTCAGGGCGGCCGCCAGGTACTTGGCGCTCTGGCCCGCAATCATGGGCACCTTGTGGACCTCAGGGAAACTGGCCTGATAACCGGGGATGCCGTGGCAGCCAATGCACATGGCAATCTTGGTCTTGCCAGCCTCGGGGGTGCCGACCTTGGCCTGGGCCATGACGGAAGAGGAGGCCATCAGGACCAGCGGCGTGAGGGCTGCGACGGCCCAGTGGATGGACAAAGGGCGCATGGCGGAACTCAGTGCTTTCATGTGAATGTTCGCGGTGAAGTGGCGGAGGTGGAAAAACACACAGCGCGAGCCATTATAGGGAGCACCCTATACTGCAAGGGAAGTATCTACCCCACTGAGCTGGATCATGAAATTCCAAGGTTCCGACCAATACGTTGCCACTGAAGACCTCAAACTCGCGGTCAACGCGGCGCTGGCCCTCAAGCGCCCCCTGCTGATCAAGGGTGAGCCCGGCACCGGCAAGACCATGCTGGCCGAAGAAGTCTCTGAAGCCCTGGGCTTGCCGCTGTTGCAATGGCACATCAAGTCCACCACCAAGGCACAGCAGGGTTTGTACGAATATGACGCCGTCAGCCGCCTGCGCGACAGCCAGTTGGGCGACGAGCGCGTCAAGGACATCCACAACTACATCGTCAAGGGCGTGCTGTGGCAGGCCTTCGAGGCCGATGCGCCCGTGGCCCTGCTGATCGACGAGATCGACAAGGCCGACATCGAGTTTCCCAATGACCTGCTGCGCGAAATCGACCGCATGGAGTTCTACGTCTACGAGACGCGCGAACTGATCCGTGCCAAGCATCGCCCCCTGGTGATCATCACGTCCAACAACGAGAAGGACCTGCCCGACGCTTTCTTGCGCCGCTGCTTCTTCCACTACATCCGCTTCCCGGATGCAGAGACCATGCAGCAGATCGTGGACGTGCACTTCCCCGGCATCAAGAAGGAGCTGCTGTCGGCTGCTCTCAAGCAGTTCTACGAAGTGCGCAACCTGCCGGGCCTCAAGAAAAAACCCAGCACGTCAGAGTTGATCGACTGGCTCAAGCTGCTGGTGGCCGAGGACATCCCGCTGCATGTCCTGCAAAGCAAGGACGACAAGGTCTCGGTGCCGCCGCTGGTGGGCGCCTTGCTCAAGAACGAGCAGGACCTGTCCTTGTTCGAGCGCCTGGTCCAGATGGCCCGTCAGAACCGCTGATCAGGCAGCCATGGCCCGGGGGGCCGCCACCACGCGGTTGCGGCCATCGGTCTTGGCCTGATAGAGGGCCTCGTCGGCACGTCGCATCAGAGCGCTCAGCGTCTCCTGTGGGTCTTCAGCCGTCGCCATGCCGGTGCTGATGGTCACGGCGATGGTCTCGTCCCCCCAGGGGATGCACACCTGATTGATGGCCTCACGCAGACGCTCTGCGGCCAGCACGGCACCGTCGTGCAGGGTGTGCGGCAGCAGCACGCAGAACTCTTCCCCCCCAAAACGCGCCACGCGGTCCACCTCGCGGGCATGGGCCTGCAAGGTCTGTGCGATGGCGCACAGCACGGCATCGCCTGCGGCATGTCCCAGGCGGTCGTTGATGCGCTTGAAATGGTCGATGTCGACGATCAGCAGCGAGAACTGTTCGCCAAACCGCTGCAGGCGCTGCATTTCCCGGTCCAGCAGGTATTCGATGGCGCGGCGGTTGAGCAGGCCGGTCAGCGAATCATGGTGAGACATGTGTTCAAGCTTCTTGACCAGGCGCATCACCACCATGTAGCCCAGCATGAACGACGAGGCAATCGACACCAGCAGGTGCGTGAACAGAAACACGAAGGTCGTCAGTTCGGCGTTGACCTGCCGCCAGGCCTCATGCAGTGACGGGATGGCCATGACCACCGCTGCGCCGGCAAACAGCGCCCCTGCCAGCCCCAGAACGGCGCTGTGCGCCTTGGCCAGGCTTTCACTGAACTCGAAGGACAAAGGGCCGTGGTTTTCATAGGCCGTGCGCCACAGCAGGCCGGCGATCAAGGCGGTGCCGATGACTTCGCCCACGCGCATCCAGCCCATCGGGATGCAGATGGCCAGGTTGAACACCGCGATGCCGACACTGACGATCAGGTGAGACAGGTCGGTATGGCGCAGGCGCAGAAAGCTCTGCAGACCCCGTCGCATGGAAATCAGGGCCCAGACCACCAGCACATTGGCAAACAGCAAGTGGGCGGGCAGGTCCAGCAGAGCGTGCAGGGGCAGCATGGACAGGGCCAGGCCATTGGCCCCGGCAGCGACCATCCAGTGCCCTGCCGCTCGACGCGACAGACCCAACAGGGACCCGGCCATCCACCAGATCAGGGTGACCAGGCCGTGGACCAGAACCACAGTGGCTAAAAATACGGCGTTGACATCCATGCGATATCCCCTCAGCGGTCAGGCAAAGGGGTGAAGTGGGGGCTTTGCCCCCCTGTGAACCATGCCAAATGCATCAGGCCCGCGCAAACGGCCTCGCATGGCGACACAATAGACATCGGTTCGCAGGACTGCATATGCTCATTGATTTTTTCTTTGCCCTTCGCTCGCATCGGTTGCCGGTCACCATCCCGGAGTACCTCAGCCTGCTCGAGGCCATCAAGTCCGGACTCATTGGTCCTTCCATTGACGAGTTTTATCACCTTGCCCGAATGAGCCTCGTTAAAAATGAAGTTCATTTCGATAAATTTGACCGCGCGTTCGGCACCTATTTCGGGGGGCGAATTGCCAGCATCGACCTGACCAAGGATATACCCTTGGACTGGCTGCGCAAGCGTCTGGAGAAGGAATTGAGTCCCCAGGAGCGTGCCGCGATCGAAGCCATGGGCTGGGACAAGCTCATGGATCGCCTCAAGGAACTGCTGGAAGAGCAAAAAGAGCGCCATGAGGGTGGCAACAAATGGATCGGCACGGGCGGGACCTCGCCCTTCGGGGCCTACGGCGACAACCCGGAAGGCATCCGCATCGGTCAGGACAAGAGCCGCAAGCGCAGCGCCGTGAAGGTGTGGGACAAACGCGAGTTCAAGGACTACGACGACTCGGTCGAGCTGGACACCCGCAACATCAAGGTGGCCCTGCGACGTTTGCGCAAGTTTGCCCGGCAGGGCTCCGCGCAGGAGCTGGATCTCGATGACACCATCCACTCCACGGCTGCGGCCGGCGGCATGCTGGACATCAAGATGATTCCGGAGCGTCACAACAACGTCAAAGTGCTGTTGCTGATGGACGTGGGCGGCTCCATGGATGACCACATCAAGCGGGTCGAGGAGCTGTTTTCTGCGGCCAAGTCCGAGTTCAAGCACCTGGAGTTCTATTACTTCCACAACTGCGTCTACGACTTCATGTGGAAGAACAACCACCGTCGCTACTCCGAGAAGGTGCCCACCTGGGACATCCTGCGCAAGTACAACAAGGACTACAAGTTGATCTTTGTGGGCGACGCGACCATGAGCCCCTACGAGATCCTGCAGCCCGGTGGCAGCGTGGAATACATGAACGAGGAGCCCGGCGCCGAATGGATCCAGCGCCTGATCCATGCGTTTCCGCACCACATCTGGATCAACCCCGAGCCGGTCGGCGTCTGGAAGTACCGCCAGAGCGTGAGCATCATGCAGCAACTGGTGGGCAACCGCATGTACCCGATGAGCCTGCAGGGCCTGGAGGCGGGCATGCGTTTGCTGAGCAAATGACCCACACCCGGGAGACGCCTTGAGCCGCCGTTCGCTGAGCCTTGGCGCTTTTTGGCTGGCCTGCGCCAGTGGCCTGATGGCGCAGGGTGTGCCGGCTGTCAGCGCGGCACCGCCATCGGCGCCTGCCGAGGTGGTCGATGACGCTCCGGAGACGGTGCCTGCGCCCACTGCCACGGCGGCCACACGTGCGCCGCGTCGCCCTTTGCCAGTCTGGCAACTGCGGATCGAGGCCCCCGATGACCTGGATGACTTGCTGCGCTCCTACCTGGACCTGGCACGTTTTCAGTCGCAAGACCAGACAGGACCCACGGAGACAGTGGTCAGTCGCAGCGAATTGCGCCGTCTGGTCGCCGCGGCGCCGGAGCAGGCCCGGGCCCTGCTGGAGGCCGAGGGTTACTTCAACGCCGATGTGCGTGTGTCCATGACCGAC
>DAORJC010000074.1:0-13046 GCA_035438885.1 Aquabacterium sp. | reverse complement strand
GCCTTGCCCTTGCCGGCGCGAGCGGGCGGGTTGCACAGGCCGCAGACAAAGTGGCGTGAAATTTCGTGGGGGTGGCTGACGAAGTGGCCGCCGCACTTGGAGCACTTGGTCATGGTCAGCATGCCGTTGTCGATGAACTTGACCAGGCGCCAGGCGCGGGTCACGGACAACAGGGCTTCCAGGCCCTGGGTCTGGGTTTGCTCCAGGTACAGCTGATAGGCCTTGATGACGACGTCGATCTCGTCAATCTCGGAAGACTTGTTCAGGTACTCATGGATGTTGAGGAACAGGCTGGCGTGGATGTTGGGCTGCCAGGTCATGAACCAGTCGGTCGAGAAGGGCAACTGACCTTTGGAGGGCGACTTGCCGGCCACTTCCTTGTACAGGCGCAGCAGGCGCTCGTACGACATGTCGGTCTCCGACTCCAGAACCTGCAGGCGGGCACCCAGGTTGATCAGGGTGACGGCACGCTCGATTTGCTTGGCTTCGGTCAGCAGGCTCTTGGTACGCATGGTGGAGATCTCCGGGTCGGTTTTATAGGGGCAGTGCGGGGCGGGCTGGATCAGGCGGCTTCTTGATGGCGGCCGGCCATCAGGATGTTGGCGTGCAGCAGGGCCACGTTGTCGGGGTTGGTGCTCTTGCCGTGGTTGGTCAGCAGGGTCCAGACCAGGTCGTCGTCGATGCGCATGCGGCAGATCAGGGTGTTGCTCGAAGCAATCTTCATCACCTGGGCGGGGCTCAGGGCGGCGATGCGCTCGGCAGCGTCTTCCGACAGGCCCAGGCGGAACAGGGCTTGTTCGCGGTCTGCCCGGATCAGGCTTTGCGCCAGCATCAGGTAGGACAGGTTGGTTTCGCGAATTTCCATCAGGATCTGGTCGTTGTTCATGGTTTGGCTCCGGTTCGGTGTGTGCTGCGGCGTTTGCTGCTGCGTTGTCGATGAGTCCATTGTGCTGAACACCCCCAGATTTCTTGATAGGGGCCTGGCTGTAAGGCAGGTCCGAATCGGGCTGTCCCTGTTGTAGGAAGTTGCCTGACAGAAGGCCCCAAAAAACGGGGTTTCACCCGCCAGACAAATGCCTGGGCGAATCCCACTAGATAGCCGTAGGCAATCAGAAGCATTTGTTCAATCAATTCGCCAAATTGATCGGGCTGGCCTAAGATTCATTCCTGTCGTATCCCAACCCCCTTCTTTAACCCCTAGAGGAAAACAACGATGTCTCTGATCAACACACAAGTTCAGCCCTTCAAGACCGAAGCCTTTGTGAACCGCACTGGCAAGGGTGAGTTCATCACCGTGAGCGAAGAAAGCCTGAAGGGCAAGTGGTCCGTGCTGATCTTCATGCCGGCTGCCTTCACCTTCAACTGCCCCACCGAAATCGAAGACGCTGCCGACAACTACGCCGCCTTCCAGGCCGCTGGTGCCGAGGTCTACATCGTGACCACCGACACGCACTTCTCGCACAAGGTGTGGCACGAGACCTCCCCCGCCGTGGGCAAGGCCAAGTTCCCTCTGGTGGGCGACCCCACGCACAAGCTGACCCGCGCTTTTGGCGTGCACATCGAAGAAGAAGGCCTGGCCCTGCGCGGCACCTTCGTGATCAACCCCGACGGCATCATCAAGACCGTGGAAGTGCACTCCAACGAAATCGCCCGTGACGTGTCGGAAACCCTGCGCAAGCTCAAGGCTGCTCAGTACACCGCCGCCAACCCCGGTCAAGTCTGCCCCGCCAAGTGGAAGGAAGGCGCCAAGACCCTGGCACCTTCGCTGGACCTGGTCGGCAAGATCTAATCAACCCCTGGTTGATGCTGAAACCGCATGCCCTGCAGGCCCACGAAGCCTGCCGGGGTGCTCTCAGGCCTCCCATCGATTCGCCCCATCGGCGAGGGGGGCCGGTTCTCAAAGTCGCTTGAATGCAAAGGACAAAAGACATGTTGGACGATACCCTCAAGGCACAACTCGGCGCTTACCTGGAGCGTGTGCAGCAACCCTTCGAGATCGTCGCATCCCTGAGCGACTCTGAGAACTCCCGCGAGATGCTGGACCTGCTGCAAACCATCCAGGGTTTGCGCGCTGACAAGATCACCCTCAAGACCGATGGGCAAGATGCCCGCAAGCCGTCGTTCACGCTGCGCCGTGACGGTGCTGAGACCTCCCTGCGCTTTGCCGGTCTGCCCCTGGGCCACGAGTTCACCTCGCTGGTGCTGGCGCTGCTGTGGACCGGCGGCCACCCGCCCAAGGAAACGCCCGAGCTGATCGAGCAGATCCAGGGCCTGGACGGCGACTTCAACTTCGAGGTCTACATGTCCCTGAGCTGCCACAACTGCCCCGACGTGGTGCAGGCGCTGTCACTCATGGCCATCTTCAACCCCAAGGTCAAGACCACGGTGATCGAAGGCGGCGCCTTCCAGGACGAGGTGGAAAAGCGCGAGATCATGGCCGTGCCCATGGTGTTCCTCAATGGTCAGGTCTTTGGCTCGGGCCGCATGGAGCTGGCCGAGATCGTGGGCAAGCTGGACACCGGTGCAGCCGCCAAGGAAGCCGCCAAGCTGAGCGCCAAGGACGCCTATGACGTGTTGATCGTCGGTGGTGGCCCGGCCGGCGCCGCAGCCGCGGTGTACGCCGCTCGCAAGGGCATCCGCACCGGCGTGGTGGCCGAGCGTTTTGGTGGCCAGACCAACGACACCCTGGGCATCGAGAACTACATCTCCGTGCTGGAGACCGATGGCCCCAAGTTCGCCGCCGCGCTGGAAGCCCACGCCAAGGCGTATGACGTGGACATCATGAACCTGCAGCGCGCCGACAGCATCGTGCCGGCCACCCAGCCCGGTGGCCTGATCGAGGTCAAGCTGGCCAATGGCGCCGTGCTCAAGAGCAAGAGCGTGATCCTGTCGACGGGTGCGCGCTGGCGCAACGTCAACGTGCCTGGCGAGCAGGAGTACCGCAACAAGGGCGTGGCCTACTGCCCTCACTGCGATGGTCCCCTGTTCAAGGGCAAGCGCACGGCCGTGATTGGCGGTGGCAACTCGGGCATCGAGGCCGCCATCGACCTGGCGGGCGTCGTGGCCCACGTGACGGTGGTGGAGTTTGCCGATCAGCTCAAGGCCGATGCCGTGCTGGTCAACAAGCTCAAGAGCCTGCCCAACGTGACCATCCACACCAATGCGCAGACCACCGAGATCACGGGCGCCCAGGGCAAGGTCAATGGCCTGAAGTACAAGGACCGCGCCACCGGCGTGGAGCACCTGGTCGAGCTGGAAGGCGTGTTCGTGCAGATCGGCCTGGTGCCCAACACCGAGTTCCTGCGCGGCACGGTCGAGCTGTCTCGCTTTGGCGAGATCATCATCGATGCGAAGGGCCACACCAATGTGCCCGGCGTGTTCGCCGCGGGCGACTGCACCACGGTGCCGTACAAGCAGATCGTGATCGCCGCGGGTGCTGGTGCCACGGCCGCTCTGAGTGCCTTTGACCACCTGATCCGCGCAACCACCCCGGCCTGAACGGTGGGCGCCGGCACCGCCATGACGTGCCCACCTTCGAGCCCACCCCGCCGTGTGGCGGTGGTGGGCGCCGGCATCTCCGGCGCGGCCTGTGCCCGTGCCTTGGTGCAGGCCGGTGTCCACGTCACCGTGTTCGACAAGTCACGCGGCCCGGGTGGGCGCATGTCCACCCGCCGTGCCGAGTCTGTCGATGGCCACCCCCTGGCCTTTGACCATGGGGCGCAGTACTTCACGGCCCGTGATCCGGCCTTTGTGGCCGAGGTGCTGGCGGCGCAGGCCGCCGGTTGCTTGGCGCCCTGGCGCCCGCGCATGCCGGTCAACCCCCGGCCCGACGACGCCGAGCGCTGGGTGGCCCTGCCTGGCATGCCCGATCTGGTGCGTCACTGGTTGGTGCCCGGTCCCCGCTTGCGCACCGTCTGGCCTTTTCAGGTGACTGAATTGAGTCGACATGGCCGCCAATGGGCGCTGAAGACCAACGAAGCCACCCATCCGGAGTCATTTGACGACGTGGTGCTGGCCATGCCGCCCGAGCAGGCCGCCGTGTTGCTGGCGCCGCACCGCCCTGATTGGGCCCGCCAGGCGGCGGCCACACCCATGTGGCCCTGCTGGACCCTGATGGCCCTGACCGATGCGGTGGACTGGCCGTTTGACGCGGCCCGGCCATCGGCCTTGCAGCCACAGCACCCCCTGGGCTGGCTGGCGCGCCAGGACGACAAACCGGGCCGACCCCGTCACCCCCGCTGGCAAGCCTGGGTGGCGCAGGCCACGCCCGCGTGGAGCCAGGCCCACCTGGAAGCGCCGACCGACGAGGTCCGGCACGCCTTGCTGCTGGCCTTGTTCGATGCCTTGGGGACCTCCACGCAGGCGCCCGCCGTGGCCCATGCCGCGGTGCATCGCTGGCGCTATGCGCAACCGGCCCGAACCGATGAGGCGCCGGACCCAAGCGCCGCCACACACTGGCACGACCCCGATCTGCAACTGGCCGTGTGTGGCGACTTCCTGGGCGGTGGTCGGGTGGAGTCCGCCTGGCTCAGCGGCCATCGGCTTGCTCAGTCGATGATGACGTGTACAAATGCCGGAACTGGGGCCGCTTGACGGGGTTACTACCTCAATGCCCCGGGTTTGGATCCGAAACAATGAATCACAACACATTGTTGAAGGAGTGGCACCATGACCCAACCCAGCACACCGCTCGAACTGCGGGCCGACCTTTGCTCGCCGGTGGCCTTTCACCGCGTCAAGGCCTTGCACCTGATCGAGCAACTGGGTGAGCACAGCCGCGACAAGCGGCTGGCGCGGGAAGTCCTGGACTTCACGTCGCGTGGCATCCCCTACTATTCGCTCGATGACCAGCACTTTCAATCCTGGGTGGCCCAAGCCGTCTCTCTGTGGCAGAAGGCCCGGCGCGTCGAGCCTGTGCCCGCCTGAGTCGGTTCCTGCGTGGTGAGCCTGCCTGCGGGCATGGCCGTGCTGGAGCGCGGCTGGCTCTCCTCCAACAACGTGGTCTTCACGCAGGGCGATGCCCATGCCGTGGTGGACACCGGCTACCGCAACCATGTGCCCCAGACGCTGGCCCTGATCGATCAGGCCCTCGGTGGGGACCCCCTGCACCACATCGTCAACACCCACCTGCACTCCGACCACGCGGGTGGCAATGCGGCCTTGCAGGCGCGTTACCCGCAGGTGCGCACCACCATCCCGCCCGGGCTGAGCGAAGCCGTCAAGGCCTGGGACGATGTGGCCCTGAGCTACCGCCCCACCGGCCAGCTGTGCGACCGTTTTGTGCATGACGACACCCTGGTGGTGGACGGCTCCGTGCGGCTGGGGCCATACGACTGGACGGTGCTGCCGGCCGACGGACACGATGCCGACATGGTCATGCTGTGGTGCGAGACCCAGGGCGTGCTGATCTCGGCCGACGCCTTGTGGCAAAACGGATTTGGCGTGCTGTTCCCGGCGCTCAACGGTGACCTGGGTGCTTTTGCCGCCCAGGATCAGACGCTGGAACTGATCGAGCAACTGGCGCCCCGCCTGGTCATCCCGGGCCATGGCGCGCCCTTCACCGAGGTGGACGCGGCCCTGCAGACGGCCCGGTCGCGCCTGAACTGGCTGGCGCAGGACCCGCGTCGCCATGCACAGGCCGCGCTCAAGGGCCTGCTGGCGTTCACCTTGCTGGACCGGCAGCACATGCCGCAACAGGACGTGATCGACCTGATCGACCATGGGCTGATGTCCCAGCCCGGCTTCAAGGCTGCGTTTGACGAAGCGCCCCCCCAATTGGCCCAGTGGGCCGTGGACCAGTTGACCCGCGTGGGCGTGGCCCGCTGGGACGGTCAGGCCCTTCAATCCTGCGCCTGAGAAACCGGTCAAGCAACCGGCCAATCACGAGTGCTTGCAAGTTCGTTCCCAGCAAGCGGATCCGCAGGCACAATCCGGGGTTTGTCTTTCACGGTGTCTGCTCGCCATGTCCTCGACCCCCTCGTCGCCTTCCGATACCCCGGATCCTTCGCTGACCGCGCCTGAAGCGGCGGCCGCTCCTGCTGGCGACGCGACCCCCGTCCCGACCCCTGCTGCCACGGGCGCCAAACTGGCCGAGTTGTTCCCGGGCCTGTTCAAGGGCCAGCCCAAGCCTTTGAAGCTGCGCGTTCAGGTCGACATCCAGGAGCGCGCCCCCGGCGTGTTCAGCAAGCAGGCCCTGTCGGCTTTCTTCCGCCGCTACACGGGCGCCACCTCCTACCTGATCGCGGTGTCGCGCGGTCAGCAGCGCTTTGACCTGGACGGTCAGCCCGCCGGTGAGCTGACCGACGAGCACCGCCAGGTGGCGCTGGACGAGCTGACCCGCCGCCGCGCCAAGCAGAACGAGCGCCGTGAGCAAGATGAGGGCGAGCGCCGCCAGCGCGCCAGCCTGCTGCGTGACTTTGAGACCACCAAGCTGACCGAGGCCAATTTTTGCGCGCTCAAGGGCATCACGCCCGAGGCCCTGCCGGAACTGCTGGCCCTGGCCCGCGAAGAAGCCAAGGCCATGCCCCCCCGCGAAGAAGGTCGTCGTGACGACCGCCGCGATGGGCGGGGGCCGGGCCGTGAAGGTCGTGGTGAGGGACGTGGCGACGGTCGCGGTGACGCCCGTGGCGCCCCCCGTGGTGACCGTGGCGGTGATCGCCGCCCTGACGGCCGTGGCCCCAGCGCCGGTCCTCGCGGCCCCCGTCCGGATCAGCGTGGTGGTGGCCGAGGCCCCGGTGGCCCCCGCCCTGACGCGCGTGGTCCCGCGAGCGGCCAGGCACGTCGCCCGGAAGGCCAAGGCCCCCGTGAAGACCGCCGTCCTGCCGCGCCTGTCCAGGCGTCTGCAGCGCCCGTGGACGCGGCCCCTGCACCGCAGGGCGACGAGCCCAAGGCTGAATGACGGCCGACCTGTCTGCAGCGCCCCAGATCGGGCGCTTCATGCAGCAACTGGGCGAGGCCCTGGCGCAGCAGCGCCTGGTCAAGCTGGTGCTGGCGCACCACCGCGGGGGTGACGAGGCCCTGGGCCCCGATGTGCAGCGCATCACGGTGCGGGCGGTGGACCTCAAAGGTCAGCCGCACCTGAGCTTCTTGCTGCGCTACCCGACCAAGGACGTGACCAAGAACCTGCCGCTGGCCGAGGGCCTGGCCCTGGTCGAGCGCTGGTTGCAGGCCGTGGTGTTCCGCAACGCCCACCTGCACACCCCCACGCAAGAGATCCAGCTGGCCTTTTCCAAAAAAGGCAAGGCCAGCGTGCGTGTGGGCACCCCCTCGAACGAAGGCGCCGGCCATGCCCCCGCCGAGTTGCCGTCCACGCAGGGTCACAACCGCGACAAGCACCGCCTGCTGTCGCTGAGCCGCCCCTTCCTGCGCGAGCTGGGCATCACCGACGCCCAGGGTCAGTTGATCCCGGCCATGTCCCGCAAATGGAAGCAGATCAACAAGTTCATCGAGGTGTTCTCGCATGCGCTGGTGCGATCGCCCCTGGCCGAAGCCAAAGCCCTGCATGTGGTCGACTTCGGGTCGGGCAAGGGCTACCTGACCTTTGCCATCCACGACTGGCTGCGCCACACCCAAGGGGTCGATGCGCAGGTGACGGGCGTGGAGCTGCGCGACGAGCTGGTGCAGCTGTGCCAGGGTGTGATCGATCGCCTGGACCTGCAAGGCATGAACTACGAACAGGGCGATGTGCGGGACTACCACCCGGCCGCTCTGAACGTGATGATCGCCCTGCACGCCTGTGACATCGCCACGGACTACGCCATTCACCTGGGCATCCGCGCCGGGGCCGAGATCATCCTGTGCTCGCCCTGCTGCCACAAGCAGATCCGGCCGCAGTTGCTGAGCCCGCACCCGCTGCGGCCCATCCTGCAGCACGGCATTCACCTGGGCCAGGAGGCCGAGATGCTGACCGACGGGCTGCGCGCCCTGCTGCTCGATGCGGCTGGCTATGACACGCAGGTCTTTGAGTTCATCTCGCTGGAGCACACCAACAAGAACAAGATGATCCTGGCGGTCAAGCGCGCGGCGCCCCAGTCCAATGCCGTGGTGCTGCAGCAGATCGCCGAGATCAAGGCCTTCTACGGCATCCAGGAGCAGTGCCTGGAAACCTTGTTGCGGGCCGACGGGACCTTGCCCGCCGCTGCCTGAAACCAAGGACGTCGACATGGGCACCCGGCTCCTGCTGCTTGAAGACGACCCGGCCATTGCTCGCACCGTGGCCTATGCCTTTGAGCGCGAGGGCTTTGAGGTCACGCACGTGTTGCTGGTGCGTGAGGCCGCGGGCCTGCTGACGGCGCCTGACCATGCCTTTGCCGCTGCGATTCTGGACGTGGGCCTGCCCGATGGCAGTGGCCTGGACCTGTGCAAGGCCTTGCGCCAGGCCGGTGGCCGCAGCGCCAGCCTGCCCATCCTGATGCTGACGGCCCGCAGTGAAGAGCTGGACCGCGTGCTGGGCCTGGAGCTGGGCGCGGACGACTACCTGACCAAGCCCTTCAGCCCGCGTGAGCTGGTGGCGCGCCTGCGGGCCTTGCTGCGCCGTGCGGCCTTGCCGGCGGCCTCGGCCACCGCCACAGCGCCCGAGCCCGTCCTGCATTGCGACGAGGTTGGACAGCGCATCCGATTGGGCCAGACCTGGTTGCCCCTGACCCGCCTGGAGCTGGGCCTGATGCAGGCCTTGTGCCGCCACCCGGGTCGCATCTGGTCTCGCGAGGCCCTGCTGGACGCCGTCTGGGGGCCCGATGCCGACAGCACCGATCGCACGGTGGACACCCACATCAAGACCTTGCGTGCCAAGCTGCGCGAGGCCAGCGGGGAGCAGGACCTCATCGTCACCCACCGGGGCCTGGGTTATGCCCTGGACCTCACCCGGCTCCAGCCATGAAGCTCGGCCTGCGGCTGCTGCTGGGCTTTTTCCTGATCACGGGCATCGCTGCCTTCTTTGTCTTGCGCGTGTTTGTGGCCGAGGTCCGGCCCAGCGTGCGCGAGGTCATGGAAGACATGATGGTGGACACGGCCAACCTGCTGGCCGAGCTGGCCGTGGACGACCTGGCCCAGATGCCGCCCCAGGGCACGCTGGCGGACTCCCGCTTTGCCAGGCGGGTGCGCGATTACGCCGAGCGGCCCATTGATGCCCGCATCTGGGGCCTGAGCAAACGCTCGCTGGACTACCGCGTGTACGTGACCGATGCCAAGGGCCGCGTCGTCTTTGACACCGGCTTTCGGTCGGGCGAGCACAGTGGCCAGGCCGTGGGGCAGGACTACTCCAGCTGGATCGATGTCTCGCGCACGCTCAAGGGCCAGTACGGGGCCCGGGCCACGCGCGAGGTCATCAACGACAACCAGACCTCCACCATGTATGTGGCCGCGCCTGTCCGGCAGGGCAACGAGCTGCTGGGCGTGCTCACGGTGGCCAAGCCCATGAGCACGGTGCAGAAGTTCATCGACCGGGCCGAGCATGACATCCTGATCAGTGGCTTGTGGCTGCTGGGCCTGTCCTTGCTGGTGGGCGTGCTGGTCACGGGCTGGATCGTGTGGTCGGTGCGGCGCCTGCGTGACTATGCGCGGCGGGTGGAGCGGGGCCAGCGCGACGACCAGGTCCAGCCCCCGAGCCTGCCCGGCGAGCTGGGCGACCTGGCCGTGGCCATGCAGGGCATGCGCGAGCGGCTGGAGGGGCGCGAGCACATCGAAGAGATGGTGCGGGCCATGACGCACGAGCTCAAAAGCCCGCTGGCGGCCATTGGCGGCGCGGCCGAGCTGCTGCAGGACGAGCTGCCCGAGGCCGACCGCCGCGCCTTTGCCCTGCAGGTGCAGGACCAGGCCGCCCGGCTGCACGTGCTGGTCGAACGCCTGCTGGAGCTGTCCAAGCTGGAGCATCGCCGCAGCCTGGACCACCAGACCCCCTTGAACCTGCCCCATGCGCTGGCGCCGGCCATCGAGCGTGCGCGCCAACGGGCCGAGCGCCAGCAGATCTCGCTGCTGTGCGACTGGGGTCCGGCGGCCGATGCCGACCTGACGGAGGGGCTCACGGGCGAGGCCGACCTGCTGCAGATCGCCGTGGGCAATGTGCTGGACAACGCGCTGGACTTTGCGCCCCGCGGCAGCCAGATCCGTTTGAGCCTGCACCGCGATCCCCAAGCCTGGCGCCTGGTCATCTGCGACCAGGGGCCCGGTGTGCCCGACTATGCGCTGGCGCGCCTGGGCGAGCGCTTTTATTCCACCCCCCGCCCGGCCCATGGCGACGAGCCCGCCCGAAAGGGCTCTGGCCTGGGGCTGGCCATCGTGCGCCAGATCATGCAGTTGCATGGCGGCCACCTGAGCTGGGCCAATGTTCAGCCCGGCCTGTGCGTGACGCTGCACTTCACACTGGCTTCACCGACCTCATCGAAGCCTCACCGTCGCTGAACACACTGACTGTGTCATCCACCTTCGACACAGGAAGAAAAACATGAGGTTCCCTTTGATGAGCAAGGCACTGGCCATGGGCGCGGTGCTGATGGGCCTGAGCTGGGCCCTGTGGTCCGTCCAGGACGTGGTGCGCGAGCGTGAAGACCGCCGCGGGCAGGCCGAGCGCAGTGTGGTCAACAGCCTGGCGGCCAGCCAGACCCTGCTGGGCCCGATGCTGCTGCGCCGTTGCACCGAAAGCTGGCAGACCACCACCGGCGAGGGCAAGAGCCTCAAGTACGTGCCCGAGCAACGTGAGCTGCAACTGATCCTGCCGCCGCAGACGGTGCAGGCCACGTCCAACGTCGCCATGGAGCCGCGCCATCGCGGCATCTTCAAGGTCAATGGCTATGCCCTCAAGGCCCAGGTCGATGTGGTCTGGGGTGACCTCCAGGCCCTGGTGCCCAAGCCTCAGCACGCCAACTCGGTGATCCAGTGTGAGGCCCCGGTGGTGTCCGTGGGCATCACCGACGGGCGCGGCATCCGCACGGCCCGCCTGAGCCTTCAGGGCCAGGAACTGCCCGTTCGCAGTGGCACGCAGCACCCCTTGCATGTCCAGGGCTTCCACGCAGCCCTGCCGGTGGCCTGGATGGCCGATGGTGCCGTGCCAGCCCGTCTGCAAGGTCAACTGACCCTGGAGCTGGCCGGCACCCGTGCCTTGGCCGTGGCCCCGGTGGCCGACCGCACCGAGTGGACCCTCTCGGCCGCCTGGCCCCACCCCTCCTTTGGCGGGCGCTTTCTGCCGGCCGAACGGCAGATCACCCCGCAGGGTTTCACGGCCGCCTGGCGTGTGACCTCGCTGGCCACCACCGCCCAGCGTGACCTGCTCAAGGGCCTGCCGCTGTGCCAGGTGTCGATGGGTGACCAGAGCCAGGCCATGGCCATGCGCCGCTACACCAGTGTGGACTCCGGGATGGAAGAAGAGACCCTCAAACCCGGCAGTTGCGTGGAGACCTTCGGCGTTGATTTTGTGGACCCCGTGAACCCCTATGTGCTCAGCGACCGTGCCACCAAATACGGCCTGCTGTTCATCGTGCTGACCTTTGTTGGCGTGATCCTGGTCGAGGTGCTCAACCGCTTGCGGGTGCACCCCATTCAGTACTTGCTGGTGGGCATGGCCATGACCTTGTTCTTCCTGCTGCTGGTGAGCCTGTCCGAACACATGGCCTTTGCCCTGGCCTACACGATCGCGGCCGGCGCCTGCACCGGGCTGTTGACCTTCTATGCCAGCCACATCCTCGACGGCTGGCGCCGTGGGCTGGTCTTCGGCCTGGGCACCAGCGCGCTGTACGGCACCTTGTATGCGCTGCTGCAACTGGAGCAAAGCGCCCTGGTGCTGGGCTCCTTCATGCTGTTTGCGGTGCTGGCCGTCATCATGGTCATGACCCGTCGCCTGGACTGGTACGCACTGTTTGATCAAATGCGCGGTCAGGACACGCCCGCGGTGTGACGCCTCTCACGGGCCTGGGGATCTTGCCGATCCCTGGGCCCATGCTTTGGGCCACACTCAAGCCATGAGCGACACGCCCCACCCCGACCACGCCACCTTCCGCCACATGCGCGAGGGCACGGCGCAAGACTGGTCCATCATCGCCCGCGAGTTCTCAAGCTACGCGCGTCTGTTGCCCGGCCGCATCCTGGACCACCTGCAATTGCTCAAGGGCGATTTTGGCGGCTTCCCCATCGACCGGCTGACCCATTGCCTGCAGACCGCCACCCTGGCCCACCGTGACGGTCAGGACGAGGAATACGTGGTCTGCGCCCTGCTGCACGACATCGGTGACACCCTGGGCAGCTACAACCACGCCGACGTGGCCGCCGCCATCCTCAAACCCTTTGTGAGCGAAGAGAACCACTGGATGGTGGCCCACCACGGCATCTTCCAGGGCTATTATTTTTTCCACCACCTGGGCATGGACCGCGACCTGCGCGAGCAGTTCAAGGACCAGGCCGATCTGTACCGGCGCACGGCGCATTTCTGCGAGGCGTACGACGCGGCGGCCTTCAACCCCGACACCGAGACCCTGCCACTGGCATTCTTTGAACCCATGTTGGCCCGCGTGCTGGCCGCACCCAAGCGCAGCCTCTACAAGGCCGTGATGGAGCAGGGCTGAGGGCATACTTGGGCCATGCCTGTCCTGCGCACCTTGACCCCGCCGACGCCGGCGCCTGAACCCCGTCGTCCGGCCAACCCCCAGAAGTTTCCGTTGACCGTGGGCCCCAGCGGCATCGAAGGCACGGGCGTGTTTGCCGACCAGGCCATCCCGGCCCGCGCCAAGATCGGCGAGATCCGCGGCGTCAGCGTCAGCCAGAAGGAGGCCTTTGCCCGGGCCCGGCAGGCGGCGCGCGACAGCGGGCATGTGTTCATGATCGCGGTGTCGGACAAGCGCTCCATCGATGCGACGGATTCGACCGATCCCTTGCGCTTTGCCAACCACCACTGTGAGCCCAACATGGTGCTGAAGGTGGAGCAGGGGCGGGTGGCGTTTTATGCCTTGCGTGACATCGAGGCGGGTGAGGAGCTCACGGTTCGTTATGGGCCGACGCACCATGGGGGCAAGTTGGCCTGCCGGTGTGGGGCGGGGCGGTGTCAGGGGTGGCTTTGAGGG
>DAORJC010000073.1:0-13674 GCA_035438885.1 Aquabacterium sp. | reverse complement strand
ACGAAGGCTCTGCCTCGTCCTGGCGGGTGCGCTCTGCAGCTTTGGCGCTCTGGTTCGGCTGGGCGCTGATCGGAGGCCGGCTCGCGGTCACCACCGAGGGCTGTTGCACGGACTGTGGCTTCGTCGGGGCGCCCGCTGCGGGCCTGGCAATGCCTTGGGCCTCACGGTGCTGCGCCATCAAGCGCGAAAACGCCTGAGCATCAGACTCGGCGCCCAATCGGGAGGCTGGGGAGGCAGGGGGCGTGGCGGACAAGGCGTCAACCGCACTGGCCGCTGCGCTGCGGGAATAAGACGACTGGAAGGTGGACGGCAGATGAGAGTTCATGGGGTGGCCCTTGTCTACGTTCTGGCAGGATCAGAAGGAACTGCTGGTCACCGACCTGGCCGACATCAGGCCACCACCGGAGGAACTCAGACGTGCCGCCATTTCATCGGTGGCCTTCTGGTCTCTGCGTTGTTCCTTGAGCGATTGCTCCTTCACGCGGCGCTCGATCAGGCGCGACACAGCCGCCACCTTGCGCTCACGCTCGATCAGCATCGCCCGGCAACGCTCGGCATACATGGCCGCGTGCTCGGTTCGACGACGCTGCTCGGATTCGGCCTCGCCCATGCGGGTCATGAAATCCTGGTAGCAACGCATGATTTCCATGCCGCCCGCCTGACGAAACTGGTGCTGCCAGCGCTCCTGGTACTGCTGCCTGAAGTCGTGCAGGGACTGCAACTGTTTCTGGGCCCCTTCGTGGGCCTTGCGGCTGTTCTCGAACTGCGCAATGGCTTCATCGCGCGCGGCCTCAGCCTGTTCAAGCAAGGCAATCAAAGCGGTGGGTGTCTGGCTCATGATCGAACGATCTCACGCAACTGACCGACGCTGTCGCCCAAAGTGGCCGGTGTATGCATGTCTTGTTGAAGCATGGCAACCATCTGGGGATGGGCACGCACGGCGGCATCCAGCTCGGGGTCACTGCCGGGCGAATAAGCACCCAGCTGGATCAGATCGCGCGCCTTGCTGTAGCGGGACCACAGCTGGCGAAAACGCCGAGAAGACTCGATGTGCTCCTTGCTGGCCACATTGGTCATCACTCGGGAAGCGGAGCGTTCGATGTCGATGGCCGGGAAATGACCGGCCTCGGCCAACTCGCGAGACAGGACGATGTGACCGTCCAGGATGGCCCGCGCCGCATCGGCAATGGGGTCCTGCTGGTCGTCGCCTTCGGACAGCACGGTGTAGAACGCCGTGATGGAGCCATGGCCGTTCAAGCCATTGCCGCTGCGCTCCACCAGTTGGGGCAGTTTGGCAAAACACGAGGGTGGATAACCTTTGGTGGCGGGCGGCTCGCCAATGGCCAGCGCAATTTCACGTTGTGCCATGGCGTAGCGGGTCAGCGAATCCATCAGCAGCAGCACATGCAGCCCCTGGTCGCGAAAGTGCTCGGCCACGGCGGTGGCGTAGGCGGCGCCCTGCATCCGGGTCAGGGGTGGGGCATCGGCCGGGGCGGCCACCACCACCGAGCGGGCCAGGCCTTCTTCACCGAGGATGTCCTCGATGAATTCCTTGACTTCTCGGCCCCGTTCGCCGATCAGACCCACCACGATGACATCGGCCTGGGTGTAGCGGGCCATCATGCCCAGCAACACACTCTTGCCCACGCCGGAACCAGCGAACAAACCAATGCGTTGACCACGGCCCACCGTGAGCATGGCATTGATGGCGCGCACGCCGGTGTCCAGCGGCAGGCGGACCGGGTCACGCTCCATCGCATTGATCGAGCGGCGAACCAGGGGCTCGCTGCGCACATGATTCAAGGGTCCCTGCTTGTCCAAAGGCTCACCCTGGGCGTTCACCACCCGACCCAGCAGGCCGCTGCCAATGGGCAGGTGGCGAGTGCGGTCTTCACTGCGACGCCAAGGGTGGCTGGGCCGGCCCAGCAAAGGGGGGTTGATCGGCAGGCTGCGCGGCACCACGCGGGCGCCACTGGCCAGACCGTGCACCTCCGCCGTGGGCATCAGGTAGGCGCGATCGCCCGCAAAGCCGACCACCTCGGCCAGCACCGGGGTGGCCTCCAGGCGCATGTCGGAATGGATCTCACAGACCGCGCCCACCGGCAAGCGCAGGCCTGCGGCCTCCAGCACCAGGCCCGCCACACGAACCAGCTTGCCCTCGTTTTCCAGGGCCATGGGCGCGCCACCGGCACAAGCGTCCAGATCGTCGAGGAATCGATACCAGCGGTCCATGGCCACATCGTGGCCAGCTCGGGGGCTCATGTTCATGACGATGTTCCTTCATCAGCCCGGGGCTGCAGATCATCGAGCCATCGGCTGTCGCCCTCAGGCACTTCCAACGGCATGGGTGCAGTGTGCTCCGGATCGGCGTTCCAGTCCATCTCGATGCCCATGGCAGCGGCCACACGATTCCAGCGCGCTTCCACACTGGCGTCGACCACGGCAATGTCGGACTCGACCAGGCACCCCCCTTGGGCCACATGGGGGTCGCCCACCAGGCGCGCGCCACGGGCCTTGAGCTGCTCGTCCAGCGAGCCATGGGCCATTGCCAGATCGTCAGGGTTGAGGCGCAACACGATGCTGCGGGCCGATGACAGAATGGTGCTCATCGCATCCTCGGCCACCGACACCACCAGTTCCGGCCGGGTGGCAATCTCGCTGCGCACGACCTGACGGGCCAACTCCAGCGCCACACCGGCAATGCGACCGGACAACTGGGCTTCCAGCAGCTCCAGACGCTGGTGCAGATCCGACACCAGGGCGCCGACCTGATCGCTCATGAAGGCGGCCATCTGAGCCGACTGCGTCTGCTTGTAGCTCTCCAGCGCGGCCAGGCCGTCGCGGTAGCCATCCTGATAACCCGAATGGCGGGCTTCCTTGACCAGCGTGTCCACATTCACCTTGGGCTCGGGCTTGGGCTCGGGCTTGGGCTCGGGTGGACGAGTGGCCTTGGGCTTGCCCGCAGGATGTGCCGTGGCAGTCGCCGCATCCGCGGCCGCAGAGCGCGCCTGGGTGCTCGGCTCGACCGGCTCCGTGGCAACGCCATCCACACCGGCACGCACCGAAAATGGGGCCTTGTGGATGCCGCCGCCGGCGGAAGACTCACCGGGCGCAGCGCGTGGCGCCGCCGGATCCTCCAGCGAATTGGGATTCCACGCGGCAAACCCCTTGAGCTCTTCCCGAGGGATGAAGCGCGTGTAACTGTTGGGTGCGCCAGGTGGGGTCTTGTTGGAGTTAGACGTAGTCATCTTCGCCTCCGCCAGCCAGCACGATCTGTCCTTCGTCGGCCAGGCGTCTCACGACCTTGAGCATTTCCTTCTGCTCGCTCTCGACCTCGGATAGCTTGACCGGACCACGGGACTCCAGGTCCTCGCGCAGCGTCTCGGCCGCGCGGCTGGACATGTTCTTGAACACCTTCTCGCGGATCTCGGGCGATGCACCCTTGAGCGCAATGATGAGCGACTCGGTCTGCACTTCCTTGAGCAGGGCCTGAAAGCCCTTGTCGTCCAGTTTGACCAGGTCATCAAACACGAACATGTTGTCCATGATCTTCTGGGCCAAGTCGCCGTCGGATTCGCGGATGTAGTCCAGGATGGACGTCTCCAGCGCCGTGCCCATCATGTTGATGATCTCGGCCGCGGGTTTGACACCCCCCAGCGACTGGCGCTTGACCTGCACACCGCCGGCCAGCACCCGAGACAGCACCTCGTTGAGGTCCTTCAGCGCATTGGGCTGGATGCCATCGAGCGTGGCAATGCGAATCATGACCTCGTTGCGATGGCGGTCGCTGAAGGACTTGAGCACCATGGAGGCCTGATCGGGGTCCAGGTGGACCAGGATGGCGGCGACGATCTGAGGGTGCTCGTTGCGGAGCATTTCTGCCACCGATCCGGCGTCCATCCACTTCAGGCTCTCAATGCCCGTGACATCGTTGCCCTGAATGATCCGATCGATCAGCAAGTTGGCCTTCTCGTCACCCAGGGCCTTGCGCAAGACCGCCTTGACGTATTCATCGGTGTCGGGCACCAGCATGCCGATGTCGGTCGACTCGGTGGCAAAACGGGCGAGAACGGACTCCACACGCTCACGTGGCACCGTCTTGAGCTTGGCAATGGTCTCACCCAGGCTTTGCACTTCCTTGGGTTCGAGTTGGCGAAACACATCGGCCGCCTCCTCTTCACCGAGGGACATCAGCAAGATCGCAGCGTCTTCAAGACCTTTTTCATCCATGACGTTGCCTCAATCCTTGTTCACCCAGCCACGCACCAGGGATGCCATGGCCACCGGGTTTTCCTTGGCCAGACGGCGAGCGGCCTCCAGTCGACCATCCAGGGCCGGCGCTTCCAGGGCAGGCATCGCCCCGCCCATGCCCAGTCGCCCGTTCGAATCATCCAGCTTGGTCAATCGGGGCAACTCGGTGTCGTCATCCACCACCGCATTGAGCCCGCCCTTGCCAGTCTTGCCCTTGCCCGCCCCCGCGGCATGAATGGCCGGGCGAATCGCGCCAAACACCACGATCAGCGCCAGTGCCGTGAAAGCGGCAGGCAGCGCCAGGGTGCGCATCAGGTCCTGAATCTCGGGCTGCTTCCAGATGGGAGCTTCCACCGTCTCATCCTTGATGGGCTGGAACGGGGCCGTGATGACCTTGACCGAGTCGCCACGCTGCTCGTTGAAGCCAATCGTTTCCTTGACCAGCGACGTGAGCTTTTCTACCTCTTCAGGCTTGAGTGGCTCGGTCGTCGTTTTGCCCTTGGCATCGGTCTTGGTGATGTGGTTGATCACCACGGCAGCCGTGACACGCTTGATGTTGCCTGTGGAATTTCGCGTCACCCGAACCGTTTTGTCAACCTCGTAGTTGGTCACGGCCTCGCGACGACCGTTGGTCATCAGGCCGGCGGTCGCGCCACCCATCGCACCTTGCAGGGGCTGCGAGGCGCCATTGATCGGGGCCGTGGCCGGCACCGGTGGCTGGTTGCTCACCGCACCGGGGATGCCGGTGGCCACCGACGTGGTGTTGCTGCCGGTTTGCTCGCTGGTCTGCTGACTGCGAATGGTGGCTTCGGTGGGGTTCTGATTGGGCTTGTACTCTTCAGCGGTGGATTCGATCTGCGAAAAATCGACATCCGCCGTGACCTGAGCCCGGAGGTTGTCCTTGCCCACCACCGGCTCCAGCAGGTCGCGAACCCGCTGGGTGAAATTGGCTTCCATCTGGCGCACGTACTGCAGCTGGGAGGCGTCCAGACCGGTCTGATCCACGCTGCCGTCACTGGAGCCCGACAGCAGCGCGCCGGACTGGTCGACCACGCTGACGGCCTTGGGCGACATCTCCGGCACGCTGGACGAGACCAGGTGGACGATGCCGGCGACCTGCCCTTTGTCCAGGGTGCGGCCAGGGTGTAAGGTCAGGATCACCGAAGCCGACGCTTTTTGCTGTTCGCGGAAGAACCCGTTCTGGTTGGGCAACGCCATGTGCACGCGGGCACTCTCCACACCTGACAAGGCCTGGATCGAGCGAATCAATTCACCCTCCAGACCACGCTGGAAATTCAGCCGCTCCTGAAACTGCGTGACCCCGAAACGCTGGGTCTCCATCAACTCATAGCCCACCACCGAGCCCTTGGGCAGCCCCGCTGTGGCCAGCTTCAGTCGCACATCGTGCACCTTGGCGGCAGGCACCAGGATGGCAGCCCCCCCATCGGCATGCTTGTACGGCACATTCATCTGCTGCAACTGGGCCAGGATGGCGCCGCCATCCTTGTCCGACAAATTGGCATACAGCACACGATAGTCACCCTCACGGCCATAAAGCATCATGGCGACCAGGATGGCGAGCAGAGCGGCCAGGCCACCACCGAGCATCAACTTGCGCTGAGCAGGCAGGGCCATCACACGCTGACCAAAACTCGTTGGCGCGTCAATGACGGCAGCGGGCTGGGTCGCGAGGGCTTGATTGGGTGCGAGCGTGACGTCCATGGGCTTTTCGGTGACAGGTTGCGCACCGTAAACGTACGATGCCGCAATCCCGCAGGATCGAGCCCATTATTCGCAGTTGGAGCGGGCAAAAGTGCCGGGAACAGCCGCCCAAATGCCGACCACTTCCTGCCATCACGGCAAGAACACCCCTCCTATCATCGGCACCATGGACCTGAAACTGAAACCTTTTGACTTTGCCAAGGCCGCCTCCAGCGCCGGGATGGCCGACGTCGCCCAGCGGGTTCAGGCCAAGACTCGCCTGCAGGATGCGCAAGCGCCCGAACGGATCGAGCCCAGCTTTTCGACCACGTTCTCCCAGGCGCTGCAAGGCATCAGTCAGGCCCAGGCCAAGTCCAGCTCGATGCAACGGGAAGTCCAGTTCGGCAATCCCACAGTGAGCCTGGAAGAAACCATGATCGCGATGCAGAAAGCCCAGCTGGGCTTTCAGTCGGCTGTTCAGTTTCGCAACAAGCTGGTTCAGGCGTATACCGATATCATGAACATGCAGGTCTGACCGGCAGCTCCCAGGCCATGGACGTTCGGGGGCCTCCCCCACTCGTCCATCCATGCACACCACCGCCCCCCACAGTCCACTGAACATCACCCGGCTGCTGCTGTGCGGCGCCATGGTCGTGACCCTCTCCATGGGCATCCGCCACGGCTTCGGGCTGTGGCTTCAACCCATGTGCATGGAGCGCGGCTGGTCCCGCGAGACCTACTCCCTGGCCATGGCCGTTCAGAACCTCGTCTGGGGTGCCGCGGGCCCCCTGGTGGGCTGGTGGGCCGACCGCCAGGGAGCCACCCGTCCCCTCCTGCTGGGCGCCCTGCTCTACCCCCTGGGCCTGGTGGGCATGTCCCTGGCGACCGAGCCCTGGGCCTTGATGTTCAGCGCAGGCATCCTGATCGGCGCCGCCCAGTCTTGCAGCACGTATGCCGTGATCTACGGGGCCATCGGCCGCCACGTCAGCCTGGAGCGCCGCTCCTGGGCCATGGGCGTGACCGCCTCCGCTGGGTCTTTCGGACAATTCCTGATGGTGCCGCTGGCCAGCACACTGATCGCTCAGATGGGCTGGCAGCAGGCCCTGTGGGTCCTCGCGCTGTCGGCCCTGCTGATCGGCCCCCTGGGCTGGCAATTGCTGGCCGACCGACCCCAGCCACACGCCCCCAAGGCACCGAGCGTCGCCGGCGCGGCGCGGGGCGAGCCCACCACAGCGGGGCAAGCGCTCAAGGAAGCCCTCACCCACCCCAGTTACCTGTTGCTCACCGCCGGCTACTTTGTCTGCGGCTTCCAGTTGGCCTTCATCGGCGTGCACCTGCCCAGCTACCTCAAGGATCAGCAGTTGCCCGCCACGGTGGCCACCACTGCCCTGGCTCTCATCGGCCTGTTCAACATCTTTGGCAGCTACAGCGTAGGCTGGCTCGGGCAGCGCTGGTCCAAGGCCTACGTTCTGGCGGGCATCTACGGCCTGCGAGCACTGGTGATGCTGGCCTTCATCAGCGTGCCCCCCAGCGCCCTGAGCGTGGGGCTGTTTGCCTGTGCCATGGGTTTCCTGTGGCTGTCCACGGTACCCCCCACCAACGGCATCGTCGCGCAGATGCTGGGCGTTCGATTCCTCTCCATGCTGGGTGCCCTGGTGTTCCTGTCGCACCAGTTGGGCTCCTTTGCCGGCGTCTGGATGGCCGGTCGACTGTACGACGCCACCGGAAGCTACCAGGTGGTCTGGTGGATCGCCATCGGGCTGAGCGTCCTGGCGGCCGCCCTGAACCTGCCCATCAAGGAACATCTCCAGCCCCGCAGCCGCCAGATGGCCATGACATGACCTCGCGACAGCTCCCCTCTCGCTGGGTCCATTGGGGCCTCAGACTGGCGATCGTGCTGATGCTCGGCGGCGTGTTTGCGTGGTACTTTCTGGGCCCCGTGCCTTTTGACCTGAACCGCCTCTGGGCCTTTTGCACTGGCACCTGACCATGGGCAGCCGGCGCTCCTCCTGACCGATTCAACCCAGACATGTCATCCCACGTCACGATCATCACCGGCGCCTCAGACGGCATCGGCGCCGAACTGGCCAGGCAACTGGCCTTGGCCGCGCGCAGCAAGCCTGCGCAAACCACCATCCTGGTTCTGGCTGCGCACGACAAGGCCAAGCTGCAGGCCGTGGCCCTGGCGTGCGAAGCGCTGGGCGCCACCGTCATGATCCGCCCCACCGACGTGGGCCAGCAGGACCAGTGCCGGGGGCTGATCGCCGACACCGTGGCCCGCTTTGGCCGCATCGACACCCTGATCAACAACGCGGGCATGTCGGCCCATGCGCTGCTGGAAGACGTCACCGACATGGGCTGGTACGAAGACCTGATGCGCGTCAACCTGTGGGGCAGCGCCTGGGTCACCCATGCCGCCCTGCCTCACCTCAAGGCCAGCCGCGGCCTGATCGTGGCCGTCTCCAGCCTGGCCGGGCTTGTGGGGGTGCCCGGACGCACCGCTTACAGCGCCACCAAATTTGCGATGAACGGCTTTTTCGAATCGCTGCGGGTCGAAATGCTGCCCCACGGCGTGGGCGTGACCATGGCCTACCCTGGCGTGGTGGCCACGGACATCCGCCTGCGAGGCTACAACGCCCAAGGTCAGCCCGCCGGCAAAAGCAGCCTGGACGAGGACGGCGCCATGTCTGTCGAGACCTGCGCCGACCTGATCGTCAAGGGCATGAACACCCGACAACGCGACATCGTCATGAGCACCAAGGGCAAACTGAGCCGCTGGCTCAAGCTGCTCGCCCCCCGCCTGGTTGACCGCCTGGCCCTGGCAGCGCTCAAAAAGGATGTGCGCCCCCATTAGAATCTCCTGAAGTAAGGAAAGCACATGAAACCGATTCTTGGCAGCATCGTTGCGCTGATCACCCCCATGCATGCCGATGGCAGCGTCGACTATGAGACCCTGCGACGCCTGATCGACTGGCACATCGCCGAGGGCACCGACGTGATCGGCGTGGTCGGCACGACGGGCGAATCACCCACCGTGAACGTCGAAGAGCACTGTGAAATCATCCGCGTGGCGGTGGAACAGGCCGCCGGCCGCGTGCCCATCATGGCCGGTGCGGGCGCCAACTCGACCTCCGAAGCCATCGAACTGAGCCGCTTTGCCAAGAAAGTGGGGGCCGACTGCACCCTGCAGGTGGTGCCTTACTACAACAAGCCCACGCAAGAAGGCATCTTCCAGCACTTCAAGGCGATCGCCGAAGCGGTGGACATCCCCATGATGCTCTACAACGTGCCCGGCCGCAGCGTCGCGGACATGCAGCACGAGACCGTCCTGCGCCTGGCCGCCATCCCCGGCATCATGGGCATCAAGGAAGCCACCGGCAACCTCGAACGCGCCGCCTGGCTGATCAAGCAGGCACCCAAGGGTTTCGGCATTTTCTCGGGCGATGACCCCACCGCCGTGGCCCTGATGCTGCTGGGCGGACACGGCAACGTCAGTGTGACCGCCAACGTCGCCCCCAAAGGCATGCACGAACTTTGCAAGGCTGCCATGGCGGGCGACACCCGCCGCGCCATCGAGATCCACATGCAACTGCTGCCCCTGCACAAGCACCTGTTCTGCGAACCCAACCCCATCCCTGTCAAGTGGGCCCTGGCTCGCATGGGCAAGGCTGGTGGCGCCCTGCGCCTGCCCCTGACCCCCCTGTCGACATCGGCGCAAGCCATTGTCGAATCCGCCCTGCGTGACAGCGGCGTGCTCTGAGACCTACACGGACACCTAAGACTCACATGTTGACTGCCCAAGCTCCTGCCCGCCTGGCCCTCGTGGCCACGGCCTGCGCCCTCAGCCTGCTGGCTGGCGGCTGCTCTACCATTTCCAACCTCACCTCCGGTGACAAGGTGGACTACCGCAGCAGCGGCAACAAGACGGTGTCCCTGGACGTCCCGCCGGACCTGACCCAGCTCACTGGCCAAGGCCGCTTCACGCAGTCCTCGCCAGGTGCGGTCTCCGCCACGGCCTACACCCAGCAGGCGCAAGCGGCTGCCGGCACCAGCGTGTCCGCCGTGGCGGTCAACAGCGTCGGCGGCGTCACGCTGGAGCGCGATGGCCAGACCCGCTGGCTGTCGGTGAACCAGCCCCCGGAGCAGATCTGGGCGCAGGTGCGCGACTTCTGGGTCGAAAATGGATTCGAGCTGCCTGTGGACCAGGCCAAGGCCGGACTGCTCGAGACCAACTGGTCCGAGAACCGTGCCAAGCTCGCCCAGGACGGCTTGCGCCAATTGGTCGGCAAGGTCTTTGACAACCTGTACGACACCGGCGAGCGTGACCAGTTCCGCACCCGCGTGGAGCGCACCGCCAAGGGCTCGGAGATCTACATCAGCCACCGCGGCCTGGCCGAGGTCTATGTCGACAACCTCAAGAAGGAAAGCACCACCTGGAAGTCCCGTCCGGCCAGCGCCGAACTGGAAGCCGAGATGCTCTCGCGCCTGATGGTCAAGCTGGGCACCCCCAAAGAAGGCGCCCAGGCCGCCCTGGCCGCTCAGTCGCCTGCGGCCCCCCGCTCGCGAGTCCTGGCCGATGGCGTCACGGTGGCCTTTGCGGGTGACTATGACCAGGCCTGGCGCCGTGTGGGTCTGGCACTGGATCGCGGCGGCTTCACGGTCGAAGACCGTGACCGCACCAAGGGCGTGTATGAAGTTCGCCTGGCCAGCAGCAATGAAGCGGCCAACAAACCCGGTCTGTTGGACCGTGTGAGCGGCTGGTTCGGCAGCAAGGCCGGCAAGGACACCATCACCCGCTATCGCCTGCAAGTGCTGGCCGCATCCGGCCAGGCCACGGTGGCCGTGCAACAGCCAGATGGCCGCCCTGCCGAGACCGATGCCGGCCGTGACATCGCCAAGCTGCTCAACGCCAACATCGAGTAAGGCTCACGCAGCCTCATCAAAAAACCCGGCCTTGGCCGGGTTTTTTTATTGGGCTTTTGCCCAACCTTCAACAAAAGGCAGGCAAAAGAAAAGCCGCCCGAAGGCGGCTTTTGCAGCAATCCTGTAAAACAGGGATTACTGAGCGGCCGAAGCAGCAGCGTCAACAGCAGCCGAAGCAGCGTCAACAGCAGCGGAAGCTGCATCGGTAGCAGCGGAAGCTGCGTCGGTGGCGGCGGAAGCTGCATCGGTAGCAGCGGAAGCTGCATCGGTAGCGGCGGAAGCGACTTCGGAAGCGGCGTCAGCTGCGGAAGCAGCGACTTCTTCAGCCTTCTTACCGCAAGCGGCCAGGGCCATGGCGGCGATCAGCGAAGCCAGCAGGAGCGACTTTTTCATGCTTGTATCCTCAAAAGGAGTGTCAAAAAACGGTGTACGTGGAACTATGTGCTTTACCCACAGTCCCACTTATATGAGACAGAGGTATTTTTTGGATGAAGCGCTTCTTTTGGGGAACGCCTCATACAGACCATGATTATAGGCAGCTTCGGGCTATTCCCTATAAGCCTAATGTCGTCGAGACCCCTGAGTCGAGGGATCGTTGCGAAATAGCATCACATTGGTGCCAGGCCGCCTGCAGGCTGGCCGGATTGCGCGTCCAGACCCCCACGCCACGCTCGGCATCCAGCAGTTGCATCAGCAGGCGATCCTTGACCACCAGGGTGGGCCGAAAGCCCTCCAGGCTGCTGATCTGATCCTCAGGAAACACGAGGCAGTCCACCTTGTGCACCCAGGTGGTGCGCCAGCGCAACCAGCGAGGGTGGGCCCTGGCAAAACCGTCCCAGCGCAAAGCCACCAGGGTCGCGTGAACCTGACGCCCGCTGAGCGCCCATTGATCAAAAGACTCGACACAGGCGCGCTCGCCCATCGGCCAGTGCGCAAAATCATCGTCCTGCAACCACAGGGATGACGAGGTGGCAGCAGCCTCGGCCAAAGCCGCTCGGACAAGTTCGGCCCACTCAGGCCAGCCCTCGATGCGGCCGCGCTCAGGCGCCGCCTCTGGCTCGGTTGGCAGGTCTTTGCTGGAAGGTTCAGTGGTCATGGCAACACGCTCCGGTCAGGCCAAGGGGTGCAGCCACCCGTCTTCGGCGAACTGATCAAACAGATTTCGGACATCTTCGCTGGCAGAGGCCACGTCGGAGGCACTCAGGCAACGCTGGTCGGCCAGGCGTTGCAACAGTCGCGCATCGGCACCCGCCGCACGCCAGGAGTCGCCGTTGGCATACACACGCTTGTCGTCGTACATCATGCGGGTGCGGGCATCGAGCACCACACCACAACCTTCGGGCACCGGCTCGCCCTGCTCGAACCACACGCGGGGCTTGGGCTCGGTCATCACCTCGCCCAGGGCCGCCTGTACCTCTTGTGGGTCCTTGAGGATGCGGGCCACAGCTTCGGCTGCAAAGGCCTGCAAGCTGGCAGGCATGCGCCCGGGGTTGGCCGTGGCGGGTTGGTCGGGGTCACGGTACAACTGACGCTTGTCGGTGTCCAGGCCTTCGGCCACGCGGATCAGAAGCTCGGACGCCAGGCCGTTGGCTTCAGGCACCCGAAAACCGATCGAGCAGGTCATGCACTCGCCCTGCGCAATGCCGTCGTGCGCCCAGCGCGGGGGCAGGTACAGCATGTCACCCGGCTCCAGCACCCACTCCTGCTCGCATTCAAAGTTCTGCAGGATCTTCAAGGGCATGCCGGGCACCAGGGTGTCGTCCTTGAGGCGGCCAATGCGCCAGCGGCGCTGCCCGTGAACCTGCAGCAGGAACACGTCGTAGGAGTCGTAATGCGGGCCCACACCACCGCCATCGGTCGCGTAGGAGATCATCACATCGTCCATGCGTGCATCGGGCACAAAACGGAAGCGATTGAGCAGTTCATGGGCGGCCGGCACATGCAGGTCCAGCCCCTGCACCAGCAGCGTCCACTGTGGCTGCGTGAGCTTGGGCAAGGCGCGGCGGGCAAAAGGTCCTTGGGACATCTTCCATTGATCGCCCGTCTGGGCGATCAGGCGCGACTCCACGTCCTCGCTGGCCGCCAGCTCGAACAGGGCGGCCCGATCGATCGGGGGCTTGACCCCGGGCACCGCCTGGCGAATCAGCAAGGGCTTTTTCTGCCAATGCTTTTTCATGAAGAGTTCGGGCGACAGGCCGCCCAGCAATGGGGTGGCGATCGAGAGGACGTCGTCCTGCTTGGATTTCTTGGTGGTCATGGGTGACAGGTTCGCAGCGGGTTGGCCCGGTTTGGGCACAGGCTGACATTGTGCGTCGTGAGATGATCGCAGGATGGACATTCGCAAACCCTGTGTCGTGAGTTTGACCTGGCGTCTTGAGGACGCTCAAGGAGAGCTCATTGACGATTTGAACGAGCCGATGGAGTTTTTCTTCGGTGGTGACGACTTGCTGGCCAAAGTGGAGGAGGCCCTCATGGGGCAAGGCCCCGGCTTTGAGGTCGCGCTCTTTCTGGAGCCTGAGCACGCCTTTGGCGACTACCTCAGTGAACTGGTGTTCTTCGAGTCGGCCGAAATCTTCAGCGACGCCGTGGAAGAAGGCATGCAGTTCGAGGGACCGCCCCCCGGCTCACAAACGCAGGACATGCCCCCCGACATGCTCTACACCGTCACCGAGGTCTATGACACCCACGTGGTGCTCGATGGCAACCATCCCCTGGCCGGCCTGGCGCTGAACCTGGCGCTCAAGGTGGTGGACGTGCGCGAAGCGACCGAAGACGAGATCGCGCAAGGCTCGGTGGCCG